>NZ_JBBMRJ010000014.1:0-157446 GCF_037993085.1 Pseudomonas sp. YNh | reverse complement strand
CGGACAATATCGATAGAACTGACCACCACTGCGCGAGTGAAGCCCAACTTTCTCGGGTTGCTCCACCTTGGCCGGAGGGGTAACTATGGCCATCGGCTCTGCTGTCGCCCTTGAAGCAGGTCTTGCCGTTGCGGGCGCTACAACGTTAGTACCCTTTGCCGGATGGGCCGCAGCCGCCCTTGTCCTCGTAGGCGTAGCCATCATTGCAGGGGGCCTCTATCTACACGCAAAGGCACACGAGCACCTTCATAGCCCAATTGAGCTGTGGGCAGCACGCAGCGTCTTCGGTAATCGAATCAATGATGGAGAGGTGCACCCTGACATCACCTTGAACTATGAGCAGAAACTTCCTGCTTTCGCGTCGCTACAAGCTGAAATCAAAGCTTGGCACAACGAGCATTACGGACCAAAACTACTATCGGCCGAACAGGCCCTGTCACTCGGCCTACCTAAAGTTGACACTAAATGGCATCGGAATGATCACTGGTCTCTGCCCAACTGGACTGCTATTACACATAACGAAGCCGCCACACCTCAACCAACTGTTGAGTTCACAGTGCTACTGCCTGGCTTCAGGCTAGGCGTGAGTGAATGGTCAGGGAGCTTGAGCGCACTCCGTGACGACCAAGGGATGGACGTTTTCCCAATCGTCTCAACCGGTCACATCGTAGGCGCTGGCTTGGTTCTGCATTTCGAGAACACGCTAGCCAACCAAAATCATGTCTCACTGCATCTCGCTTACAGCGCCAATCAAGGGTTGGACGAAGACAATGAGAGCCTCGCAACTTTTCGTCTGGAACGCTGACCATGGCAACCATCTGGATGTTCAATTCAAAGACAGGTTCAGGACACAAGCCCGCTATCACCGGGCAGCTATTGAGCTTATCCGACAATTTTTTATGTTTGAGAAACCCATGGGTAACAGACTCGGTATTCATGGGGAAACTGTACTGCGCAATAATAACTATCTCAATGATCGGCTTCTACCCTTATCTATTTGACGGGGAGTTCATGAAGTACTTTGAATCCAACCCACTTTTAATGACCAGCTTCGCACTCACGCCCTTCACATTCCTCCCATTCCTAATTTACCGAATATACTTCATAAAGCGCTTATCGGGCATATGTTTCAACCGATCAACTCAGAAGATTTACTATCAACGCTTGAGCAAGATATTCGTCTTTGAGTGGAGTAACACTGGCGGAGGCGTTTTCAAACGCACCGAGTTTGGCGGCTCATCCTTCAGCACCAGCTACGCCCTCGCCTTCGCCCCTCGCCGAGCGGATGGCAGCCTCCACCAAGAAGACTGCCTCTGGGTCGACAGCAACGAACCCACCGAGCCCGGGGTCAGACACGTCGCCGAAGTGTGGGAGTACCTTCGCCATTTCATGAACCACGGTCCAGACAAGCTTCCGCCCCCCGGCGAGCCCAATTGGTGGCACAAGCCGCTGCACGCCATCTGCCTGACCCCGGCTGAAGCCTGGCGCCACTATGCCCCCTGGCGTACCGGCGAGCCCGGTGAAATGCAGGGCAAGAAAAACTGGCAACTGCCGTTCTGGGCCGTGTTGTTCCCCTACAACCTAACGGTCGCGATCGCTTGGTACTTCGTCTGCAAGCTTTTCAATGTCCGTGCAGCCCCCCCACCCGCGGAGGCATTGGAAGAAGCGCCTGCTAGCCCCGAATGACCACCACCTCAATGTATTCACTCGGCACCACCAACGATGAAGGCCCCGCGACGTTGTTCTCCTCCAGCAATTGGGTCAGATCCCGCTCCAGCGCACTGGCCGCCTCTGGCCCCAATGAAGCAAACGCCTTGTGTACCGGCCCATACCAGGTGCGGAACACCTCGATGAAATGCGCCGCCGAGCGATAGCGGAAGTTGAACTGCTGACGACTGACTTTCAGTTCGCCAAGCGCCCCTTCGAACATTACCCGCAACTGCTCCTCATCGCCCCAGCGCGAAGGCGGCAAGGCACCGGGGGGTGGAGGCACATGCCGGCCTAGAATTTTGAACATCTGCCCGACAAAGCCTTGCGGGGTCCAGTTGGCCAGGCCGATGCGACCACCGGGCCGGCACACCCGGGCCAGCTCGCGTGCGGCCTGCGCCTGATCAGGGGCGAACATCACGCCGAAGGTGGAAAGCACGGCATCGAAGGTTCCGTCGGCAAACGGCAACGCTTCGGCATCGGCCGCCTGGAACAACACATTCAAGTGCTCGGCCCGCGCGCGCTCTTCGCCGCGCTTGAGCAATTCGGGCACATAGTCGGTGGAGGTGACGCGACAGCCGCGCCGGGCAGCGGCCAAGGTGGCGTTGCCGTTGCCGGCAGCAACGTCCAGCACCTGCTCGTCCCAGCGCAAGTCGCAGGCCTCGGCCAGGCGTTCGCCAACCAGTTGCAGGGTGGTGCCGATTACCGCGTAGTCACCGCTGGCCCACGCGGCCTGCTGGCGGGCTTTAAGGGCACTGGTGTCCAAAGGGGTGCTCATCGTCTGCGCCTTCTTGTCGTGCGCGGCCGAGGTCCTTCTGGCGGTTAACGCGCCATATATTGGGGGGGATTAATTTACTCGCCTGTCAGGCGAAGCGGAAAGACGCTTTGGGGATAGCGCCAGGATCAAAGTGCTATATGAGCGCTGCTGGCCCAATCGCCGGCAAGCCAGCTCCCACAAGGGTGCAGTACCTGTGGGAGCTGGCTTGCCGGCGATGAGGGCGGTACAGCCAGCAGAAAGTAACGAGTGGGACAGCAGCTATCAGGCGAATTTGGCCCGGGCTGCGTGCAGCTTCTTGTAGCTCTCGATCAGGCGCAGATGGCGATCAAGGCCTTCGAGCTTCATGCTGGTCGGGGTCAGGCCATGGAAACGCACGCTGCCGTCCAGCGAACCCAATACTGCGTCCATGCGCGCATTGCCGAACATGCGGCGGAAGTTGGCTTCGTAATCATCCATCTCCAGCTCGTCATCCAGCTGAACTTCCAGCACCACGTTCAGCGCCTGGTAGAACAGGCCACGCTCGACGGTGTTGTCGTTGAACTGCAGGAATGCCTCGACCAGCTCCTTGGCCTCCTCAAAACGCTGCACCGCCAGGCAAATCAGCAGTTTCAGCTCGAGAATGGTCAGCTGGCCCCACACGGTGTTCTCGTCGAACTCCACACCAATCAGCGTGGTGATGGTGGTGTAGTCATCCACATCGCAGTTGTCCAGGCGCTTGAGCAGCAACTTGAGGGGGCGGCTTTCGAGGCTGTGCAGGTTGAGGATGTCGGCGCGGAACGACAGGGCGCGGTTGGTGTTGTCCCAGATCAGGTCCTCGACCGGGTAGATTTCCGAGTAGCCCGGCACCAGGATGCGGCAGGCAGTGGCGCCAAGGTTGTCGTACACCGCCATGTACACTTCCTTGCCCAGGTCTTCGAGAATGCCGAACAGGGTTGCGGCCTCCTGAACATTGGAGTCCTCGCCATGGCCGGAGAAGTCCCACTCGACGAACTCGAAGTCGGCCTTGGCGCCGAAGAAGCGCCACGACACCACGCCGCTGGAGTCGATGAAGTGCTCGACGAAGTTGTTCGGCTCGGTCAGCGCATGGCTCTCGAAGGTCGGCTGCGGCAGATCGTTCAGGCCTTCGAAGCTGCGGCCCTGCAGCAACTCGGTGAGGCTGCGCTCCAGCGCCACTTCAAGGCTCGGGTGGGCACCGAACGAGGCGAAGACGCCACCGGTGCGCGGGTTCATCAAAGTCACGCACATGACCGGGAACTCGCCACCCAGCGAGGCATCCTTGACCAGCACCGGGAAGCCCTGCTCTTCCAGGCCCTGAATACCGGCGACAATGGCCGGGTACTTGGCCAACACTTCCTGCGGCACGTCCGGCAGGCACAGCTCGCCTTCGAGGATTTCGCGCTTCACGGCGCGCTCGAAGATTTCCGACAGGCATTGGACCTGCGCCTCGGCCAGGGTATTGCCGGCGCTCATGCCGTTGCTCAGGAACAGGTTTTCGATCAGGTTGGACGGGAAGTACACCACCTGCTGGTCGGACTGGCGGACGAACGGCAGCGAGCAGATGCCGCGCGCAGTATTGCCCGAGTTGGTGTCGTACAGGTGCGAACCGCGCAGCTCACCGTCCGGGTTGTAGATTTCCAGGCAATGCTCGTCGAGGATCTCGGCCGGCAGCGCGTCGCGCGGGCCAGGCTTGAACCACTGCTCGTTCGGGTAGTGCACGAACGGCGCGTTGGCCAGCTCCTCGCCCCAGAACTGGTCGTTGTAGAAGAAGTTGCAGTTCAGGCGCTCGATGAATTCGCCCAGCGCCGAGGCCAGCGCCGCTTCCTTGGTCGCGCCCTTGCCGTTGGTGAAGCACATTGGCGACTGCGCGTCGCGCACGTGCAGCGACCACACATTGGGCACGATATTGCGCCACGAAGCGATCTCGATCTTCATCCCCAGCCCGGCGAGGATGCCCGACATGTTGGCGATGGTCTGCTCCAGCGGCAGGTCTTTGCCTGGGATGTAGGTGCTGCTGTCCGCCACCGGCATCAACAGGCCCTGGGCGTCGGCATCGAGGTTTTCGACCACTTCGATCACGAATTCAGGGCCGGTCTGCACAACCTTCTTGACCGTGCAGCGGTCGATTGAGCGCAGGATGCCCTGGCGGTCCTTGTCTGAAATGTCCTCGGGCAGCTCGACCTGGATCTTGAAGATCTGGTTGTAGCGGTTTTCCGGGTCGACAATGTTGTTCTGCGACAGGCGGATGTTCTCGGTGGGGATGTCGCGGGCCTGGCAGTACAGCTTGACGAAGTAAGCCGCGCACAAGGCCGAAGACGCCAGGAAATAGTCGAACGGGCCTGGGGCCGAACCATCGCCTTTGTAGCGGATCGGTTGGTCGGCGATCACCGTGAAGTCGTCGAACTTGGCTTCGAGACGGAGATTGTCGAGAAAATTGACCTTGATTTCCATGCGGGGTTACCGTGATTTAAGCGTGCAAAACGAAATTGGCCGGCATTATCCGGGTTTTTACGCCAGAAGTCCTGTTTGCCTGCCTGGCCCCATCGCCGGCAAGCCAGCTCCCACAGGGACTTGGTAGCTGGCTTGCCGGCGATGGGGCCAGTACAGACTTGCGCATTCCACCGGATTGCTTGCCTGATCCTCTGAACCTGCCCTCGCCTCCAGACCAGCGGTCATCCCCCTGTGCTAGCGTTTCTCCTCTGGGGAACAACGTATTCCCACACAGAAAAAACACAGCGACAGCAACCGATGACTGGCAGGTGAACCATGGAACTACGCATTAACCAGCAGACCTACCAGGTCGAGGCGGACGCCGACACGCCCTTGCT
This sequence comes from Pseudomonas sp. YNh, assembly GCF_037993085.1. Classification (NCBI taxonomy): domain Bacteria; kingdom Pseudomonadati; phylum Pseudomonadota; class Gammaproteobacteria; order Pseudomonadales; family Pseudomonadaceae; genus Pseudomonas; species Pseudomonas sp. YNh. The sequence goes on along the minus strand of NZ_JBBMRJ010000014.1, from coordinate 152,136 downwards.
GTGGGTGATCCGCGATGACCTGGGGCTGACCGGCACCAAGTACGGCTGCGGCCTGGCCCAGTGCGGCGCCTGTTCGGTGCTGGTGGACGGCAACGTGGTCCGCGCTTGCGTCACCCCGGTGGCCGGTGTGGTGGGGCGCGAGGTCACCACCATCGAGGCAATCGAAGCCGATGCCGTTGGCAAACGGGTGGTTGCGGCCTGGGTCGAGCATCAGGTGGCCCAGTGCGGCTACTGCCAGTCTGGCCAGGTCATGGCCGCCACGGCGTTGCTCAAGCACACCCCCAAGCCCAGTGATGCGCAGATCGACGCGGCCATGGTCAACCTGTGCCGTTGCGGCACCTACAACGCCATCCATGCTGCCGTGCATGACCTGGCCCAAGGGGAGCAGGCCTGATGAACACGCCAGTCGATAGCCCCGCAGAGCTGCTCAAGTTGCAACTGGGCGAAACCGTCAACCTGTCGCGGCGGCGCTTTCTTGCCGGCACCGCAGTCGGCGCCCTGGTGCTGGGTTTCGGCCTGCCCATGGGCTCGGCCCGCGTGCAGGCCGCGGCAACCGCAGAGCGCGGCACCCAGGTGCCGGCGTTTCTGGAGATTCGCCCAGACGGCACGGTACGCCTGCTGAGCCCCTTCATGGAAGGCGGGCAAGGCCCCTTCACCGCCATGGCACAGATTGTGGGTGAAGAGCTGGATGTCGACCCCGTCAACTTCGTGGTCGATAGCGCGCCACCGGGCGAAGCTTATGTAGTGATGGAAAACGGCATGCGCATCACCGGTGGCAGCATGTCGGTGCGCATGAGCTACCCGACCATGCGCCGCCTGGGCGCCCTTGCACGGGCCATGCTGCTGCAGGCGGGCGCCGAACAACTGGGCGTGCCGGTCGACGAACTCTCGACCACACCAGGAAACGTAGTACATACCACGAGCGGGCGTTCGATACCCTACGGCGACCTCGCCGGGCGCGCCATGGACCTGCCGGTACCCGACCCGGCCAGTGTCAAGCTGCGGGATCCCAGCCAGTTTCGCTGGATTGGCAAACCCGTTCGCCGCCTGGATGCCTACGACAAGTCCACCGGCAAGGCCCAGTACTGCATCGACATAAAGGTCGACGGCATGCTCCACGCCGCCGTGCAGCACGCGCCACGTTTGGGCATGACCGTGGGCAGCCTGCGCAACGAAGAGCAGGTCAAGGCCATGAAAGGTGTGCATTCGGTGCATCAGCTGCCGGGCGCCGTGGCGGTGGTGGCCGAGCGCTGGTGGCACGCAAAGCGTGCGGTGGAGGCGGTTCAGGTTGACTGGCAAGAGCCGACCGCCGACAGCAAGGTGCGGCCGATGCCGGCCGATTTCTCCAGCGACGCCTGGCGCGAGCACTTGGCAACGGTCGAGGGCCCGGCCCGTGATGAAGAGAACGAAGGCGATATCGCCGGCGCCTTGAGCAATGCCAAGACCAAGGTCGAAGCCAGCTACCACAACCAGTACCTGAACCATGCCCAGCTCGAGCCACCGTCCGCCCTCGCCCGCTTCAACCCGGATGGCACCCTGGACGTCTGGCTGCCCAACCAGGCCCCGGACATGTTCCGTGACGACATTGCCAAGCGTACCGGCCTGGAGCCTGCGCACATCAACCTGCACTCGCCACTGCTGGGCGGCTTCTTTGGCCGCCACTTCCTGTACGACTCGGCCAACCCCTATCCGCAAGCCATTGCCTTGGCCAAAGCGGTTGGCCGGCCGGTAAAACTCATCTGGAGCCGCGAAGAAGAATTCCTGCGTGATGTGCTGCGCCCGGTCGCAGTGGTGAAATTCCGCGCCGGGCTGGATGCCGATGGCATGCCAGTGGCCCTCGAAGCGGTCAGCGCCACCGAAGGCCCAACCGAGGCTCTTGCTGGCAAACAAGGGGAAAAGATCGACCCGACCGCGCTTGAGGGGCTATCAGGCAAGGCGTACGCCATCGCCAACAAGCGCATTGCCCAGATCTACGTCAAAGGCCCGGCCATGCTTGGCTACTGGCGTTCGGTGGGTAACTCGCTGAACGACTTCTTCTATGAATCATTCCTGGATGAACTGGCCGACAAAGGCGGCAAGGACCCGTTCGAGCTACGCCTGCACCTGCTGCGCGACAACCCGCGCCTGACCAACCTGCTGAACGCGGTCGCCGACTTGTCCGGTGGCTGGAAACGCGGGCCGTTCACCGCCGAGGATGGCAGTAAACGGGCACGCGGCGTGGCCATGGCCTCACCATTCGGCTCGGAGGCGGCAGTCATCGCCGAGGTATCGATCGAGAACGGCCAGGTCAAGGTGCACGACATCTGGGAGGCCATCGACCCGGGCAGCATCGTCAACCCGGCGATCATCGAACACCAGGTTAACGGCGCGGTTGCCCTTGGCCTGTCGCAGACGCTGGTGGAGGAAGCGGTATACGTGGATGGCAAGCCACGCGCACGCAACTACGACCTGTACCCGATCCTGCCGCCCTCGCGCATGGCCCGGGTGCATGTGCGCATAGTCGAAAGCGGCGCGAAGATGGGCGGTATCGGCGAGCCACCGCTACCCGCCGTCGCCCCGGCAGTGGCCAACGCAGTCGCGCAGCTTACCGGGCAGCGCGTACGCAGCCTGCCACTGAGCCGCCATACCTTCAGCTGATCGCACAAGGGACGCCCCATGACCCATCGTTTCGCAAGAACCGCTGGCTGGCTGGCGCTGCCGTGCCTGGTCGCGGCAGGCCTGCTGGCCTGGTATGTCACCCGCGAGCCGGCCACGCCGTTTGCCGACGTACAGGCCACCGCCGCTGACCCGGCATTGGTCAGCCGTGGCGAGTACGTGGCCCGCCTCAGTGACTGCGTTGCCTGCCACAGCCTGCCGGATGGCAAGCCTTTCGCTGGCGGGCTGGAAATGGCCACCCCGCTGGGTGCCATCCACGCCACCAATATCACCCCCGATCGCGACAGCGGTATCGGCAGTTACAGCCTGGCCGATTTCGACCATGCCGTGCGCCAGGGTGTCGCGCCCGGTGGCCGCCGGCTGTATCCGGCCATGCCCTACCCGTCCTACGCCAAGCTCAGCGATGACGATGTAAAGGCGCTATACGCGTTTTTCATGCATGGTGTGCAACCGGTGCAACAGGCCAACCTGGCCAGCGACATCCCTTGGCCATTGAACCTGCGCTGGCCAATCGCCTTGTGGAATGGCCTGTTCGCGGCCACCACGCCTTACACCGCCAAGGCAGGGCAGGATGCGCAGTGGAACCGGGGTGCCTACCTCGTCCAGGGCCCCGGCCACTGTGGCAGTTGCCACACCCCGCGCGGCCTGGCCTTCAACGAAAAGGCCCTGGATGAAGGCGGCAAGCCGTTCCTGGCCGGTGCCCTGCTCGACGGCTGGTACGCACCGAGCCTGCGCGCCGACCACAACACCGGGCTGGGGCGCTGGAGCGAGGCAGAAATCGCGCAGTTCCTGAAAACCGGGCGCAACCGGCATGCCGTGGTGTTCGGCTCAATGACCGAGGCGTTCAACAATTCCACGCAGTTCATGCATCATGATGACCTGGCCGCCATTGCCCACTACCTGAAATCACTGCCCGGCGATCCCCAGCGTGACGGCGCGCCATGGCAATACCAGGCCGAATCGGCAGCTTCACGGCTCGATAGCCCGGGGGCGCACACCTATGTGACCCACTGCGCGTCTTGCCACGGTCTGGACGGCAAAGGCCAGGCCGAATGGATGCCGCCGTTGGCAGGCGCCACCTCGGCACTGTCCAAGGAGAACGCCTCGGCGATCAATATCACCCTCAATGGTTCGCAGCGGGTGGTGGCTGCCGGGGTGCCGGATGCCTATCGCATGCCGGCTTTCCGCGCGCAGTTGCGTGACCAGGACATTGCTGAGGTGCTGAGCTTCGTGCGTACGGCCTGGGGCAACCAGGGGGGTGCGGTGGATGCGCAGGCGGTAGGCAAGCTGCGTGGTCATACCGACCCGGCCAGCAGCAGCCCGATCATCTTGCATATGCGCTGATTTGCCGTGGTTCATGCACCTGCCTTTTCGCGGGCATGCCCGCTCCCACAGGAAACACGCCGCCCTGTAAATGGGTGTAATACCCGCGAAGAGGCCAGCACAGCCACCCTTGAACATCTGGTTTAATGGACCCCCAATGGAAAGCATTGATCTGTTGGTTTTGCGCACCACCCGAGACTGGCTCGCCACCGGTCACCGCGTCCTGCTCGCCACGGTCGCCCGTACCTGGGGCTCCTCCCCCCGACCGGTCGGCTCGATGATGGCCTTGCGCAGCGACGGCCGCGTGGCCGGCAGTGTCTCCGGCGGCTGCATCGAAGACGACCTCATCCACCGCTACACCACCGCATACGGCGGCCCCGGCATGCCCGATGGCCAGCCTCAGGTGGTACGTTACGGCGTCAGCGCCGACGAGGCCCACCGCTTTGGCCTGCCCTGTGGCGGCACCCTTGAACTGGTGCTGGAGTTCGCCCCGGCACTGGCGCACCTGGACCAACTGCTGGCCTGCCTCGGCCGCGGAAGCCTGGTGCGCCGTGACCTGAACCTGCGCAGCGGCGAAGCCAGCCTCTGTGCCACCGGCACACCCGAACTGTTCAGCTTCGACGGCCAGCGCATGCTCAGCACCCTCGGCCCCGGCTACCGCCTGCTACTGATAGGGGGCGGCGCACTGGCCGAGTACCTCGCCACCATGGCCCTGTTCAACGGCTTCAATGTTTCGCTGTGCGACCCGCGCCCGGAGTACACGGCAGGCTGGGCAATCGCCGGGGTCAACGTGCTGCCCGGCATGCCGGACGACGTGGTCCGCGCCTTCGCCGCAGACATTCGCAGCGCCATCGTCGCGGTCAGTCACGATCCCAAACTGGACGACCTGGCCCTGCTCGAAGCCTTGCACAGCCCTGCGTTCTACATTGGCGCCATCGGCTCGCGGCGTAACAGCCAGCTGCGCCGCGAGCGCCTCATCGAACACTTCGGCGAAAGCGAGACCTCGCTGCAGCGCCTGCATGGCCCGATTGGCATCTACATTGGCAGCAAGACGCCGGCCGAGATCGCTGTCAGTGTAATGGCCGAGATTCTCGCGGCAAAAAACGACGTCACCCTGCCAGGTGCGGTCAACGTGAGCCAGGCCAAGGAAGCGGGGTCCCTGTAGGAGCGCGTACGGGGCTGTTACTGCCACCGCTCCAGGTTCTGCTTCAGCATCTGCTCGGGCAACGCCCCGCCAACGATCTTCGCCATCTCCCGCGCCAGCGCTTCACGCAGCTGCGGCTTGTTGCAGGGCGATTCATGCGACATCGCCAGGTACAACCCTTCGCTGGACACCGGGGGCTGCAACACCTGCACAGTGGCTGCAATGCCCAGGGTGCGCGCCAACGCCATGCCGGGGTACTGCTCGTACACCACGTAATCACTGCGCTTGTGCATCAACTTCTCGAACGCCTGCCGTGCGCCAGGCACCGCTTCGAGGATGAGGTTGGCCTGGGCGTATTCATCGAACTGCTGGCCATGGCTGTTGTTGACCAGGGTCCCGCCTTTGCGGCCCTTGAGGTCTGCCCACTGGTGGTAGGCAAAGGCATTGTCCTGGCGTACCCAGACCACGCTGGGAGTACTCAGGAATGGTGGGGCGATGAAGTCCATCTGTTGCTTCCGGGCCTGGGTGATGAAATACCCGGCCAGCAGGTCGATCCGGCCGGTGCGCACTTCTTCCTGCGCCCGCGACCAGGGGCCGCCGTACACCACCTCGATTTCCAGCCCCAACTGCTTGCCCAGGTACTTGAGGAGGTCGGCGTTGGCACCGATCAGTTGCTGAGGGTTCTGCGGGTCGCGCCACAGGTAAGGGGGGTATTCCGGGTTGCCGGTCGCGGTCAGCCGTCGGCATGGCTCGTCCGCTGCGCCCGCCAGAGGCAGCAACAGGCAAGGCAACAGCAGCAAGGCTTGGCTCAAGCGACGCTGGATCATCTACAACCCTCGGCACATGTAACATCCGGCGACCCGGCGTGGTGGCCAAAGGCTGCCACATCCTGTGCTCGACCGCAGCATTCATCTGCGCGTGCTGTAGACAGTCTGGACTAAGAGTTGTTAGTGGGGCGGCCTTTCATCGGCCAGCCAAGAAACAGGCCAACCCAATACCTTGGCCGGCCACGACGCCAGTTATCAACCGGCGCCCCGTTCGAGGTGTCGCGCCTCAGGCCCCTTGCCGACGCATCGCCAGAATCGCCGCGCCAAAGCCGATAAAGGTGGCGCCCACCACGCGGCTCACCCAGCGTGACATCGACGGCCGGGTCAACACACCCTTGGCCCGCGCCGCCAGTGCGGCATACAAGCTCAGCGAAGCAAGCGACAAGCCCACGAAAATCCCCGTGAGGGTCAGGAACTGCGGCAACAGTGCCGCCCCTTGGTCGATGAACTGCGGGAACAGCGCAGTGAAGAACATGGTTGCCTTGGGGTTGGTCACCGCTGTGAGGAAAGCCGACTTGTACAACTTCAGCGGTGTGGGCCGTACCTTGGCAGCGCCCTCAGCAGCGCCCTGCTCCAGCATCGGGCTCTTTTTCAGCAATTGCCGCGCACCGAGGTAGAACAGATAGCCTGCCCCCAGGATCTTCACGGCGTTGAACAGTACTTCGGAACTGGCCAGCAACGCACCCAGCCCGAGCATGGCCGCAGCCGACAGGCAGAACAGGCCCGAGCCATTGCCCAGCGACGACCAGACCGCGCTCCGTTGGCCGTGGGCCAGGCTGTTGTTGATGGCCATCAGGGTGGCGGGGCCAGGGCTGGCGATCGCGATGGCAGCGACCAGGGTAAACGCAAGCAGCGAGTGAGAATCCATTTCAGGCTCGTCAGGCAAATCAGGCTAGGCCGCGTGCAGGGCACGCAGGATCAGCCAGCATTCTGCCGCTTGGCTGCCTTCTTGGCGATAGCTTTCATGCGCGTTGCCGCGCGCTGCACGGTGGCCATCTTTTCCGGGCGTTTCATGCCCCGCCATTTGCGAATTTCGTCACGGGTACGGCCACAGCTCACGCACAGCTCGCTGTTGAGCTGGCATAACGAGACGCAGGGGTTGTCGATATCTTTGGCCATGCCACCACTCAGCCGGGCATTTCTGCCCGTGCACGTTCGGCAGCGCTCTGGAACACCTGGCGTACTTCTTCGGACTTGGCTTTGCTGACCGACCTGGCAGCCAGCAATTCATCGACCACACGAATGCACTGGCCCAGGGCGGTGTCCAGTTGCTCAGCGTCAGAGGCGTCAGCGATATCACCCAGATAAGGAGCGATGAGGTACACGTAACGGTCCTGCAGCTTGAGCGCTGCCAGCGCATCGAGGGCTTTCTGGAACCGATCGGCGGCGGCAGGGCTCATGCTCAATTTATCGAAATGAATCAGGCTCACACGGTCAGTGGCCATTGACGAATCTCCGTTTCCTGGTGCGGCCTGGCCCACAAGCAGCAACGCTTCTACGGTGCCCGGATGTGCAGGCCAGGGTAATGCCCACAGGGTACCAGAACGCGAGGCAGAAAGGGCCACCGCCCCCAGAACTAAAAGTATTTGGCAGGTCGCGCAATGGACGCCCCAAGACGTTTACGGGACAGGTACAGCCGTTTCGAGCACAGGATAATCGGCCGGCAATCTCCACGCCGAGGCCGTCATCGAACTCGGTCGCCCATACAACAAGAAGCCTGCGCGTGCAGGTAAACCACAAAGGGGCCTCATCATTCATGGCAAAGGAACACATCACCGAAACACTCGACCTTGGCGTGACAGACCCCTCGAAAACCGCAGAAGCCCGCCAGGACCGGCATTTCGAGGGCAAACTCGACTGGATTGTCTTTGGTTTCACCAGCCTTCTGGCCATCGCGTTCGTCCTCTGGGGCTTCCTCAACCAGGCCAGCCTCGCCAGCAGCGCCTCCAGCGCGCAATCCTGGGTCATCCTCAACTTTGGCTGGTTCTTCGTGCTCACCTCGACGCTTTTCGTGGTGTTCGTGCTGTGGCTGGCCGCCAGCCGTTATGGCCGGGTGCCACTGGGCCGTGATGGCGAACAGCCAGAATTCCGCACGGTGTCCTGGGTGGCAATGATGTTCAGCGCCGGCATGGGCATCGGCCTGATGTTCTTCGGCGTTGCCGAGCCGCTGTCGCACTATGTGACGCCGCCACCCGGCTCGGCCACCGCGCAAACGAGCGAAGCGATGCAGGTGGCAATGGCTACCACCCTGTTCCACTGGACCCTGCACCCTTGGGCGATGTACGCCATCGTCGGCCTGGTGATTGCCTACGGCACCTACCGCCGTGGCCGCTCGCAGCTGATATCCGCCGCATTCCGGCCGTTGATCGGCAAGCACGCCAACGGCCCGCTCGGCCGCCTGATCGACATGATGGCAATCTTTGCCACGCTGTTCGGCTCGGCGGCCTCGCTGGGCCTGGGTGCGCTGCAGATTGCCGGCGGGCTGGAATACAACGGCTGGGTCGAAAGCCCCGGCAAGTTGTTCTACATCGCCATCATCACCCTGCTGACCATTGCCTTCGTCACCTCGGCGGTGTCAGGCATCGGCAAGGGCATCCAGTGGCTGTCCAACACCAACATGGTGCTGGCACTGGTGCTGGCGGCGTTCGTGTTCATGGTCGGCCCTACCCTGCTCATGCTCAACCTGCTGCCGACCTCGATCGGTATCTACATCAAGATGCTGCCGGAAATGATGGCCCGCACCAACGCCAGCGGCGGCGATCAGATGAACAGCTGGCTGGCCGGCTGGACCGTGTTCTACTGGGCCTGGTGGATTTCCTGGACACCGTTCGTGGGCATGTTCATCGCCCGCATCAGCCGCGGCCGCACCATTCGCCAGTTTGTCACCGGGGTGCTGCTGGTGCCGAGCCTGGTCAGCCTGGTGTGGTTCACCATTTTCGGCGGTGCATCCATCGACGCCTTGCGCGAAGGCGCCTTCCAGCTGGCCAACGGTGCGGTCAACAGCAACCACGCGCTGTACCAGCTTCTGGACAGCTACCCGCTGGCGTCGGTTTCCTCTGTGCTGGTGATGATCCTGGTGGGCATCTTCTTCGTCTCCGGTGCCGATGCGGCGTCACTGGTGATGGGCACGCTGTCGGAACACGGCACCACCGCGCCATCGCGGCGCACGGTGATTTTCTGGGGCGCGCTGACCGGGACGGTGGCGGCGATCATGCTGGCGATCGGCGACCCGCGGGACCCGGGCGAGGCGCTGACCGGGCTGCAGAACCTGACCATCGTCGTGGCCCTGCCCTTTGTGGTGGTGATGGTGCTGCTGTGCCTGGCGCTGTACCGCGACCTGCGTAAGGACCCGATGATGCTGCGTCACCTGCGCGGCAACGAGCTGATCGAGAAGGCCGTGTTGTATGGGGCGGTGAAGCATGGTGAGGAGTTCTACATCGTGGTGCAGGAGAAGAAGGCTGCGGTGAAGCAGGCGGCAGCAGCGAGCGAAGTGTCCGAAACCTGACACGCCAGCCCCGCCCGGTCCCTTGCAGGAGCGGGCGGGTACAGCGTCTGGTTCAGGGGCGCCACTTGAGGTATGGAACTGTGCCCCCTCGATAAGCGATTTTCCAGGGCAAATCGATAACCACAGCCCATGAAACGCCTGCGGTTCACCCCTTCAATGCCGCCGCTATCCTGGCCACATCGATCTTGCCCATCTGCATCATGGCCTCAAACGCCCGCTTGGCCGCCGCGCGGTCGGTGTGGCCAATCGCCTCGATCAGGATACGGGGGGTGATCTGCCAGGAGATCCCCCACTTGTCCTTGCACCAGCCACACACGCTGGCCTCGCCGCCATTCGCGATGATCGCATCCCACAAGCGGTCGGTTTCGGCCTGGTCTTCGGTACTGACCTGGAACGAAAACGCCTCACAGTGCTTGAACGTCGAGCCGCCATTGAGCCCCACACAGGGTATGCCCATGACAGTGAACTCGACAGTGATGACATCGCCCTCCTTGCCCGAAGGGTAGTCAGCTGGCGCCTTGTGCAGCGCAATCACCTTGCTGTCCGGGAAGATGCTGGCGTAGAAGTTGGCGGCCTCCTCGGCATCGTTGTCGTACCAGAGGCAGATGGTGTTCTTGGCAGTCATGGCCGTGCTCCATGAAGGGTGTGGACCCTTGAGTCTAGCCCGCACCCTTGAACATAAAAAAAGCGCCCCATACGGAGCGCCAAAACATCCACCCAAACCAAAGGAGCTGCAGCGCTACCCAGGTGAATTCACAGGATCGACAATGGGTACTCCACGATCAGCCGCACTTCGTCCAGGTCCGACTCGAACGCCGTGGCCCGGGTGGTGGCCTGGCGCACGCGCAGCGACAAGTCCTTGGCCGCGCCGGTCTGCACCACGTACTTGACCTCGATGTCACGCTCCCAGCGCTTCTGGTCGGTCAGCGGGTTGCCGTCGGCATCGCGACGCATGTACACCGCGTTGGCGTTGGAATAGTCGGCATCGGTGCCTTTGCCGTAGCGCGTCATGAACGACAGCCCGGGAATACCGTAGGCGGCCATGTTCAGGTCATAACGCAGCATCCACGAACGCTCTTTGGGCGAGTTGAAATCGCTGTACTGGATGGAGTTGTCGAGGAAGATCGAGTCGGACTGGCGCAGGTAGTCGAAGTCATCGTCGCCCTTGTTGCGCTGGTGAGTCAGCGCCAGGGTGTGGGCGCCGAAGCTCACACCCAGCCTGGCGCTCCAGATGTCGTTGTCGAAGGCGCCCAGCCGCTGCTGCCCTTCATCCACGGCTTTGTAATAGTTGAAGCCGCCGATCAAGGCCAGCTCATCGCTCAGTGGCCAACTGAGGCTGGTGCCGGCGTAGTACTGGTTCCACACATCCTTGAGCCGGCTGCTGAACAGGCTGACGCTGACATGTTCGTCGAGCGTGTAGTCACCGCCGCCATAGGCGATCCACGGCGAATCGACCGGGCCGCCATAGAAGGTCACGAAGTTCTCCCGCAGATCACTGGACACCGGCTGGCTCATGGCATGCAGGCGCCCGGCTTGCAAGGTGAGGTCCTTGATACTGGTGTTTTCCAGGGTCACGCCACGGAAGCTTTCCGGCAGCAGCCGTGAGTCGCCAGCGGCCACCACCGGGTTGGCCGGGAACACATCGCCTACCTTCAGTACCGTGTCGTACAGGCGCACCTTGGCCGCGCCACCCACCTTGGTGTACGCGTCTCGGGCCTGGCCGTCATGGTCTACCGGCAACACATCGAACGAACTGCGCCCGCCATTGCGGCCGCCGCCGGTGTCCAGTTTGAGGCCGAGCATGGCGAACGCATCCAGGCCAACACCCACGGTGCCCTGGGTAAAACCCGACTCGAACCGGGCAATGACGGCGTGGGCCCAGGCTTCGGAATAACCGTTATCGGGTTGCTTGCCGGGGTTGTGCGTGGGAGCTGCGGAATCGCGGTTGTCGCGGTTGAAGTAGAAGTTGCGGTTGAGCACGCTGAGCGTGCTGCCCTCGATAAAGCCTTGCGCGGCCTCGTCCGCCGCCATCGCCAGGTTGCCGACGCCGGAGAGCGCCATGCACGCAGCCAGTTTCAGGGGTGATCTGCAGGTCATCCGATGCTCCTTGTACGTCATCTTTATAGTTGTGTCGGCTGGCCGAGATTGACGGCCGGCAGATAACGCCAAGGTGATCCGTGCATTACAATTGCGTCATCGCAGGCGAAGCGCTCTGGGGCGAGTTTCCGCAACATCCTGCAGACATTTCCGATATCAGGTAGTGAACCTGCCTACAAAAAAAGGGTCTTTGGCTGACGGTCAACTCAGCGACCGGTTCATCGGCCCAGTCATCGGGCCTACTTTTGTCCTGTTTCAGCGAAGACCCAACATGCCCGAATCCCGCCCAACCGCTTCCGTCCTCCCTGCCCTGCGCGGCGGCCTGATTGCCGCCTTGGTGGCCCTTGCTGCGCCGGTGCACGCCGAAGAGCCCGCCAGCGACGCACGCTGGGTCAGCGACAGCCTGAGTACCTATGTGCGCAGCGGCCCCACCGACGGCCACCGCATCGTCGGTACCCTGAAGTCGGGGCAACAGTTGACCCTGCTCGGCACCCAGGGCAATTACAGCCAGGTGCGTGGGCAGAATGGCGATGTGGTATGGATACTCAGCAACGACTTGCAAGCGGTGCCGGGCCAGAACGAGCGCCTGCCGCAACTCGACGCCCAGGTCGTGGAGCTGACCGGGCAGTTGAAGACCATCGACGACAGCTGGAAGAGCCGGGTACAGGGCATGCAGGAAACCCTCGACTCACGGAAAAAACTCATCGACGAACTGGAAGCGCGCAACAAGGCGCTGAATGAACAGTTCGACCAGAGCCAGTCGGAGCTGCGCGATACCCAGGCGCGCCTGGGTGACGAGAACAAGCAGGTGATGATGCGCTACATGGTGTATGGCGGCAGCATTGCCGGTGCGGGCTTGCTGGCCGGGCTGATCTTGCCGGCGTTGACCCGTGGGCGGAAGAAGAACGATCGCTGGTTCTGACAGCGGGCCATCCTGCACCGGCCCCTTCGCGGGTAACGCCGCGAAGGGGCCGACCGAGGCTTACTTGCTACGCGCCTTGTTATAGATGGTCTTGGCTTGGTCCGCCGAGGACTGGCACTGGGTAAAATCACCCTTGCTCTGAGCATCCTTGGCATTTTGCAGGTGGACTTTGAAGTCATGGGCCATGCCGCCATGCATCGCCTGGCCGCTGGCCTTGTGGAAATCTTCAAGTTCCTTGATCTTGGCCTCACAGTTGCTCGCAGGGCTTGCGTGTACGGCAAAGCTGAGGACGGACGCAATCACCAACAAGGGTATGCATTTCGTGGATTTCATGGAGCGTTCTCCTGGAAAACCATAGGGTTCGTCGAGGTGTATCTTGCTCGACGCAGCAAACAGCATAGTTGGCCGAAAGTTGAATCGCAGGGCTTCAGCCCAGCGGTAAACCGGTCTTGGCGAACAGGAAATCGATGAAAACCCGCACTCGCAGCGGCATGTACGACGCCTGTGCCCTACTGTCGCAAGCGCTCCAACGCCTGCAACACATACCCCGTGGCCCGTTCCACCTGGCCCTCCCGGCAGGCGATACCCAACTGCCGCCACAACCCTGGGCGCAGCGGCCGGCGCGCAATGCGCCGGTCCAGTTCGGCGGCCTCGCCTTCCTGTGGCAGCAACGTCGCGCCGTACCCGGCCCCGACCAGGCTTTTGATCGCATCGTTGTAGTTCAACTCGATCCGCGGCTCGGGGTACAACCCCGCTGCCGCGAACCATTCCCCGGTAACCCGTGACAGCTGGGTACTGCTGTCGTTGAGGATCAACGCCCGCTGCGCCAGCCAGGCCGGTGTGACCTTCGTCGGCGGCTGCCAGTCGGCCGGTACGTAGGCCAGGATCGGGTCGCGCCGCCAGGGAGTAACTGTCAGCCCTTTGCCGGCGACCTGCGGCAGGGCCACCAGGCCGATGTCCAGCGTCCCTTCACGCAATCGCCCCAGCGATGCCTGGGAGGTCAGCACCTGCACCTGCACGTCGATCCCCGGATGGTCCGCACGCAGGTGCTCCAGTGCCTGCGGTAGCAAGTGGGCGATAGCACCGGTAGACGCGCCAAGGCGTACCCGGCCGGTCAGCCCCTCGACTTGTCGGCGTACTTCGTCCAGCGCCAGGTCGGCGTCGGCCAGCAGGCGCCGGGCACGGGCCAGCAGCGTTTCGCCAATGGCCGTGGGGCGCACTTGGCCGCGGGTGCGGCTGAGCAACGGGGCGCCGATACGTGCCTCCAGTTCGGCCACATGCAGGCTGATGGTGGGCGGTGCCAGGTTGAGCTGGCGGGCGGCCTCGGCAAAAGAGCCCAGGTCGGCTATGACCACCAGGGTGCGGAGGCGGTCAAGGCTGATTTCGCGCATGGTCTTTATTGGCCTACATTCAGAATAAATGAACATCAGCATCATGATATTCAAATTTCCTTTAGTCCAGCCACAGGCGAGCATGGGCCATCCCAACCCGACCGGACCCTGACCATGCATACCCCTGTTGTCTTCATCGACGGTGACCAAGGCACTACCGGCCTGCAGATCCACGCCCGCCTGCAAGGCCGCAGCGACCTGCGCCTGCTTACCCTGCCCGAGGCCGAGCGCAAAGACCCGCAGCGCCGCCGCGAGGCCATCAACAGCGCCGACATCGCCCTGCTGTGCCTGCCCGACGACGCCGCTCGTGAGGCCGTGGCAGCGATCCACAACCCGCAGGTGCGGGTGATCGACGCCAGTTCGGCGCACCGTACCACCCCGGGCTGGGTCTATGGCCTGCCAGAACTGGACGACCAGCAGGCCGAACGCATTGCCCAAAGCAAGCGCGTCAGCAACCCGGGCTGCTACCCCACTGGCGCCATCGCCCTGCTACGCCCGCTGGTCAAGGCCGGGCTACTGCCAGCCGACTACCCGCTGGGCATCCATGCCATTTCCGGCTACTCCGGCGGTGGCCGCGCGGCGGTCGAGCGCCACGAACAACCCGGTGCCGGTAATGCACCGGTCTTGCAACTTTATGGGCTGGAGCTGGCGCACAAGCACGTACCCGAAATCCAGCAACATGCCGGGCTGTTGGCACGGCCGGTGTTCATGCCAGGCTACGGTGCTTACCGCCAGGGCATCGTGCTGAGTATCCCACTGCAATTGCGACTCTTACCGGGCCAGGTCAGCGCCGAACAGCTACAGGCCTGCCTGGAGCGGCATTACCAGGGCGCACGCCATGTGCAGGTGATGCCGCTGCATCAGCAAGGCGCAGCTGCAAACCTTGACCCCGAGGCATTGAACGACAGCAACGACCTGCGCCTGGCGCTGTATGCCAACCCCGAGCATGGCCAGGTCTTGCTGACCGCAGTGTTCGATAATCTGGGTAAAGGTGCCTCCGGCGCGGCGGTGCAAAACCTCGACCTGATGCTTGGTGCACTACAGCAACAAGGCTGATACGGCAAAACCGGTTAAACTGTACAGCCCGCGCCAACCTGGCCCGGGCTGTATTCCCACCCGCCGGAGCCCGCCCCCCGATGTTCATCCTGAGCCGCCTCGACAGCGTGCCGCCCGAATCTTTCCAGAACCAGATCCGCGAGCTGGTGATCCACCATGTCGGCGAACTGAGCAGTGTCGCCATTACCGCCGAAAACCCGCTGTACCCGCTGTACCAGTACGGCGTCGGCATGGAGGTGCACCAGTACCTGCAAGCACTGGATGGCACCCGCGGCCTTGCCGTGGCGCTGACCCTTGCACTGGATGCAGAGGCGCCGGACCAGTTGCTGGGCTTTGCCCTGTCGCTGCCGGCCGACGACGATGAGCAGGCGTGTTCACTGGCATTTCTTGCCGTGCGCGCCAGCCATCGCCGCCAGGGCATCGCCCGCGCCTTGCTGGGCGACCTGCAGGCTCGGCATGCCTGCGTGGAGCTGAACGCCTTTGCCAGCCAGGTGCCGTGGTTCGAGGCGATGGGCATGCAGGTGGTGGCCGCCAATGGGCCGCAGGTGCTGATGAGCAGTACCGGCCATGCCAGTGGTGCGTTGATCGGGCGCCTGGACATTGCGCCGATTTATCAAACCGCTGAAGTGATGCAGATTCACACCTACCTGCTTAACCAGCAGGGTGAGGATGCGATGATCGAAGCAGAGCAGATGCGCGATGAACGGCTGGATGAGCTGGCCGCCCAAGCGCTGGAGTGTGTACGGCAGCGCAAGACCGTGCATTGATCCGATGGCCTGTTCGCGGGCTTGCCCGCTCCCACAGGACTACCGTCAGGCCCAAGGCCGGTGATGTACCTGGGGGAGCGGGCGAGCCCGCGAAGCAGCCGCATTGGCCTTTCAGCCATGCACCCATCGCCGATGCAGCGCACGCGCCAGGGCATCGAGCACGAACCCCAGCACGCCAATCAGCAGCACCATCGCCATCAGTTCGGAATACGCCAGCCGGTCGCGGGTATCGAGGATGAAATACCCCAACCCCGCACTCACCCCGAGCATTTCGCACGGCACCAGCACGATCCACAAAATGCCGATGGCCAGGCGCACGCCGGTCAACACATGACCGATCACGCCCGGCACGATCACCTTGCACAAGGTTTCCCAGCGCGTGGCGCTCAAGCTGCGGCTCAGTTGCAGCCAGCGTGGGTCCAGCTGCCTGACGCCCGCCGCGGTGTTCAGCAAGATCGGCCATAACGCGGCAAACGCCAGCAGGAAGTAGATCGGCTGGTCACCCACGCCCATCAACATCACCACCACCGGCATCCACGACAAGGGCGAGATCATGCGCAGAAACTGGAACGCCGGGGTGGTTGCCGCCTCCAGGTGCCGGTAGCTGCCCACCAGCAAGCCCAGCGGCACGCCGATCAGCAGCGCCAGCAGCAATCCGACCAGGATGCGCTTGAGGCTGACCCAGATGTGCCCGTAAACCTCGCCCTGCCCCAACAGCTCGACCAGGCTGGCCAAGGTTGCCGCCGGTGAAAAGCGCGCCGACAGGCCGTCGGCCTGGCCGAACACGGCAACGCCAGCCCACCACAACAGCAACAAACCCAACAACCCGGCCAGCCCAAGGCCGGCATGTACGACATGCGTGCGCATCAGACCGCGAACTCCTCGCTACGCTCGAAGTTGTCAGCGATGCCAAACACCGACGGCCCCCCGACCGCCGCGATGGCATTGCGCACGAAGCGATCGTCGACCAGGTCGCGGGCGGTCTGCGCCGGATCAAGCCCGGCAAGGAACGCGTTATCACCTTCGATCAGGGTGGTTTTCAGGCGTTTGACCAGCTCTTCGGTGTAACTGGGGAACGGGTATGGCTGGAAGTCGATGCGCTTTTCGTCCCACTGCTGATGGCGAATGGCGCCACTGGCAATGTAGCCGGCACGGTCCTCGGCGGCCGGGGCCAGTACCTTGGCCAGCACCGCGGGCTCGTGCGGGGTGTACTTGTTGGGGCCGGCCTTGGACAGCAACGCGGCTGCTTCGGCGCGGTGGTCGCGGGTCCAGTGCTGGGCCTTGACGATGGCGTTGACCACCTTCTGCGACCATTCGGGGCGATTGTTCAAGTCATGCTCATGCATGAACACCACGCAGCACGCGTGGTTGCGCCACACATCGCCGGTAAACCGCTGCACGCGGCCAACCTTGAGGTTCTCGGCCAGGGCGTTGAACGGCTCGGCGACGATGTAGCCGGCAATGCGCTTGCTGGCCAAGGCTGGCGGCATGTCGGATGGTGGCAGCACCAGCAGGTTGACTTCGTTGGCGGCCAACTGCGCATTGGCAGGCTTCGACACAGGCGTCAGGCCATTGTCGTTGAGCATCTGCTGCAATACCACGTTATGGATCGAATACCAGAACGGGATGGCCACGGTTTTGCCCCCGAGCTGTTTCATGTCGCTTATATCGGGCGCCACGGTCAGGCCCGAGCCGCCCACATGGTTCCAGGCCACCACCTTGGCCGGCACTTTGCTGCCATAACGCGCCCACACGGTCATCGGCGACAGCAGGTGGATCACGTTGACCTGCCCGGAGATGAACGCCTCGATCACCTGCGCCCAGCTGCGCAGCAACACCGGGCGCTCGGCCTTGATGCCTTCGGCCTCGAACAGACCGTTGTTATGCGCCACCAGCAATGGCGTGGCGTCTGTGATTGGCAGGTAGCCGATACGCACTGGCGCGTCCGGCTCGGAAGCGGCACGAGCTTGCAGGCTCGAGAGCAATGGCAGCGCGCCAGCGGCCGTGAGCATGGCACCGAGCTTGAGAAAATCACGACGCGATGAAGAGGAACAGCAGTCATCCATGCACATGGACAGCCTCCGAGGGCAACGGGGTTGAGATAGGTTCGACTGTGCGGCTTGCCCGCCGAAGGGTTTTGAGGATTTCGATGCGCAGGGCGCCCAGTTCTTCGACCCGTTGTGTGCGCGGTTGCGGCAGGTCGATGTGCCACTGGCCGAGGATGTGCGCTGGGTGGTTGCCCAGTAGCAGGACCCGGTCGGACAGCAGCAGGGCTTCGTCAATATCGTGGGTGATCAGTACCGCCGCCGTGTTGTGGGTGGCGATCAGTTGCAGCAGCAGTTGCTGCATGTCGGCGCGGGTCACTTCATCCAGCGCGCCGAACGGCTCGTCCAGCAGCAGCACCTCGGGCTGGCGGGCCAGGCAGCGGGCCAGTGCGGTGCGCTGAGCCATGCCACCGGACAACTGCGCCGGGTACTGGCCACGGGCGTGGGCCAGGCCCACGGCGGCAATCGCATGGTCGATGCGGGCGCGCCGCTCGTCAGCGGCCAGCTTGGGCTGGCGGGCAAAGTCGAGGCCGAAGGCGACGTTCTTTTCCAGGTTCAGCCAAGGCAGCAGGCTCGGGTCCTGGAAAGCCACCGCCAGACGGGGGTGCGGGCCCTGGAGCGCCTGGCCGTGCAAGGCGACACTGCCGCCGCGAGGCTGTTGCAGGCCGGCCAGCACCCGCAGCAGGCTGGACTTGCCGACGCCACTGGGGCCAAGAATGCTCACCACTTCGCCTGGCGCCAACTGCAGGTCGAATTGCGCCAGCACCTGCTGCCAGCCACCCTCGCGCGGGTAGCCCAAGCTGATGTCGCGAGCTTCGAGCAACACTTCACTCATGCCGCGCCCGCCTGGCGTTGCAGTTCGGCACGCAGTTGCACCAGGCTCGGCGTCACGATCGGCACGAACGCCGACTCGCGCCAGCGGCGGGCGAAGCCTTCGCCATATTCGCTGAGGTAGGCCTTGCCACCACTGGCCTGCAGCTCCAGCTGCACCGCGTCGGCGGCACTTTCTGCCAGGATGATGCGCAGCTTGAACAGGGCGGCCGGCTGTTGCTGGAAGCGGCCATCGAGCAGCCCCTGCTTCAGCTCGCTCACGGTGTTTTCCAGCCGCTCGCTGAGCACCTGTCGGGCTTCGTCGAGGAAAGAGGTGCGGCCGTGCAGGTGCGCCTGAACCTCGTCCAGCGCTCGTCGCGCCAGGCCGATGGCCATGCCGCATTGCAGCGCCAGGAATGCCGGGCGTACCCGTGGCAGGAATTCGCGGGCATTTTCGTGCAGCAGCCAGTCACGCGCCAGCGGCACCTGGTGAAAGGCCAGCGCCGCCGTATTGCTCGACTGCAGGCCCATCAGTTGCAGGTCGTCGGAGCGCTCCAGGCCGTGGGCCTCGGAAGGAATGGCCAGTACAAACGGCGTACCACCGGCTTCGTCTTCAATGGCCGCCGCCACTACAAAACCGCTCTTGCGCAGGTTGGTCACCCAGTGCAGGCGCCCTTCCAGGTGCCAGCCATCGCCTGCAGGGCGACCGCGCACCTGCAACGCTTCGATACCGGACAAAAACTTCATGGCGTTGGACAGCCCGGTGGCGCCGGCAAGTTCGCCGGTCAGCAGGCGCGGCAGCAGGCGCTCGCGCAGGGGCTGGTTGGGGCTGTGCAACAAATATTCGATAAAGGCACGCTGGCCCCAGCAGACGAAGGCTGCGGCCAACGAGCGACTAGCGATGGCGGCAATCGCCTCGACCGCATCGGTCACCTGCCCGCCCGTGCCGCCCAGGGCCGGGGCGACACCAATGCGCAACAGCTGTGATTCGGCGATCTGCGCCAGCACCTGCTGCGGTTCGCACAGGCCCCGGTCGATGGCCTCGGCATTGGCATCCAGCCAGTGTCGAAATGCACAATCTTGCATGGTCTTGCTCCTTTTGGAACGCCGGGGCCGCTTTGCGGCCCATTCGCGGCACAAGGCCGCCCCTACAACGACCGCGTCAGGGCCGCTCTCACACGTGGGCTATGCAGAAGGCTGCCAGCGGTACTTGCCAAGCTCTTCGTTGAGCGGCGTCTGGGCGAAAACATTAGCAAAGTTGCAGAGGGTTGCGAGACTTACCCCGAGAATCACTTCCAGCGCGTTGCCTTCGCTGAAGCCAGCTTCACGGAACGCCAGGTAGGTGGCTTCGCTGACGTTACCGCGAGTGTCGATCACTTCACGGGCGAAGGCGGCCAGGGTTTCGTAACGGGCATCGGGGAGTTCGCCGCGAGCACGCAGGGCATCGACTACTTCCTGCGGCAGCTTGGCCTTGTTCAGCGCCACGGCGGTGTGGCCGGCCACACAGAAGTCGCAGCCGTGTCGGGTGGCGGCAATCAGCTGTACCACTTCACGCTCGGCCAGGCTCAGCTCGGACTTGCCATTGAGTGCCGAAACGGTCACGTAGGTTTCCAGCGCCGCCGGGGCGTTGGCCAGCACGCCCAGCAGGTTGGGGATGAAGCCGGAATTCTTCTGGGCATTCTCCAGAAACGGCCGGGCCGCTTCCGGAGCACTCTGCAGCGTGTGTAAAGTAATGCGCGAGGACATGGAGTGGTCTCCTTTGATGGGTGTCACTACAGTCTGTTGGTTATAAGAATTACCCTCCATATTCATCAGTCGCCTTTCCTTGTTCCTGAGTCTTTGTATTAGATGATTTCGTCGAGCCACCTTGTCGATTGGTTATTAGAGGGCCTGGAGCTTGATGCCAGCCTGTTTCATGTCGGCCGCTACTGCGGTGGCTGGCACGCCAGCACCCAGGGCATGGGCCGCGCCAGTTTCCACCTGGTGGTGCAGGGCCATTGCTGGCTGCACATCGACGGCCAGCGGCAAGCGGTGCGCCTGGAAAAGGGAGATGCCGTGTTCCTGTTGCGCGACCTTGCCTACCGATTGTCCAGCGATCAGGACCCGGTCGACGCCTGTGCCCAACCGCGCCAGGCCATGCAGACACTGGACAGCGAGGCCAGCGATGGCGTCGGGCTGGTGTGCGGCTTCTTCCATTTCCAGTCCGGCCTGTCCTCGCTGATTGTCGAGGGCTTGGCTGACTGGATCCTGCTGCGCGCCGAAGACCCCACGGGCAGTGCGGCGCGGGCGCTGTTCGAGCTGATTCTGGAAGAATGCCGGCGTGCCGCTGGGCCGTCACAGACGTTGCTGGAGCGGCTGACGCACCTGTTGTTCCTGTACGTGTTGCGCCAGCAGGTCAATGCCGGGCAGTCACTGGGCGGGCTGATCGCCCTCGCCCGCCAGCCGGCATTTGCCGGGTTGCTGGAACAGTTGATCGAGCAACCAGGGCAAGCCTGGACACTGGAAAGCATGGCCGCCTGCACCGGCTTGTCGCGGTCGGCGTTTTTCAAGCGTTTCAATGAACTGGCCGGGCAATCGCCGGGGCAAGTGCTGCTGGCGCTGCGCATGCGCCATGCCAGCCAGTTGCTGCGGGCGGGGAATACCGTGGAGCAGGTGGGTGCGCAGGTGGGGTATCAGTCGGTGGCAGCGTTTACCCGGGCATTTGCCAAGGCGGTGGGGGTGCAGCCGGGGGCGTATCGGCGCCAGCATGAAGGGCGCTGAAAGCGTTGCTCCTGTACCGGCCTCTTCGCGGGTAAACCCGCTCCCACAGGGTCACCACAGCTTTGATGACCTGTGAAGTACCTGTGGGAGCGGGTTCACCCGCGAAAAGGCCGGTGCAGGTAACACATTCAGACCTGGCTGACCGGTATATCCCCGCCACCTTTACCCTCGCGCCGCTCCCCCATCCAGCTGTTCACCTGTTGACCGAACTCAGCCGGGGCCTTGCGCCCGAAACGCCGCGCCAGATCGAGGATGGTCTGCTGCGCCAACGCCTCCTCCATGCGCTTCTGCGCCCCCAGCATCACGGCATGAATCGCACAGGTGCCCTCCGTCGCCCAAGCGGGCGGCGAGCCCTCGAACAGCGTGCAGCGTTCGCGAATCTCGCGGCAATCGAAAATCTTCTTCGGCCCGTCGATGGCGTTGACGATATCCAGCACGTTGATTTCAGCCGCCGGTCGCGCCAGGCGAAAACCACCGCGCACGCCTTCGGTGGCGGCCACCAACCCGGCACGTGCCAGCTTGGTGAAAACCTTGGCCAGGTATTCCTGCGGCACGCCCTGCAACTCGGCCAGGTCGCGCACGCTGGAATCACGGCTCTCACCGCCCTCGCCTACCAGAAACAGCAGGCAATGGATGCCGTATTCGACGCCAGCACTGTAAAGCGACATATCAATCTCCGACCAACCCTGTCGCAAATGATACGCGGGGAGCGTCGGTACGGCAAAACACTTCCCCCGCTTGCACGCATCCTGATCGTGCTGGCTGGTCCGGCAGCTACCCGCGCAGCACCTTCACCTCGCCTTGCTTGCCATCCGTTTCGCGCAGGTACTCCTGCAGCGAGTCGTCCATCGCCTGCATCCAGCGGGTATGGTGTGGTACCGCTTGGGTGCCGGTGATCACCGAGCGGTAGGATTTGTCACGGTAGCCCATGATGTCGTGCTTCTTGTCGGTCTTCCATTGCAGGAAGATGCGGTTCACCGCATCGATGTCGAAGCGCGGGTAATCCGTCTGATCGATCAGGTGCTTGATGTACCGGCCTTGGAATTCATACATCGAAGCAGTGGTTGCCAGTTGCTCCTCATCCTCGCGCCAGCGCGCGCTGTCGGCCTGCATGCCAGCCTTGGCCGGCAGCTTGATGCGCCCCAGCATGTAGTCGCGAGCAAACCAGGCCTGTGCATCAAACAGGTTGAAGCTGTACCAGAGGTCCTGCATGCCCAGGTAGAGCAACTGCGGGTTCTGCTCCCACACCACGCCTTGGTACAGGCCGGCAGGCCATAGGCGGTTGTTGGTCTTGAGGGTGAGTTCATCGGGCAGGAACGGGAAGTGATGCTGGTAGCCCGTGCACAGGATGATCGCATCCACGCGCTTGTTCGAGCCATCGGCGAAAAACGCCAGGTCGTTTTCGACGCGCACCAGTTGCGGGCGCTCTTCCCAGCCCTTGGGCCATTTGTAGCCCATCGGTTGGGTACGGTAAGCCGTGGTGATCGAGCGCGCGCCGTACTTGTAGCACTGCGAGCCAATGTCTTCGGCCGAGTAGCTGCTGCCAACGATAAGCAGGTCCTGGCCGTTGAATTCCATCGCTTCGCGGAAGTCGTGGGCATGCAGGATACGGCCGGTGAAACGCTCGAACCCTTCAAACTCCGGCACGTGCGGGGTAGAGAAGTGCCCACTGGCCACTACCACGTAATCGAACACCTGCTCGATGCCAAGCCCCGCGCTGTAGTCGTGGGCACTGACGGTGAACTCGCGGGTGTTTTCATCAAAGGAGACGTTCTTGACCGCAGTATTGAAGCGAATGTAGTCGCGCACCCCGGCCTTCTTCACGCGGCCCTGGATGTAGTCCCACAGCACCTCGCGCGGCGGGTACGAGGAAATCGGCCGGCCAAAGTGCTCATCGAAGCTGTAGTCGGCGAACTCCAGGCATTCCTTGGGGCCGTTGGACCACAGGTAGCGGTACATGCTGCCGTGCACCGGCTCGCCATGCTGGTCGAGGCCGGTGCGCCAGGTGTAGTTCCACATACCGCCCCAGTCGGCCTGCTTTTCGAAGCATACGATTTCGGGCATGGGTGCGCCCTGGGCATGGGCGGATTGGAAGGCACGCAGTTGCGCAAGGCCGGACGGGCCGGCACCGATGATAGCGACACGAAGAGTCATAGTGATTCCTGAACAGTTGAACGCTGAAAAAATGCAAAGGCTCCCCAACCCCGAACGGCAAAAGACCGGGGGTGATAGAGAATTCAGGCGCTACGGTGCAGGTGGAGGGACGGGGCGTTTGCGCATCTGGGTCAGCAGGAGCTTGACCGGTGGGATCGACAACACGTGGTACAGGCTCGAAAGCGGAGAGAGGGTCATGGGGGCGGGCCCGTATCCATCTGCGCAGGGCGCAAAATGGGGGCCTGAGGGGCGGAAGATACGTGTGATCTCGTGCATGGGGGGCTGAAATGGCCTCTTTTCTTTATGGTTTCTTTTTTATCTATAACGGATGGGGGTGGGGATAGCAAGGTTTGCGGCCCTGGCCGCGGCAGTCACGGCAGCACGAAATACGGCCTTTGCGTACGCTCGTCCTGGGCCTCGCCTCATCGCAATGATGAAAAAAAACTTGCAGAGACAAACTGCGACCAATAGAGTCGTAGTTATTCGAGCAGCACCTATCGTGTGATCGAAGCCACCTTTTCATCCCCGACCTCTGCGGAGCACCTGCATGAAATCCAACATCCTGATCATCGGTGCCGGCTTTGCCGGTGTGTGGAGCGCGCTGAGCGCCGCCCGGCTACTCGACCAGGCCCAGCGCGACGACCTGAGCATCAGCGTGCTCGCGCCGCAAGCGGAACTGCACATTCGCCCGCGCTTCTACGAGGCCAACGCACACACGTTGAAGGCCCCCGTAGGTGAGCTGTTCAATGCAGTGGGCGTGCACTTCATCACCGGTAACGCCGAAGCCATCGACGCCGATGCGCGCACCGTGAGCTACATCGACAGCCAAGGCCAGCGCCAGCAGATCAGCTACGACCGCCTCATCCTTGCCGCTGGCAGTCAGGTAGCGCGCCCGGCAGTCCCGGGCCTGGCCGAGCACACCTTCGACGTCGACAAGATGGAGTCGGCCGTACGCCTCGAGCAGCATCTGACGGGCCTGGCCGCCCTGCCCGCTTCACCTGCCCGTAATATCGTGGTGGTCTGCGGCGGTGGTTTCACCGGCATCGAAACGGCCACCGAAATGCCCGCCCGGCTGCGCGCCATCCTCGCAGACGCCGATGTGCGGGTGCTGCTGGTAGACCGTGGCGCCAGCATCGGCGCGGCATTGGGTGCAGGCATCAAGCCGTCGATTGTTGCCGCCTCGCAGGTTGCTGGCGTGCAGTGGTTGACTGGCACCTCGGTGGTGGCTGTCGACGCCGGTGGCGTAAACCTGGACAACGGCGAATACATCGCCAGCAATACCGTGATCTGGACCGTCGGCGTCAAGGCCAGCCCGCTGACCGCGCAGGTTGCCGGCGAGCGTGACAACTTCGGCCGGCTCAAGGTCGACGGGCACCTCAAGGTAATTGGCCAGGACCACATCTATGCGACCGGCGATACCGCCTGGGCTGCTGTCGACGACGTTGGCAACCACGCCCTGATGACCTGCCAGCACGCCATCCCGATGGGTCGCCACAGTGGCAACAACGCCATGGCCGACCTGCTTGGAGTGGCACCTGTGGTGTACCGCCAGCCCAAGTACGTCACCTGCCTCGACCTGGGTGAGTGGGGCGCGGCGTACAGCGAAGGTTGGGAGCGAGAATTGAAACTGCAGGGCCAGGAAGGCAAGGAACTGAAGCGTCAGATCAACTCGGTGTGGATCTACCCGCCGGCAGCCGACCGGAGCTTGGCGCTGGCTGCTGCCGACCCGATGATTCCGATCGCTTGATGTTAAAAACCTGACAAAACCGTCAAAAATGGCGGTTTTGTCAATTATTTCGTTACATTGGATGACTGTTCAATAATGATGGCCATATGGCATCATTCAAAGAAAAACCATGCAAGAGGGTGAGAAAAATCTACTAACCCGCAGTGCATCAAGAGCCTGGCGCCACCTCGGTGTCCTGGCTTTGCAGCCAGCTCCTGACGCCTGCACGCCACCGTCAAGGAGCATTCCATGCAGTTAAGGAATTTGAAGATCGGCATTCGTGCTGCCGGCGTATTCGCCCTGTTGGGCACCCTGGTCCTGGTCATGGGCCTTACCGCACTTTACGAAACCCGCCAGATGGACAAGGCCACCGACGAAATCCGAGTCACCTGGATGCCCGCCGTGGTAGCGCTGGGTGAGATCAGCAGCAACCTCGGGCGCGCCCGCGCCGTCACCCTGCGCGCCGCACTGGACGACAACCCCGCCGAACGTTCCCGCAACCTGCAGATGCTCGATGGCATCAATGCCGAGCTCAAGGACGGGTTGAAAGACTACGCCGACACCATCATCGCCGCCGACGACCGCGCCCTGTTCAATACCTTCGATGAGGCGCACCAACAGTACCTTGACCTGCAGGTGAGCGTGCTGCAGGACATTGCCGTAGGCCGCATGGACGAGGCCAAGCAGCAGATAAGCGGCCCGCTCACGCAGCGCGCCGACACCATGATGAAGGCCCTGACCGCGCTGATTGCCTATAACAGCAAAGGTGCCGAAGAGGCCTCGCAGCGCAGCAGCGATGTGGCCGACGAAGCGTTCACTGCCATCATCGTCTCACTACTGGTGATCATGGTTGCCTTGGCCGCCATTGCCACCGTGCTCACCCGCAGCATCGTGGTGCCGCTGGCCGATGCCGTGGCTGTCGCCGAACGCGTAGCCACCGGCGACCTCACACGCGAAATCAGCGTTACCGGCCGCGACGAGCCCGCCATGCTGTTGCGCGCCCTGGGCCGCATGCAGGAAAGCCTGCGTGACACCTTGCGCAAGATCGCTGCGTCGTCCGACCAGCTGGCTTCGGCCTCGGAAGAACTGCACACGGTCACC
This sequence comes from Pseudomonas sp. YNh, assembly GCF_037993085.1. Classification (NCBI taxonomy): domain Bacteria; kingdom Pseudomonadati; phylum Pseudomonadota; class Gammaproteobacteria; order Pseudomonadales; family Pseudomonadaceae; genus Pseudomonas; species Pseudomonas sp. YNh. The sequence continues at coordinate 125,853 of NZ_JBBMRJ010000014.1, read as the reverse complement.
GAAGACACCAGCCGCGGGCTGCACCAGCAGAGTGCCGAAATCGACCAGGCCGCAACGGCCGTCAACCAGATGACCGCCGCGGTCGAGGAAGTGGCCAACAATGCGGTCAGCACCGCCGATGCCTCGAAAGGCGCCGACCAGACCACCCGCGATGGCCGTGACCGGGTCAACCAGGCACTGGCCTCCATCCAGCACCTGGTGGCCGACGTGACAGGTACCTCGGCCGAAATCGAACAGCTGGCCAGCAATGCCAATGAAATCAGCCGCGTGCTGGATGTGATCGGCGCAATTGCCGGGCAGACCAACCTGCTGGCACTGAACGCCGCCATCGAGGCCGCGCGCGCCGGCGAAGCGGGCCGTGGCTTTGCCGTGGTCGCCGACGAAGTCCGCGCCCTCGCCCACCGCACCCAGCAGTCGACCGCCGAGATCGAGCAGATGATCGCCGGTATCCAGAACGGTACCGAGCGGGCCGTGACCGCGATGCACAGCAGCCAGGGACGTGCGACGGGCACGCTGGAAGTGGCACAGGGCGCCGGTCAGGCATTGGAAGTAATTGCCGAGGCGATTGCCTCGATCAACCAGCGCAACCTGGTGATTGCCAGTGCTTCGGAGGAACAGGCGCAGGTGGCGCGCGAGGTGGACCGCAATTTGGTCAACATTCGCGACTTGGCGATGCAGACGTCGGCCGGGGCCAACCAGACCAGTGCGGCGGCGCAGGACCTGTCGCGGTTGGCAGTGGACCTGAATGGCATGGTGGCACAGTTCAAGGTTTGATCGGATACAGCCGGGGCCGCCCTGCGGCCCATCGCCGGCAAGCCAGCTCCCACAGGTTCTACGTTGCCCTTGAAGGGTACGCCATCACTGTGGGAGCTGGCTTGCCGGCGATGGGCTGCAGCGCAGCCCCTGTTACAGCACCGTCAATCTGTCAGTCGTTGACACTCACAACCCGCCCCGCCTGCTCGGCAGCCTTGCCGCGGGTCGCCAGGCAGTAATACAAGGGCACCGTCACCAGCAGCCCGAACAGCCAGGACAAGTCCGCCCCTTCGACAATGTTCGAATACGGCCCCACATACAGCGCCGTATTGGCAAACGGCAGCTGCACCACGATGCCGCAAGCATAAGCAATGATCGCGTGGTGGTTGAAGCGGCCATAGATGCCGCCGTCAGCACTGAAGATCGAAGCGATGTCGTACTGGCCTTTCTTGATCAGGTAGAAGTCGATCAGGTTGATCGAAGCCCACGGCACCAGTACCAGCAGCAGCGCCAGGATCAGGCCGATGAAGTGGCCGATGAAGTCCGCCGAGGCGTTCAGTGCAACCATCCCGCAGCCCACCAGAATCACCGTGGCCAGCATCACCCGCACCTTGATGCTCGGCGTCCATTCGGCGATGAAGGTCTGGATCGCGGTGACGATCGACAGCACCGCGCCATACAGGTTGAGGGCGTTGTGGCTGATGATGTTGAGCAGGAACAGCACCATCAGGATCGGGCCCAGCCAGCCGGTGGCCTGCTTGACCGCGTCCATGGCGTCGGTACCTTCCGGCACGCACAGCACCGCCACGGCACCAAAGCTGAAGCACAGGATGGTGCCCAGGGTCGCGCCGAAGTACGTGGCCCAGAACGGCCTGGCAATGCCCACTTCACGCGGCAGGTAACGCGAATAGTCGGACGTGTACGGCGAGAAGCTGATCTGCCAGATGGTGCCCAGCGACACGGTGGCGATAAAGCCCGACAGATTGAATGCACCACGGCTGAAGAAGTCTGCCGGCAGCTCCTGGGCGAACATCATGATGAACCCCGCCAGCAGCGCAGAGCCCATCACCCAGGTACCGATGCGGTTCAGGACATGGATGAAGCGGTAGCCGATCACGCCAATGGCCGTGGCGCTCAGGGCACCGATCACGATCGCGCCCGGCATTGGCATGCTCGGGGCAATGCCGTGAATGGTCTTGCCCGCCAGGACGATGTTGGAAATAAAGAAGCCGACATAGATCAGTGCGGTGAAGAACACGATCAGCAAGGCGCCGTAGCGGCCGAACTGGCCACGGCTTTGCACCATCTGTGGAATGCCCAGCTGCGGTCCCTGCGCAGAGGCCAGGGCGATGACCACACCCCCGACCAGATGGCCCAGCACAATGGCGATCAGCCCCCACAACAGGTTCAGGTGGAACACCTGGACCACCATGGCGCCGGTAACGATAGGCAATGGCGCAATGTTGGTACTGAACCAGAGGGTGAACAGGTCGCGCGCCTTCCCGTGGCGCTCGGCAGGCGGAACGTAATCGACCGTGTGATTCTCGACAAACTGGTGTTGCGATGACGGTTGGGACATAGGATTCAGCTCGAAAGGTCGTTTTTATCTTTGTAAGGAAACCGCGTCTAGGCGGCCTCTCAGCTGCGGACCATATTATGGTATTCCAAACTTTTGACAACACTGATCCGCACGAAAAAGCGTCCACTGATCTGCTTTGGAAACCCCTTCTACAAACCGCCTCACCGCGCTAAGCCACGGCCTACGTGGCTTAGCGCCGTTCATCGCGCAATACCCATGCTTGAAAATTCCGCTTGCAAAATAGGTATTACGGTATACCATCAGACACATCAACGATAAAAACCGCGGACCACCGCAGCCTTTTAGAGGTACTCCCGATGATCGACGCAACCGTCTACAAGAACGTCCTGGGCTCCTTCCCGTCCGGCGTTACCGTCATCACAACCCTGGACGACGACGGCTCGGTTGTCGGCCTGACCGCCAGCGCCTTCTCCTCCCTGTCGATGGACCCGCCGCTGGTGCTGTTCTGCCCCAACTACACCTCCGACTCCTACCCGGTGCTCATCAAGCAGAAGCGCTTCGCCATTCACCTGCTGTCCGGTGAACAGCAAGCCGAAGCCTATGCGTTTGCCAAGAAGGGCAAGGACAAGGCCAGCGGTATCGAGTGGTCCATGAGCCAACTGGGCAACCCGATCCTGGCCGGTGCCACCGCTGTCATCGAATGCGAACTGTGGCGTGAATATGAAGGTGGCGACCACGCCATCATGGTCGGCAAGGTGCATAACCTGATCGTGCCCGAAGAAGCGCCACGGCCGATGGTGTACTGCCGCGGCAAGATGGCCAGCCTGCCCGCCTTTGCCTGAAGCCTATTCTGAATCGTGACCACTGGCGCCCACCCTGCCAGGCGCCAGCCCCTTTCAAGCGTTGAGGAAAGCCCCATGAAATTTTCGTTGTTCGTACACATGGAACGTTGGGATGAACAGGTCAGCCACCGCCAGTTGTTCGAAGACCTGACCGAACTGACCCTGATGGCCGAAGACGGCGGTTTCAGCACCGTGTGGATTGGCGAACACCACGCCATGGAGTACACCATTTCGCCAAGCCCGATGCCGCTGCTGGCCTACCTGGCCGCGCGCACGGAAAAAATTCGCTTGGGTGCCGGCACTATCATTGCGCCGTTCTGGAACCCGATCCGCGTCGCCGGCGAATGCGCCCTGCTCGACGTGATCAGCAACGGCCGCATGGAAGTGGGCCTGGCCCGTGGCGCCTACCAGTTCGAGTTCGACCGCATGGCCAACGGCATGCCAGCCACCGACGGCGGCAAGGCGCTGCGCGAGATGGTGCCTGTGGTACGCAAACTGTGGGAAGGCGACTACGCCCATGAGGGCGAAGTCTACAAGTTCCCCACCTCCACCAGCGTGCCGAAACCGTTCAACGCAACGCCGCCGATGTGGATCGCTGCCCGCGACCCGGACTCGCACAACTTCGCCGTGGCCAACGGCTGCAATGTCATGGTCACCCCGCTGATGAAGGGTGATGAAGAAGTGCTCGACCTGAAGAACAAGTTCCAGGCCGCCGTGGACAACAACCCGGACGTGCCGCGCCCCCAACTGATGGTGCTGCGCCATACCCACGTGCACAGCCCGGCGGAACCTGAAGGCTGGAAAATCGGCGCCCAGGCCATTTCGCGCTTCTACCGGACGTTCGATGCCTGGTTCGGCAACAAGACGGTACCGGTCAACGGCTTCCTGGAGCCGAGCCCGGAATCGAAGTTTGCCGAAGTGCCGGCATTCCAGCTGGAGAACATCCGCAAGAACACCATGATCGGCACCCCGGAAGAAATTATCGCGCGCATCAAGTACTACCAGGAGCTCGGCGTCGACGAGTTCAGCTTCTGGTGCGACAACAGCCTGCCCCACGCCGAAAAGAAGAAGTCGCTGGAGCTGTTCATCAAGGAAGTGGTGCCGGCGTTCGCCTGAATTCCCATTGCCTGAATCATTGCGGGACGCGCCCGCTCCCGTGGGCCCCTTCGGCCTGCGTGAGCGGGCTTTTTTTTGAAACCTGTGCAGTCCCTGCGGGAGCGGGCAAGCCCGCGAAGCGGCCAGTACAGACAACAGAGAAATCAAGGCATCAGGCCACCTTTCGTCCCCCGGCAAGAGAAATTTCGTGACACCTCTTGCACAACAAATATTATGGTATACCATCAGACAACAAGAGCTGATAACCCTCACCAGGAGCCACCCATGAGTTTCGAAATCCGCAAGATCGTCACCTACTCCGAAGAGACCCGCATCGAAGGCGGCAAGGCCACCGACAAACCGGTGACCATGGTCGGCCTGGCCGTCGTGATAAAGAACCCATGGGCCGGTCGCGGTTTTGTTGAAGATCTGAAGCCGGAAATCCGCGCCAACTGCTCGGAGCTGGGTGCCCTGATGGTCGAGCGCCTGACCGCCGCTATCGGTGGTGCCGACAAGATCGAAGCCTACGGCAAAGCTGCTGTGGTCGGCGCCGACGGCGAGATCGAGCATGCGTCGGCGGTGATCCACACCCTGCGCTTCGGCAACCACTACCGCGAAGCGGTCCAGGCCAAGAGCTACCTGAGCTTCACCAACAAGCGCGGCGGCCCTGGTACCTCGATCCAGATCCCGATGATGCAGAAGGACGACGAAGGCCTGCGTTCGCACTACATCACCCTGGAAATGCAGATCGAAGACGCCCCGCGCGCCGATGAAATCGTCGTGGTGCTGGGCGCCGCCGACGGTGGCCGCCTGCACCCGCGCATCGGCAACCGCTACATCGACCTGGAAGAACTGGCTGCCGAAAAAGCCAACGCTCAATAACAACAACCAAGACGGGCCGGGGCGTGGCGTGCTTTCCCGCCGTGCCCGACCTTCAAGGAGCGCCCTCCATGATTCAGCCTGTCGCTGAACGTACACCTGCCGGCACCAGCTACCTGTCCGTAGGCCAGGGCCAACCCGTGGTACTGATCCACGGCGTGGGCCTGAACAAGGAAATGTGGGGCGGTCAGATCGTTGGCCTGGCCAACGACTACCGCGTCATCGCCTACGACATGCTCGGCCATGGTCAAAGCCGCGTGCCGGCTGCCGACACGCCGCTGGAAGGCTACGCCGACCAGCTCGCCGAACTGCTCGAGCACCTGCAAATTCAACAAGCGACCGTGATCGGCTTCTCCATGGGCGGGCTGGTTGCTCGTGCCTTTGCCCTTAACTACCCGCAGCGCCTGGCTGCACTGGTCGTGCTCAACAGCGTGTTCAACCGCACCCCCGAGCAGAGTGCCGGCGTGATCGCCCGCGCTGCCCAGGCGGCAGAGCTGGGCCCCGACGCCAACGTCGATGCTGCCCTCGACCGCTGGTTCAGCCGTGAGTACAAGGCTGCCAACCCGGCGCAGGTCGCCGCCATTCGCCAGGTGCTGGCGAGCAACGACCCGCAGGGCTACCACACCACGTATTCGCTGTTTGCCACCCAGGACATGTACCGCGCCGGCGACCTGGGCAGCATCCAGGTGCCGACGCTGATCGCCACGGGCGAACTCGACTCGGGCTCCACCCCGGCCATGACCCGCCAGCTCGCCGCCAGCATCCCGGGTGCGCACAGTGTGGTCCTCGCCGAGCAACGGCATATGATGCCGGTAGAAGCACCCCGTGAAGTCAACAAGATGCTGCTGGACTTCCTCGCGCAAGCCCGCACCCTCACCGAATCCGCCAAGGGGATTGTTGCATGACCCTCGTTCGTTTCCAGATGTGCATCGACGGCCAATGGCGCGATGCCCAGAGCGGCAAGACCTTCGACAGCCTAAACCCGGCCACCGCCCAGGCCTGGGCACAGCTTCCCGACGCTGACGAAACCGACGTCGAGCTGGCCGTGCAGGCCGCCCAGCGTGCCTTCGAAAGCAAGGAATGGCGCAGCATCACCGCCACCGCGCGTGGCAAGCTGCTGCGTCGCCTGGGTGACCTGATTACCGAGAACAAGGAACACCTGGCCCAGCTGGAAAGCCGTGACAACGGCAAGCTGATCCGCGAAACCCGCGGCCAGGTCGGCTATCTGCCAGAGTTCTTCCACTACACCGCAGGCCTGGCCGACAAGCTTGAAGGCGGCACCCTGCCCCTGGACAAGCCCGACCTGTTCGCCTACACCGTGCACGAGCCCATCGGCGTGGTGGCCGGGATCATCCCGTGGAACAGCCCGCTGTACCTCACCGCGATCAAGCTGGCCCCGGCCCTGGCTGCCGGCAATACCATCGTGCTCAAACCTTCAGAGCACGCCTCGGCGACCATCCTCGTGCTGGCCCGGCTGGCCCTCGAAGCTGGCTTCCCGGCTGGCGTGGTCAACGTGGTCACCGGCTACGGCCCAACCACCGGCGCAGCACTCACCCGTCACCCGCTGGTGCGCAAGATCGCCTTCACCGGCGGCGCCGCCACAGCCCGCCACGTGGTACGCAGCAGTGCCGAGAACTTCGCCAAGCTGTCGCTGGAGCTGGGCGGCAAGTCGCCGAACATCATCTTCGCCGACGCCGACCTGGACAGCGCCATCAACGGTGCCGTGGCTGGCATTTATGCCGCCTCCGGGCAAAGCTGCGTGGCCGGTTCGCGCCTGCTGGTGCAGGACGAGATCTTCGACGAATTCGTAGAGCGCCTGGTTACCCGCGCCAAGCGCATCCGCATCGGCAACCCGCAAGACGACGCCAGCGAAATGGGCCCCATGGCCACCGCACAGCAGCTGGCCGTGGTCGAAGGCCTGGTGGCTGCGGCCAAGGCTGAAGGCGCCAAATTGCACATGGGCGGCAAGCGTGCCGAGGTCGAGGGTGACGGCTGGTTCTACGAGCCGACCCTGTTCGAGTGCGACAGCAACTCGATGACCATCATGCAGGAAGAAGTGTTCGGCCCGGTCGCTGCGGTCATCCGCTTCAAGACCGAAGAGGAAGCCCTGGCCATCGCCAACGACTCGCAGTTCGGCCTGGCAGCCGGCATCTGGACCCGCGACCTGGGCCGTGCCCATCGCCTGGCCCGCGACGTGCGCTCGGGGATCATCTGGGTCAACACCTACCGCGCCGTGTCGGCCATGGCGCCAATTGGTGGTTTCAAGAACAGCGGCTACGGCCGTGAGAGCGGCATCGATTCGGTGCTGGCCTATACCGAGCTGAAGACCGTGTGGATCAACCTGTCCACCGCGCCGATGCCCGACCCGTTCGTGATGCGCTAGGAGGAACACGAGATGATCGAACCCGGCATCTACAAAGACGTGATGGGCTCTTTCCCGTCCGGCGTCACGGTAGTCACCACCCTGGACGCCGACGGCGCCATTGTCGGCATCACCGCCAGCGCCTTCAGCGCGCTGTCGATCGACCCGGCGCTGGTTCTGTTCTGCCCCAACTACGCCTCCGACACCTATCCGATCCTGCGTGACAGCAAGCAGTTCGCCATTCACCTGCTGTCCGCCGAACAGACTGCCGAGGCCTATGCCTTCGCCGGCAAGGGCAAGGACAAGGCCAAGGGCGTCGAGTGGCACTTGAGCGAGCTGGGCAACCCGCTGCTGGCCAAGGCGACGGCGATCATCGAGTGCGAACTGTGGCGCGAGTATGACGGCGGCGACCACGCGATCATCGTCGGCGCAGTGAAGAACCTGGTGCTGCCGGCCGAGCCGGTGACGCCGATGGTCTACCACAAAGGCAAGCTGGGCGCCCTGCCGCCCCTCGGCTGATATAGCTTGAAGCCAACACGATGACCCTGTTTTCAGGGGTCGCGCTAATCGTCTCACCCTCGGTTGCGGCCCCTGTTTTATTCCGGAGTACTGCGCATGAGCAATGAAAAGTACGAGAAAGGCCTGCAGATCCGTACCCAGGTGCTGGGCGAGGACTACGTCAACCGCTCGATCCAGAACGCCGACGAGTTCACCAAGCCGTTGCAGGAGCTGGTCACCGAATACTGCTGGGGCCACGTCTGGGGCCGCGAAGGCTTGTCGCTCAAAGAGCGCAGCATGATAAACTTGGCCATGATTTCCGCGCTCAACAGGCCCCACGAGCTCAAGCTGCACATTCGCGGCGCATTGCGCAATGGCCTGAGCCGTGAACAGATTCGCGAAATTCTGCTCCAGGTCGGTATTTATTGCGGCGTACCCGCGGCGGTGGACAGTTTCCGCCTGGCCCGTGAAGCGTTTGCCGAAGCCGATGCGGAGTCAACCCGATAACAACGGGCTGTTCGAACCACTGCATGGAAAGCCTCGGTTCGGGGCGTTCCGCGATGTTGGCGCAACAGCCTCTTAAAGAGCGCACCTGATGAAACGCCAGCCACTCGACGACAGCTTCAAGGTCAACCGCAACCCCGTTACCCTGCGCGAAATCGTGCTAGACAAGCTGCGCGCGGCGATCATGAACTTCCACCTGCTCCCGGGCGACCGCCTGGTCGAGCGCGACCTCTGTGACCGCCTTGGCGTCAGCCGCACCTCGGTACGCGAAGCCCTGCGTCATCTGGAGTCTGAAGGCCTGGTGGAGTTTGCCGACGCCAAGGGCCCGCGCGTGGCCATCATCACCCTGGAAGACGCCCGCGACATCTATGAGCTGCGTTGCGTGCTCGAGGGCCTGATCGTGCAGCTGTTCACTCTCAACGCCAAGGCCAAGGACATTCGTGCCCTGGAGCGTGCGCTGGAGGTGAACCGCGAAGCGCTGGAAGAAGGCGAGCTGCAACAGGTGCTGGATTCGGTACAAGGTTTCTACGATGTGCTGCTGGAAGGCTCCGGCAACCAGGTGGCGGCCCAGCAGCTGCGCCAGTTGCAGGCACGCATCAGCTACCTGCGCGCCACCTCGGTCTCGCAGGAAAACCGCCGTGGCGCCAGCAACCGCGAAATGGAAAAGATCGTCGAAGCCATCAAGGGCGGCGACCCGCTGGTGGCCCACCAGGCTTCGGTCGACCACGTCCGCGCTGCCGCCAAGGTGGCGCTGGACTACCTGCGCCAGAAGCAGGATGACAACCCCAAGGTGCGCGACATCGTCGAGCCCCTGGCCCTCAAGGAACCCCGCATAGGTCGCTGATCATGCCTACCGCCCCGCGCTATTGCCCGCACTGCACCACGGAACTGGCCCGGGGCGTTCCCACAGGCGACACCCACGAACGCCTGCACTGCACCGGCTGCGGCTACATCCACTACATCAACCCGAAGATCATCGCCGGCTGCATCATCGAGCGCGATGGCAAATACCTGTTGTGCCAGCGCGCCATCCCGCCACGCCCCGGCACCTGGACCTTGCCGGCCGGGTTCATGGAGGCTGGCGAAACCACCGAGCAGGCGGCACTGCGCGAAGTCTGGGAAGAAAGCGGCGTGCGTGCCGACATCGTCTCGCCCTACTCCATCTTCAGCGTGCCGAAAATCAGCGAGGTGTACATCATCTTCCGCGCCAGCGTCACCGAAGAAACCGGGCAGTACGGGCCGGAGACCCTGGCGTACAAGTTCTTCGAACCCGACGAGATTCCGTGGGAAGAGATCTACTACCCGGCAATCCGGCAGATTCTCGAGCGCTACATCCTTGAGCGGCAGGCTGGGGTGTATGGCATTTACATGGGCAATGATGACACCGGCAAGGTGCACTTCATTCGCTAGCATAGACCACCACAAAATACTCGCCAACCGTCTATTCTCGGTGCACCCTAAAGACCTTGAAACAAGGACCGACAGAGCACATGGCGAAATGGCTAGACGGCGGCGGGCTGATGGCCGAACGCATCCGCAACCACGACTGGGCCAACACCCCCCTGGGCCCACTCGAACATTGGCCCGATGCGCTGAAGACCACAATGGCCCTGTGCCTGGCCTCGCGCTTCCCGCAGGCCGTACTCTGGGGCCCGGACCTGCTCACCCTGCACAACGATGCCTTCACCCAGATTCTCGGGCGCAAGCCCCTGGCCCTTGGCATCCCCTTCCGCGACGTGTGGCAGGAAGCCTGGGCCGACATTGGCAGCATGGCTGACCGTGCCCTGGCTGGCGAAGCGGTGTACATCGAAGACTTTCCGCTGATCATCGACCGCAACGGCGGCCCGGAGCGGGCCTATTTCACCTTCTGCTACAGCCCGATTCGCGGCCTCGATGGCGAGGTGCTGGGCATGCTCGACACGGTCACCGAAACCACCACCAGCGTGCTCGCCAACAGGCACCTGAACTTTCTCGACGCACTCGGCCGTGCCATAGCCGACGCCACCGCCGCGGACCAGATCCTGGACACCACCACGCGCATGATGGTCGAGCACCTGGGCCTTTCCAGTTGCGCGTATGCGGTGATGGACGCTGACGAGGACGGTTTTACCATCTGTGGCGACGCGGTGGCCCCCGGCTCGCCGAGGCTGGTGGGCCAGTACCAACTGCACGACTTCGGCCGTCTGGCACTCAGCCGCCTGCGCAGCGGCCTGCCGCTGGTGATCAACGACAACCTCAGTGAACTGGCCGCCGACGAAGCCGCCACCTTCCAGGCCATCGGCATTACCGCCACCATCTGCATGCCGCTGATCAAAGGCGGCCGCCTCATCGCTCTGATGGCGATCCATGACAACGCCCCGCGCACATGGACACACTACGAACAGGCGCTGATCAGCGAAGTGACCGAGCGTTGCTGGGCGCATATCCAGCGGGTTCAGGCCCATGCCGAAGTGCGTGAGGCCATGGCTGCACTGGAGGCGCTGAATGCCACCCTCGAACACCGCGTCGACGAGCGCACCACCCAGCTGGTGCACACCGAGGCAGTGTTGCGCCAGGCCCAGAAGCTGGAAGCCATCGGCCAGCTGACCGGTGGCGTGGCGCACGACTTCAACAACCTGCTGACGATCATTCGCTCGTCGTTGCACTTTCTGCAGCGCCCCAACCTTGATGAAAAACGCCGCGAGCGCTACATCAAGACCATATCTGACACAGTCCACCGTGGTGCCAAACTGACCGGGCAGCTACTGGCCTTCGCCCGCCGCCAGGCCCTCAGCCCCGAAGTGTTCGAGGCCGGGCCACGGCTGGAGGCCATGGCCGACATGCTCGACACCGCCACCGGGGCGCGCATTCAGGTCGAGCTGCAACTACCGCAGGCGCCGTGCCACATCCGCGCCGATCTCAGCCAGCTGGAAACCGCTGTGATCAACCTGATGCTCAACGGCCGCGACGCCATGGCCGGCGAAGGCACCTTGCAGCTGCGCCTGCAGGCTGACCAGCGCCTGCCTGCCCTGCGCGGCCAGCCTTCGCCGCCAGCCCGGTTCGCGGCGATTTCGGTGAGCGACAGCGGTGTGGGTATTGCCGCCGAGCTGCTGGAGCGCATCTTCGACCCGTTTTTCACCACAAAAGCCCCGGGTGAGGGTACCGGGCTCGGGTTGTCGCAGGTGTTCGGTTTTGCCAAGCAGTCCGGGGGCGATGTACAGGTGGCAAGCATCCCCGGCCAAGGCACCACTTTCACCCTTTACCTGCCACAGGAGGATCCGCCTGCGGCCTCGGCCGAAGACGCCTCGGCCAGCAGCCACTGATACCTTGCAGCGCAATGGACGATCAACGGCGCCCTTCTGCCAGCATGCATCGAACGGGAGATCAGGTAGATCATGTTCGGCCCCGGGGTCAGCACCATGCCGAGGCAGATCAGGGCGAAGGTGAGCAGTTGGGTGGTTTCAGGCATGGGGCACATCCTGGTTGTGCAAGGGTTTGCGGCGAGTGTATCTGAAGCCATTTGTCACGGGTGAAATCAGTTGATCTGCCCGGCTATCAAACCCAGGGCCACGGTAATCATCGCCACCCCCGATACCCGCCCGACCAGCTTCGCCGCCCCCGGCCGGGTGCTCAGCACGGCTTTGGCGCCATAGCCGACCAGTGAGTAGATCACCAGCGAGCTGCACAGGTGCACCAGGCCCAGCAGCAAGATCTGCAAAGGCACCGGCCAGCTCGACTGCGGGTCGGTGAACTGCGGCAGCAAGGCCAGGAACAGCAGGAACACTTTAGGGTTCAAGCCGCTGACGCAAAACCCTTTCAACGCCCAACGCGAACCCGACTCCCCCTCACCACCCTGCCCGGCCTCGGGCAATGCCGGGCTCAGCAACAGGTTGCCGCCCAGCCACAGCAGGTAGCTGCACCCTGCCAAGGTCAGCAGGGTCAGCGCCAGCGGGTGGCCTGCCAACAGGCTGCCTACACCCGCAGCCACCACCAGTGTCGCCAGGAAATGCCCCGACAACATCCCCGCCACTGCGGGCATCACCCAGCGCCCGCGCATGCCTGCCGAAATGGCGTAAGCCCAGTCTGCACCCGGGGTAATCACAAACAGCATCGACACGGCCCAAAATGCCGTCAGCACACTGATAGCCACTTGAATCTTCCTTATCTACTGCCTTGGGATGTCGAAAGATTACGGATTCCGCTCGGGGATTTTCTTTCGTATATTCCCTGCAATCGTTCAATTCCCGGAAGATTCTTCTCAATGGACAGAACTGACAGAAAAATACTTGCCGAGCTGCAAAAAGACGGTCGGCTGTCGGTAACCGAGCTGGCCGAGCGTGTGGGGCTCAGCCTGTCGCCGTGCCATCGGCGCTTGAAGGCACTGGAGGAGTCCGGGGCGATACTCGGCTATCACGCCCGCCTGGCCCCGAGCGCCCTGGGGCTGAACTTTGCTGCGCTGGTGTTCGTGACCCTGCGCGAGGTCACCCGCCAGCCAGTGGCGGATTTTGAAGCGGCACTTTCGGAGATCCCGCAGATCGTCGAAGCGCAGCGGTTGTTTGGCGATCCGGATTACCTGCTGCATGTGGTGGCCAAGGACCTGCCGGCGTTTCAGAAGCTGTACGACGAGAAACTGACCAGCATTCCCAACGTGAAGCGCCTGAGCTCGACCCTGGTAATGAAAGAAGTGATTCAGGACCGGTTGCTGCCGATGTAGCTCCATCGCCTGTACTGGCCCTTTCGCGGGCTCGCCCGCTGCCACAGGTTCACCACAGGTACTAAACGCTGCGCCATACCTGTGGCACCGGGCAAGCTCGCGATAGGGCCTATACAGGCAACGATTCAGCTGCCCTGAAAACGCGCATCACGCACCATCAAAGCCCACCGTTTTCTACCGACACAGGGCTCACCCCCTCTATCCCAAGCCCTGCCGCCAACTGGCACCGTCCTTGCTAGCGTCACCCGCTTAAGCTTTTGTCAGCCTTAGGTTTTTTAAGGTTTATGGGTACATATTTACTAATTTCTCGTTATCCCCGCGCCCCGCATCATCCCTCCAACAAGAACGCGTCGCCCATCGCCGGCACGCCCCCGGGCAGCTCCCGATGCCCTACCTTGCCTTGGAGTCAGTCATGACCAGTGCAGCCAATTCGGCACCCCTGATAGAAAAACACACAATCGGCTACGTGCCCCCGCAAGACCGCCATGGAAAGGTAAGGGATCTGTTCACACTGTGGTTCGGCGGCAATATCGCGCCGCTGCCCATCGTCACCGGCGCGCTGGGCGTGCAGCTGTTTCACCTGAACCTGATATGGGGCATCGTCGCCATCCTGGTCGGCCACCTGGTCGGCGGGGTACTGATGGCTCTGCACTCGGCCCAGGGCCCGCAAATGGGCATCCCGCAGATGATCCAGAGCCGCGCGCAGTTCGGCACCCTCGGTGCGCTGCTGGTGGTGGTGATCGCCGGTGTCATGTACATCGGCTTCTTCGCTTCCAACATCGTGCTCGCCGGCAAGTCGCTGCATGGCGTGGTAGACACCGTGCCGGTACCGGTGGGCATCGTCATCGGTGCGCTGGGGTCGGGCATCATCGGTATCATCGGCTACCGCTTCATCCACGTGCTCAACCGTATCGGCACCTGGGTGCTGGGCATCGGCATCGTGGTCGGCTTCGGCTACATCTTCACCCACGTGCAAAGCGACGACTTCCTGACCCGTGGCAGCTTCAACCTGGCCGGCTGGCTGGCCACCGTATCGCTGGCGGCGCTGTGGCAGATCGCCTTTGCGCCCTACGTGTCGGACTACTCGCGCTACCTGCCGGCGGATGTGAAAGTCAGCTCGACGTTCTGGACCACCTACCTGGGCTCTGCCCTGGGCTCGAGCCTGTCGTTCATCTTCGGCGCCGTGGCGGTACTGGCGATCCCGGCAGGCATGGACACCATGGATGCGGTCAAGCTGGCCACCGGCACCCTGGGCCCGATCATGCTGGTGCTGTTCCTGCTCAGCGTCATCAGCCACAACGCCCTCAACCTGTATGGCGCGGTGCTGTCGATCATCACCCTGGTGCAAACCTTCGCTTATCGCTGGATTCCTACTGCCAAGAGCCGTGCGGTGCTGTCGCTGATCGTGCTGTCGGCCTGCTGCGTGGTGGCGGTGTTCGCCTCGGCAGACTTCATCGGCCACTTCGTCGACATGGTGCTGGTGCTGCTGGTGGTGCTGGTGCCGTGGACAGCGATCAACCTGATCGACTTTTATGTCATCCACAAAGGTGACTACGACATCCAGTCGATCTTCCAGGTCGATGGCGGTATCTACGGGCGTTACAACCCACAGGCGTTGATTGCCTATGCGGTAGGTATCGTGGTGCAGATCCCGTTCATGAACACGCCGCTGTATGTCGGGCCGATTTCCGAGCACATCAACGGGGCTGACCTGTCGTGGCTGGTAGGGCTGGCAATTACCTCGCCGCTGTACTGGTGGCTGGCCAGCCGTGACAGTGCCTACCGTCGTCGGCAGACGAGTGCCAAGTTGGCCATGGGGCACTGATTCAACCTGTAATGGCCCTATCGCCGGCAAGCCAGCTCCCACATGAGCACCCCAGGCCTGGGCCTAGTGGGTACCTGTGGGAGCTGGCTTGCCGGCGATAGGGCCGGTGCTGGCAACACATCAATCAGAGGTTGTAAGCCCGCTCATTGTGCTCCGCCAGGTCCAGCCCCTGCTCTTCTTCCTCCCGGCTGGCCCGCAGCCCGACAGTCAGCTTGATCGCCCCGAGAATCGCCCAGCTCACCACGAAGCAGTACACGAAGGTGAACACCACCCCCTTGAGCTGCACCAGTGCCTGCCCGATGGGCGATACGCCCTCCACATAGCCCCCCAGCGATGGCGCTGCGAACACCCCGGTCAGCACCGCCCCGACCATCCCGCCAACGCCATGCAGCCCGAACACATCGAGGCTGTCGTCATACCCCAGCGCCTGCTTGAGCCGGGTCACGGCAAAGAAGCAGATGGCCCCCGTCAGCACACCGATCACCAGCGCACCGAGGGGCCCGACGAACGCGCAAGCCGGTGTGATGCCCACCAACCCGGCCAATGCCCCCGACGCTGCACCCAAGGCAGTCGGCCGGCCATGCATCACCTTCTCGGTCAGCAACCAACCGACAATCCCCGCACAAGCCGCCACCATGGTCGCCAGCATCACCACCCCGGCCCCCTCGTTGGCCGCCAGCCCCGAACCCACGTTGAAGCCGAACCAGCCCACCCACAACAACCCCGCACCCACCAGGGTAAAGCCGAGGTTGTGCGGCGGCATGGCCACCTGAGGGTAGCCCTTGCGTTTGCCCAGCATCAACGCTGCAGCCAAGGCAGCCACGCCAGAGTTGATATGCACCGCAGTACCACCGGCGAAATCGAGCACGCCCCAGTTGACCATCAACGCCCCCGGCCCGCCCCACACCATATGGGCGATGGGTGCGTACACCAGCACGAACCACGCCGCCATGAACAGCAACGAAGCGCTGAACTTCATGCGCTCGGCAAAGCCGCCGGCAATCAGCGCCGGGGTGATGATGGCGAACGTCAGCTGGAACACCGCAAACACGCCTTCGGGGATGGTGCCGACCAGGCTGTCATGGCCGATATCCAGCATCAGTGCCTTGTCCAGCCCGCCGATAAAACTGTTCAAGGTGATCTGGCCCTCGACCATGCCGGTGGTATCGACCACCAGGCTGTAACCGAACAATACCCAGAGGATGCCGATAACCCCAGCCACGGCGAACAGCTGGGTGAACACGGAGAGGAAGTTCTTGGCACGCACCATGCCGCCATAGAACAGCGCCAGGCCAGGGATGCACATCATCAACACAAACATCGCGGCGCAGATCATCCAGGCGGTGTTGCCGGTGTCCAGGGTGGTTTCGGCGGCAGTGGCCTGGGTGGCCAGGGCTAACAACATTACAGCGAGGCTGAGGTGCTTCATCGAGTCACTCCTGTGGAAATGGTGGGGGCCCTTGGGGCTGCTTTGCAGCCCTTTCGCGACACAAGGTCGCTCCTACAGGGGAGCGCGCAAGCTCAGGCACGGCAATCCCCTGTAGGAGCGGCCTTGTGCCGCGAAAGGGCCGCAAAGCGGCCCCAAAAACGGTGGATCAGTACTGCGCCTGCCCCGGCACCCAGGCCGTCCCCGCCAACGGCACCCGCGCCATCGCCGCCGCTTCCACGGTCAATGCCACCAGGTCCTCCGGGTCAAGGTTGTGCAGGTGCGACTTGCCGCACGCCCGCGCCATGGTCTGGGCCTCCAGCACCAGCACCCGCAGGTAATTCGCCAGACGTCGCCCTGCCTCCTCCGGGTTCAGGCGCTTGGCCAACTCCGGGTCCTGGGTGGTGATGCCGGCCGGGTCGCGGCCGTTTTGCCAGTCGTCATAGAAGCCGGCGGCCGAGCCAATCTTCCTCAGCTCGCTGTCCAGGCGGGGGTGGTTGTCACCCAGGGCGATCAGCGCCGCCGTACCAATGGCCACCGCGTCAGCCCCCAGGGCCATGGCCTTGGCCACGTCGGCACCGTTGCGGATACCGCCAGAGACAATCAGCTGCACCTTGCGGTGCATGCCCATTTCCTGAAGCGCCTGCACCGCCTGCGGGATGGCCGGCAGAATCGGGATGCCGACGTGCTCGATGAACACTTCCTGAGTCGCTGCGGTACCGCCCTGCATGCCATCGAGCACGATCACGTCGGCACCGGCCTTCACCGCCAGCTTGACGTCGTAGTACGGGCGGCTGGCGCCGATCTTCACGTAGATGGGTTTTTCCCAGTCGGTGATCTCGCGGATCTCGGCAATCTTGATCGCCAGGTCGTCCGGGCCGGTCCAGTCCGGGTGGCGGCAGGCGCTGCGCTGATCGACGCCGATCGGCAAGGTGCGCATGCCGGCCACCCGCTCGGTCACTTTCATGCCAAGCAGCATGCCGCCACCGCCCGGCTTGGCGCCCTGGCCGAGGACGATCTCGATGGCGTCGGCCTTGCGCAGGTCATCGGGATTCATACCGTAGCGCGATGGCAGGTATTGATACACCAGATGCTGCGACTGGCCGCGCTCTTCCGGGGTCATGCCGCCGTCGCCGGTGGTGGTACTGGTGCCCGCGATGGTCGCACCACGGCCCAGCGCTTCCTTGGCATTGGCCGACAGCGCACCGAAGCTCATGCCGGCGATGGTCACCGGGATTTTCAGGTGAATCGGCTTTTTCGCAAAGCGGCTGCCCAGCACCACGTCCGTGCCGCACTTCTCGCGGTAGCCCTCCAGGGGGTAACGCGACACGCTGGCGCCCAGCAGCAGCAGGTCGTCGAAGTGCGGCACACGGCGCTTGGTGCCACCACCGCGAATGTCGTAGATGCCGGTTTCGGCGGCACGCTGGATTTCCTGGATGGTCAGGCGATCGAAGGTGGCCGACTCACGCAGTACCGGGGGGAATTGCTCGCTCATGGGAATGCTCCTGGATCAGTACGCGCTGGCGTTGTCGACTTTGAAGTTGTATAGCTGGCGGGCCGAGCCGTAACGTTTGAAATCGGCGGCCTTGTGGTCCAGGCCAGCCTTGTTCAGCAGCTCCTGCAGCTCTTGCAGGTGTTCGGCGCGCATTTCCTTTTCGATGCAGTCCGAGCCCAGTGACTGCACCGAGCCCTTGACGTAGATGCGCACCTCGTACAGCGAGTCGCCCAGCGCATCGCCGGCATCGCCACACACCACCAGGCGCCCGGCCTGGCCCATGAAGCAGCTCATGTGGCCGATGTTGCCGCCTACCACGATGTCCACGCCTTTCATGGAAATACCGCAACGGGCACCGGCGTCACCCTCGATCACCAGCAGCCCGCCATGGGCAGTGGCACCAGCGGCCTGGGAGGCACTGCCCTTGACCCGCACCGAACCGGACATCATGTTCTCGGCCACACCCACACCGACGTTGCCGTGCACGGTGACACTGGCCTGCTGGTTCATGCCGGCGCAGTAGTAGCCGGCATGGCCTTCGATATCCACCGCCACGGCAGCGTTGATGCCGACAGCCAGGTTGTGCTTGCCGCCAGGGTGGGTCACTTGCCATTCCAGGTCCTGCACCTCGCCGTGCAAGGACTGGTTGAGCACACGCACCGAAGTGCTGGACAGGTCGATCGTCTTCATATGGTTCTCCAGGGGTTCGGTGGCAGGTCAGGCGCTTTCGCGTTCCCAGACGTACAGCGTGGCCGGGGCCGGTTCCCAGACCTTGGCGTGCTCGATGCCTGGCAGGCCGGCCAGTGCCTGGTATTCCGAGGCCATGGCCACGTAGTCTTCGGTCTCGGCCAGCACCGCCGGCTTGCAGGCAATCGGGTCGCGGATCACGGCAAAGCCGTTGCGGGTGCCGATGGCAAAGGTGAAGAAGCCGTCCAGGTCTTCCAGTGCGCCATCCAGGGCCTGGGCCAGGCTGTCACCCTGCTGCAGGCGCCAGGTCAGGTAACCGGCGGCCACTTCAGTGTCGTTGTCGGTTTCGAAACTGATGCCTTCGCGCTTGAGCTCCTGGCGCAGGCGAAAGTGGTTGGACAGCGAGCCGTTGTGCACCAGGCACAGGTCGGCGCCGGTGGAAAACGGGTGGCTGCCTTCCATGGTCACGGCGCTTTCGGTGGCCATGCGGGTGTGGCCGATAATGTGGCTGCCCTTCATGCCGGCCAGGCCGTAGCGACTGGAAATTTCCGCCGGCAAGCCCATGCCCTTGAGGATTTCGATGCTCTGCCCGGCGCTCATGATGCGCACGTCCGGCGCGAGCGCAGCCAGCGCGGCGCGGGCCGCAGCTTCATCGGTATGCACCTTGAGCACTGCGGCGCTGGCGTTCTGGAACCAGTCCAGCGAGCAGCCCAGGTGCCCTTCCAGCTGGCCCATCAGGGTGGTCCACGGGTAATTTATATCGGCCGCTTGCAGGGTCAGCTTGACCCAGCCATCGGCCACTTCGTCGCCGTAGATGGCAAAGCCGGCGCTGTCCGGGCCACGGTCGGTCATGGCTTCGAGCATGGGTTCGAAGAGCTTGCCAAGCTGGGCTTCCAGCTCGGGCTTTTTCAGGTACAGGCCTACAATTCCACACATGGTGATGCTCCTTACTAGGCAGTGGGCGACCGCTCTCGTATTGGCCGCCCAGGGGATTGGGGGCGGTCAGAAGAACTCGGTGTAACGCTGGATTTCCCAGTCGGAGACGTGGCGGCAGTACTCCACCCACTCCATGCGCTTGAGCTTGATGAACTCGTCGACGATCTCGGCGCCCAGCACCTCGCGGAACAACGGGTCGGCTTCGAGCGCGTCGGCGGCCTCCTTCAGCGATTGCGGCAGGGTCTTGATGCCGCGTGCGGCAATTTCTTCAAGGCTGAGGGTGTACAGGTTTTCATTGCACATCTCGCCCGGGTCCAGCTGGCGGTCAATGCCATCCAGGCCGGCAGCAATGATCGCGGCGGTGACCAGGTACGGGTTGCAGCCGGCGTCCGGCAGGCGAAACTCCAGGCGACCATAAGGAATGCGTACCATCGCCGAACGGTTGTTGGCCCCCCAGGCAACGAAGGCCGGGGCCCAGGTGGAGCCCGACAACGACCGGCCCACCACCAGACGCTTGTAGGAATTGACCGTCGGCGCCGCAAAGGCACACAGCGCCGGGCCGTGTGCCATCAGCCCTGCGGCAAAGTGGTAGGCCAGCTTCGACAGGCCCATGCCGCTGCTGTCGGACGGGTCGTGGAACAGGTTCTTGTGGGTGCTGCTGGCCAGCGACAGGTGAAAGTGCATGCCGTTGCCGGCGCGCTTGGGGTCGGGCTTGGGCATGAACGAGCAGATCATGCCCAGGTCGTTGGCGATCTCACCGGCGGCCATGCGGAAAAAGGTGAAACGGTCGGCCGACTCCATGGCATCGCTGTAGGTGTAGTTGATCTCGAACTGGCCGTTGGCGTCTTCGTGGTCGATCTGGTAGATGTCGAAGCCCACCGGCTGCAGCGCCTCGGTCAGGCGCTCGAGGAACAGCCGCGAGCGCGACAGGCCCTTGTAGTCGTAGCAGGGTTTGTCGAGGTTGTCGGAGGCGTCCACCAGTTGCAGCTTGCCGCCTTCGTCGCGGCGGAAAAGGCTGAACTCAGGCTCAAGGCCGGTATTCAGGGTCCAGCCCTTGTCGGCCAGGCGCTGCACCTGCTGCTGCAACACGTAGCGGGTGTCGTAGGGCCAAGGCTTGCCGTTGACATGGCCCACGCACACCACCCGGCCATAGCCCGGCTGCCAAGGCACCGGAACCAGCGTGGACAGGTCGCCGCGGGCCATGAAGTCCGGGCCGTGCGGCTCCATGCCCATGCCGCAGATGGCGAACCCGGCAAAGCCGGCGCCCTCCTCGGCTACCATCTTCAGGCCCGATACCGGCACCGATTTGGTCTTCGCCGAACCATGGATGTCGACGAACTGCGCCAGCACGTACTTGATGCCGTGTTGGTCGAGGGTGCGCTGGGTTTCTGCTGGCAACATGGGTTGAACACTCCTGGGCAAGGGGCAATGATTCCGCAAGGGAAACTTACTTTCCTCTCAGGAATGCAATGCGCTTGCCAAGTTTGTTCAAGGTGCGCCTTGGGTGCCTGTTGGGGCCTCTGCGCGGGCAAGCCCGCTCCCTCAGGATTCGCCGCAAAGCCCTGTGGGAGCGGACTTGCCCGCGCAGAAGCCGGCACCGGCAAGACAAAACCCAGGCAGGTTTTTCTGTTCTATTTATGGGAAACTTGTTTTCACCTGAGGAAAGAAGCGGCCAGCGCAGCTGCATTTCGCACTTTCCCAGTGCGAAAACTTTATTCTTGAACTGAAACTGTGCAGGACATTCGATGTCGACTGAAACCGAACCGCGCCTTCGCCTGGAGCAGTACCTTGGCCTGCAGATCAAGCGCCAGCGCCAGGCCCAGTCCCTCAAGCTCGCCGATGTGGCACGGATCGCCGGCATCAGCCAGGGCATGCTGAGCAAGATCGAGAACGCCCAGGTGTCCACCAGCCTCGACACCCTCAGCCGCCTGTGTGACGTGCTGGGCATGCCGATGGCCAAGCTGTTCAGCCAATATGACCAGCCCGATGGCAATGCCCTGCTGGTGAAGGCCGGCGAAGGGCTGGAAGTGGTACGCCGCGGCACCGAGAAGGGCCACACCTACCACTTGCTCAATCACGCCAGGGGGCCGAAGAAGAACTTCGAGGCCTATATGGTGAGCATGGACGACGCTAGCGAAGAGTTCCCCACCTTCGCCCACCCCGGCACCGAGTTCCTCCACTTGCTGGAGGGCGAACTGGTGTATCGCCATGGCAACCGGCTCTACCACATGCACGCCGGCGACAGCCTGACCTTCGACGGCGAAACCCCACATGGCCCTGAGCAACTGGTGCAGGTGCCCATACGCCTGCTGTCGATCATGAACTACGGCGACGAATGACGCGGCGCTGCAAGGCAACCGCCGATGTCGCGATCAGACAAGCACACGTCGCCCGCAATCGGCTGCAAAACCCTGTATACAAAAATAATACACACATCGACCAGCCCCGCGCCGTGGGCTGGCCGACGTGGTAGCCGCGAGTAAAACAGCCTCGCTTCACAATTCCAACGCTGTGGCGCCTTTTTGCACCGGGCAATTCGCTTGGGCTCATAACGATAAAAACTCCCAGTATCAGAGGCCTGCGCAGCGCCAGCAGGGAGTGTTTGCGCGCGCCACATTGTGAAGACTTGACTGCCATGATCGCGACTTCAATCCCCGTAGCCGGTGCTGCCACCGGCCACCGTAACGCCCTGTGCGTTGCCCATATTGCCGCTGTGCTGTTCGGCCTGACCGGCATCCTTGGTCACTTGATCGACGCCGACGCCAGCATCATCACCTTCGGCCGCGCCACCTTCGCCTTCATTGCCCTGGGCTTCGTCGCCGGGCTCAAGGGCACCCGCCTGCTCGATGCGCTCACTCTGCGCAATTTGCCGGTGCTGGGCCTGACCGGCGCCCTGCTGGCAGCCCACTGGGTGACCTTCTTCATTGCCGTCAAAGTCGGCGGCGTGGCGATGGCCACTCTGGGCTTCGCCAGCTTCCCGGCGTTCATTGCCATGATCGAGCGCGGTGTATTTGGCCAACGTATCGGGGCCGTGCAAGGTTTGCTGCTGCTGATGGTTACCGCCGGCCTGGTGTTGGTGGTGCCGACTTTCGACCTGCTGGACAACGGCACCATCGGCCTGCTGTGGGGACTGGGTTCGGGCCTGGCATTCGCCCTGCTGACCGTGGCCAACCGCCGCAATGCATCAAGCATGAACGCCATGCAGGTGGCCTTCTGGCAGAACGTGGTGGTGGCCGCGCTGGTGGCACCGTTTGCCTTCACCCACCTGGGCAGCACCAGCCTGGCGGGCAGCGACTGGGTCAACCTGGCGCTGCTGGGCGTGTTCTGCACCGGGCTGTCGCAGTTTTTGTTCGTCAAGAGCCTGGAAGGCCTGGAAGCGCGGACGGCCGGCATGATCATCGCGCTGGAACCGGTGTACGCGATCATCGGCGCCTGGTGGCTGTTTGGTGATCAGCCGAGCCTGCGCATGGCCGTTGGTGCAGCGCTAATCGTGCTGGCGACCCTGCTGGCGGCGGCGCGCAAGGCACCGGCGGAGCAAGGGGATACCAGCCGCTGCGCGCATTGATCAAAGCACTGTAGATATAGCGCCCGGAACCAAGCATATTCCATAATGTTTGTATCAACTGATTTTATATTGCGTTTTAATATTAAAAATCAAAACCTATGGAGTGTCAGTCGTTGAAAGCCTTCCCACTTTTACCTTTGGGCCTTGCCTTACTGGTGGCTTCCTCAACGGCCTTTGCGGGCGCAACGCTTGATCGTGTCCAGGGCAAGGGTGAGCTTACCGGCGTGCTGATGGAGAACTACCCGCCATTCTCATTCTTGAATGAGCAAAACCAGCTGGATGGCTTTGACGTGGATGTCGCCAAGGCCGTAGCCGAGCGTCTTGGGGTGAGGCTCAAGCTCGAAACGCCCTCTTGGGATGTCATCGCCGCAGGCCGCTGGAGTGGCCGTTACGATATCTGTGTCTGCTCAATGACGCCGAGCAAGGCGCGTGCTGAGGTGTTCGACTTCCCGGTCGAGTATTACCAGTCGCCAGCGGTGATTGTGGTCAACGCCAAGGACACCGCCATCACCTCGGGAAAAGATTTGTCAGGCAAGAAAGTTGGCGTCATTAGCGCCTCGACCTACGAGGCTTACCTGAACAAAGATCTCACCATCGAAGGGGCAGAAGACAAACCTCTCATCTACCCGTTTGATAACGCCCAGGCTGCGCCGTATGACAACGAAACTGTCGCCTTCCAGGATCTGGCACTGGGCACCGGCGTGCGCCTGGACGCAATGGTCACCAATCTGATCACTGCCAAGGAGCGTATTGCCCAGGATCCACGCTTCAAAATCACAGGCGAGACTTTGTACGCCGAACCCAACGTAATCGCTATTGAGAAAGGCGATCCGCAGTGGAATGAAAAGGTCACTGAGGTCATCACAGCACTCAAGGCCGATGGAACACTGGCCAAGATTTCCCAGAAGTGGATCGGCGCCGATATCAGTAAATGACAGTCCTCAACCCACATCCCGCAAAGTCCGTTCTCGCACCCAACGTGAAATCGAGCCTGCTTGGTCGGACCTTTGGGTTCAAGACCCGCCTGTATCTGACCTGGGGGGCATTGCTTGGCTTTTGCATCTTCTTCTTCCTGAGCTTTGACCTGAAGTTCTCGATCATCCTGGATAAATGGCCCAACCTTGTAGGCCTGCGGCTGGGACCAAACGGCTTCCTTCAGGGTGCAGCACTGACGCTGTTCCTCTGTATTTGCTCGATAGGGTTTTCGTTGCTGCTGGGCTTTGTTACGGCGCTGGCGCGGTTATCACGCAGCGCTGTGGCGTTCGGCGTGGCGAGCTTCTATGCATCGTTTTTTCGCGGTACGCCGCTGTTGATCCAGATCCTGCTCATTTACCTCGGCTTACCGCAACTGGGTGTGGTGCCGGGAGCGATTAGCGCAGGGATCATTGCACTGTCGCTCAACTACGGCGCCTACCTCAGCGAAATTTTTCGTGCCGGCATCATGGCTGT
The DNA here is from genome assembly GCF_037993085.1 of Pseudomonas sp. YNh. Classification (NCBI taxonomy): domain Bacteria; kingdom Pseudomonadati; phylum Pseudomonadota; class Gammaproteobacteria; order Pseudomonadales; family Pseudomonadaceae; genus Pseudomonas; species Pseudomonas sp. YNh. The sequence continues at coordinate 101,304 of NZ_JBBMRJ010000014.1, read as the reverse complement.
CCCACCCGGGCAGCGAGAAGCGGCTGCTGCGCTTGGCTTGAGGCCGACCTCGGCGTTCCTCCATGTTGTGCTCCCGCAGGCGATGAGGACGATCATCCCCCCGACCACCAGCCAGTTCATCTCGATGCTGAAGGACTCGTCGCTCATTTCGGTAATGGGGGTGTGGGAAGTGATGTTCCTGGCGCAGTCCTACGGACGCTCCTCATACCGTTATATCGAAATGCTCGCCACTGCCGCGCTCATCTACTGGCTGCTGTCCATTGGGCTGGAGCTCATTCAGCACCGTCTTGAACGCCACTTCGGCAAAGGGTTCCAGAATCAGCGGTGAGCTGCCAGCTGATATCAATGAAGACAGGAAAAATGATGTCCGACCCCAAACCCCTATTGTTTGCGCTATACGAACAAGCGAGCGTTGGCTGCGGTGGAGCACCCAGCCTATGGACTCATCCAGCTGATGAGCGCCTGGCCGCCAACACGTTTGATTTCTGGTCGAACCAAGCCCGTATCGCCGACCAGGCTAACCTCGACATGCTCTTCTTCGCAGATGTCCTGGGCTTCTACGACGTCTTCGGCGGGAGCGCTGAAGCAGCAGTGAAGTGGGCGGTAGAAGCGCCTGCGAACGACCCGTTGATGATCATTCCGGGGCTAGCTGCGATCACCAGGAATCTGGCATTCGGCGCTACCGTTACCACCACCTACGAGCATCCCTTCACACATGCCCGACGCTTCAGCACGCTCGATCACATGACCGGTGGCCGGATCGCCTGGAACATCGTGACGTCCTACCTTTCCAGTGCTGCTCGCAACTTCGGCCTGGAAGAGATGCTCAAGCATGCCGACCGCTACGAACGCGCGGAGGAATTCATGGATGTGGCCTACAAGCTCTGGGAGGGCAGCTGGGCGGACGACGCAGTGGTGCAGGACAAAGCGGGTCAGCGCTACGCCCGTGGCGAGCGGGTGAGACCGATCAATCATTGCGGGGAGCGCTACCGCGTGGCAGGCCCTCACCTGACAGCGCCTTCCCCGCAGCGAACCCCGCTGCTTATCCAGGCCGGTTGGTCAGGCCGGGGCCGAGAGTTCGCAGCCAAACATGCAGAGCTGATTTTCATCGCCAAATCCAACCCACATGAAATCCGCCAGGGGCTGGAAGAAATCTGGACGATGGCACAGGCTCGTGGACGTGCTCGGGATGACGTGAAATCGCTTACGGTGCTGCGGATCGTCACGGCGAAAACAGAGATTGAAGCCCAGAGAAAGTATGACGCGCTCCAGAGCAACTATCACCTGGAAGCACAATTGGTCAGCTATGCCGGCGATACAGGCATCGACCTTAGCCGCTATGCGGACGGCGATGCGCTCTCGACCCATACCGAAGGTTTGACCTCCTACATGATGCGACCAGACGGCAGCGGCAAGCCGTTGACGGCAGGTGACGTCAGGAAGCGTTTTGCCAACGTCACACGCGGTACAGATTTGATTCTGGTAGGAACGCCTGAGCAAGTAGCCGACTGCATCGAGGAGCACGCCCGCATTTCGGGAACAAGTGGTTACATGCTGAACCCGCTCACCAGTCCTGGCACCTTGGAGGATTTCGTCGAGCTGATTGTGCCTGAACTCCAAAAACGCGGGCTTTATCGCACGCAAGCGCAAAGCGGAACCTTCCGGTCTCGCCTCAGAGATGACCGCTCGAGCCGACTGCCATCATCTGCTTATGGAGCGTCTTTCCGGCAGCAGTGACTCAGGGCTACTTTTCCCTGATCCCCCGGCCTTCACGCGCTGAATTTAGTTGAAGGCGGGTTACCGCTGTCCATGCAGGCTGAGACCGATACCTCGATGCGTATGAATGCGTACGCTACAGCCCAGGGCGACGAGTACCTTGCGTAGATAGCTTAGCTGCACTTCCAGCACCTTTGTCCCAGGGTCGAAATGGAAACCCCAGACCGCCTCGAACAGGGCGGATCTCGACACGATTTGCTCAGGATTAACTATGAGAGCTTCCAATAGCCTGCATGACGTCGCTTTGAGGACGATGCGCCTACCATCGCAGCTAACCTCGCGACAAGCAGGATCCAGATGCAGGTCTGAAAAGGCTAAGTGACCTGCACCAGCAGCAATTCTGTTCAAGATTCGCAATGTCTCGGAGGGTTGCAGGTCATTGACCTGCAACCAGGGAGGGATATTACTTGCCAGCGCTCGGCAAAGCGTAAGCGATCACATAGTCGCCACGGTTTTCGTTGGAACCTGTACGGGTTGCCCCGCCCACGGTAACAACGATGTACTGCTTGCCGTCACGACCAACGTAGGACATTGGAGCGCCCTGACCACCAACCGGCAGACGACCGCGCCACAGCTCTTCACCCGTGTCGTTATCCAAGGCTCGGATGTAGTAATCCAGAGTGCCGTGGAAGAAGGTCAAACCGCCTTTAGTAACCAGCGGCCCGCCCATGGTGGGCATGCCAAGCGGCATGTAGACGCCAGGGACGATGCCGTGCACGGGTGCATCCTGAATACTGCCCATCGGCACCTGCCATTTGGTCTCACCCGAGGTGAGGTCGATGGCAGTCATGGTGCCGAATGGGGGCTTGAAGCATGGCACGCCCAGCGGCGACACAAACATCGAACGTTCTACACCCCACGGCGTGCCCAGCTGCTCGGAATATTCGCCTTCGGTAGTCGGTACCAGGCCAATGCGCTTGGCCTCATCCTGTTTGATAAAACGACCCCATTGAGCCATACGGATATCGTTGACGATCAGGGTACCAGTGGATGCATCAATTGCACCGCCGCCCCAGTTGAAGCCCCCATAGTAACCCGGGTAGATCAGTGTGGCCTGGCCTTCAACCAGCGGCGTAAACTCCCCTTCCCAACGCATGCCTTTGAAATCGATTCGGCACATCAGTTGATCAAAGACAGTACCGCCCCACATATCCGACTCTTTGAGACGATCCGCTCCAACGGACAGCTGTGAGTAAGGCTGGGTCGGCGAAATCCGCATACCTGGGACGCCATCGGTTGCAACCTTGCGCTGCTCCACCGGGAACACAGGGGTGCCATCGCGTCGATCGAGAACAAAGATCTGGCCACGTTTGGTCATCGCGATCACAACCGGAGTCGTGTCACCCTTTTTGTTCGGGAGGTCGTACAGAATCGGTTGGGCGGACACGTCGTAGTCGAACATGTCGTTGTTGGCAGTGCGGAAGTGCCATTTATCGACACCGGTCCTCACGTCGATAGCAACGATCGAATCGTTGTACTCATCCGAGCCAGGCTTGCGATCACCGTTCCAGAAGTCCGGTGTCTGATTGCCTGTAGGAATGTAGGCCAACCCCAGCTTTGCATCATACGAAGCGGTACCCCAGAAGTTGGGCGACTCTGCAGGATAGTTTTCACCCGCAGGTAATGGCACGCCCCGCTTCGGGTTCAACGCCTCCCAAGCCCAGAGCAATTCGCCGGTTCGAACATCAAAACCGCGCGTCACACCTGACGGTTCGCCGGTCTTGAGGTTGTCGTTGATCTTGCCACCGACAATGATCACGTCCCCGGCCACAAGCGGAGCCGAAGTCAGATAGTAAGAGCCGTCGGTGTTCGGGCCAATGCCTTTGAGCAAATCAACGGTACCGTGATTACCAAAGCTACCGCATGTCTTACCAGTATCCGCATCGAGCTCAATCAGGCGAGCATCCACTGTCGTCATGACGATACGGCGACGACATTCAGCAGGCTGAGCAGCTACCGATGGGTCGACTACCGTATCCCCGTTTGCTACGGCAGCTTGAGCCTTGTCTACATCGTAGTAGCCAAGTCCACGGCACCGCTTCCACGTACGGTTGGACGGGGTTTCCTGAATCACCGGGTCGTACTTCCACTTTTCGGCACCCGTCACCGGATCAAGTGCAAATACTTTGTTAAGTGGTGTGCAGAGGTAAACCGTGTCATCAACCTTGAGCGGTGTGCCCTGGTACTCGGCGCCATTGATCGCCATATCGCCAGTACGGAACGTCCAGGCAACTTGCAGATCCTTGACGTTGGCCTTGTTGATCTGGTCGAACTGAGCGAAACGCTCACCATGGGTATTGCGGCCATACGCTGTCCAATCATTACCGTCTGATTGACCTGCATCCGGCACGACCACTGAGGAGGTGCTGCCCTTCTTCGCCACTACGGTTGCATGTGGCTGGAACATACCGTAGCCAAAGCAAACCAGGCTGATGATGAGGAGCGAGCTGATAGCGGCGCGTGCCGGATTGCCCATCAGTCGACGATTACCCTCAAGCAGCGGCACGATCAGCACCAGTACCAATGCAATCACGATGAAGGTGATCAAGCGCGGAACAAGCTGCCAGAAATCAAAGCCAACTTCCCAGAATGCCCAGCACGCGGTAGCCACCAGCAACGCCAAGGAAATCCAGGTCGCAACGATCTTCTTTTTGACCAGGGTGAGACCAGTAGCCGCCATGGCTAGGCCAGCCAAAAGGTAGTACCAGCTGCCGCCCAGCGATATCAGTTTGGCTCCACCAAAGGCGAGCCCTGCGCCAAGCAACGTCAACACGACACCGATGGCTATCGGTAAGACGCTCTTAAATCTCATGCGTTTTCCTAGATTCACGCGAGGGGTCAGGCCCCTCAATCAAAAACCGTCCAAAGCGCTGCGCCAGACCCTCTCCCGAGGCTCCATCCACGCGTCCCTAAACCAGACTTTCGAACATCCATGTTCTATGAGAGCGCTCTCATTTGCACGCCTGAACGGCCTGCAGACTAGAGCACGTCACCGCCAATGAGAGCGCTCTCATTTGACGATCAAAAAACGGCGCTCTCCGAGCGCCGCCTACGAAACGGGCGCATGGTATGTCCTGTAACAAAGTGAGTCAATGTGACGCATATCAAAAGATGGGAGCTATTTGCATCTCGGACAGTGACGGGGCTCGCTTAGCCTGAGTTTGACCCAGTTGACTTTCGAGTTATGAGAGTGACCGGCATGTCCACACGGCGGGGGTGGGCAGCATTGCCTGCCAACATCGCCTGCAAAGCCACAACAGCTGCCTGGGCCTGGGCATCCGTATCCTGCTTTAAAGTCGTCAGCGAGAAGAGGCTGTTTTCGGCATCAGGAATGTCATCAAAACCGACAACCGATACGTCAGATGGGACGCTTAACCCCATGCCCTTCAACCTGTCCAGAACACCCAAAGCGATGAAGTCGTTCGAGGCGAAGATGGCGCTTGGACGCTCATCCCGGGCAAACAGCGCATCCACTCCTCGCCTACCGAACGCGGCATTGTGCTCGCCTCTGATCAGGATCGGATTCAAACCAGCAGCCTTCATGATTTCACAGTAGAACCTTGCCCGGTCTTTGGAGGAAGGCTCGCGTCCCCCTGCCAGGTGAGCAATTCTTCGGTGCCCCAATGCGAACAGATGATCCATCGCAAGACGCACTCCTGTCTGGTCATCGACCGCGATTGAGATGACTTTTTTGTGAGCGACCCGTTTGCTTCCGATAAAAACGCAAGGGAGCTTATCGGCGATCTCGCCAATGACCTTGGGATGATGCGGAGTACCCAGGAGGATCACCCCAGCTGCTCGAAGCGTAAGCAACCTTTCTATCTCGAAAGCTGCTGAATTACCTTCAACTGGCCGTAGGGAAGTGACAGGCTCGAAGCCCGCAGCAAGCAGTCTCTTGTCGACCGACTGAGCCAACTGGATATGGAAAGCATTGTTGGGGTCTCCGATCACCAACCCAACGATGGATGATCGGGCGGAGACTAAACTCCGAGCAGCCAGGTTCGGACGATACTCGAGCTCAGAAGCAATCTGATCGATCCGCTCACGCGTTTCAGGCCGAACACCAGGATCCCCTCGAAGCGCCCTCGACACCTGAGCACGTGACATCCCAGCAGCTTTAGCTACGTCATCCAGGGTAGTGAAAGGCTTTGCCATGATCTACAGAAAGCTCCGAGCATGATGCCCGCAGGCTTCGTCGGTAGACGGGCAAGCCAAGAACTAGGCATAACAGTGTTCGGGTCGAGGATAACACACGCCCTGAGCAAGGACTTAGCTGCGCATAGCTAGGCGGGCTTTACCATGCTGCTTGTGGAAAATAGTTTTCCTAATCCGGGCCTTACATCCCCTCAACCGCGCGAATACATTGGGGTTTTATGTTGAGACGCACGGATGACGCACAGAGTAGAAGACCTGACGCCCAGCCTGACATACACCATGCCGTTTTCTAATGTCCTCCACCTGCCCTTCCCGGACAAGGTAAGAGCTACTCGGTTGGCAGGTTTCCATGAACTTGCTATTCAACCACAGGAGGTAGCCAGGATCGCGGCATCCGGTCTTTCCATTCAGAACATGCGACTGATCGCTGAGGATAACGGGATCAAGATCAGCCGCCTGGATCCTCTCTGCACATGGAATCCTGATTGGCACCCCAATAACATGGATGACAGCTTCATCGCGGATCACTCGACAACCGCCCTGGAATTTTTCGAGATCGCGAGTGAGCTTGGCTGCACCCACATGAGCTTGAACGCTACATTCACAGCCAATGCCTATGCACTGGATGAACTGGTCTCGCACTACGCCGAGATCTGCCGTCTGGCCCACGAGGAAGGCATGGTTTGCGACCTTGAACCTATCCCTATGTGGGGAGTGACGTCTCTTGAACAGGGCTGGGAGATCGTCGAGCGTGCCGGTGCCCCTAACGGCGGCCTTGTGCTCGATACGCTCCATTTCGTTCGCAGTGAATCCAAGCTCGAGACTCTGGCAACGATTCCAGGCAGCTCGATTCACTGCGTGCAGATCTGCGATGGCATCCATCCGTTGAAATCCGGCGTGACCCTGGAGGCCGATTGCTTTGAACGCATGTGGCCTGGCACCGGTAACTTCCCACTGGCAGACATTGTCTCCGGTCTGCACAAGATCGGTGGCCTGAATGGTGTCGGGCCAGAGGTTTTCTCTGTGCTGAACCAAAATATGGCGACAGAGGACGTTGCCAGACTCTGCAAGCAGTCGCTTTTGGCGTATGCGGAGCTCAGGGTCTAACCACGGCTACTAGCTTTTGCGCCACTACACAGCAGAAAAAAATCCCGGCTCAGTAGCCGGGATTTTTCCATCAGATTTGAGCCTCTACGCCCTGTTCTTCTGGTACACGTCTACGAACACGGCGGCCAGCAATACTGCCCCCTTAATCATTTGCTGGTAGTCAACGCCGATGCCCATGATCGACATGCCGTTGTTCAGCACCCCCATGATGAAGGCACCGATCACCACGCCCATCACCTTCCCTACCCCACCGGATGCCGAGGCTCCCCCGATGAATACGGCGGCGATGACGTCCAGTTCGAAACCGCTGCCCGCACGGGGCGTTGCGCTGTTCAGGCGTGCCGCGAAGATCAGGCCCGCCACAGCAGCCAGTACGCCCATGTTCACAAAAGTAAAGAAGGTCACTCGGACGGTGTTGATACCGGAAAGCTTCGCGGCCTTCAGGTTACCGCCCACTGCGTAGATCCAACGCCCGATCACCGTCCGATTCATGATGAACGTGTAGAGGCCGATGAGTGCACACATGATGACCAGTACCGTAGGAAGCCCTCGGTAAGTCGCCAACATGAAGCAGAAGGCGATGATGGCGCCACCCAGGATGCCATGCTTGAGCGCAAACAAAGGCAGGGGCATGACCTCCCCACCAGCTTTGCTGACCCTCCTACGAGCACGCCATTCAATCCAAAGGAAGCACGCAACTACCAATACACCAAGCACCAGGGAGGTGACTTTGAGACCTTGGCCTTGGAAGGGGTCAGGCAGGAAGCCCGCACTCAGGGCGACGAACTCTGCCGGGAATGGCCCAATCGACTGCCTTTCACCAATGGCGATGGTCGCCCCACGGAAGATCAGCATGCCGCCCAGTGTCACGATGAATGAGGGCATTCCCCAGAACGCCACCCAGTAACCTTGGGCAGCACCTATGAGGCCGCCGATGAACAAGCAAAGCAGCGATACCGTGATGAAGTCGAACTGGTACTGCACCATCAACACAGCTGCTATCGAACCGATTACCCCAACGATGGAACCAACCGACAAGTCGATGTGACCGCAGACGATGACCATGAGCATGCCCAAGGCCATAACCACGATGTAGCTGTTCTGCAGGATCAGGTTCGTCAGGTTGAGAGGCTGGAGCAATGCGCCGCCCGTGGCGATTTGGAAGAACACGATGATGACGAGCAAAGAGCTCAACAACCCGTACTCGCGGGCACCTCGTTTGATAGCAGGAAGCAAGCTCGGTTTTACCGCCACAGGGGCGATGACATCAGTCATTGGATGACCTCATTTTTCATGATGGCGTGCATGATTCGCTCTTGAGACGCCTCTTGGATTGGGAACTCCCCGACGAACCTTCCCTCGTTCATCACATAGATCCGATCACAAGTGCCCAGCAGTTCGGGCATCTCCGAAGAGATCATGATCACAGTCTTGCCCTTGGCCACCACTTGATTGACCACCCCGTAGATCTCGTACTTGGCACCGACATCGATGCCCCTGGTAGGCTCATCCAGAATCAGTACCTCGGGGTTGGAGAACAGCCATTTCGCGAGCACGACTTTCTGCTGGTTACCGCCAGAGAGACGCTCCACTGGCTGACGAAGATCAGGGCTGCGAATGCGCAGGGTTTTCTTGTAGCCTTCACCGACACCAAGCTCCTCGGTTTCGTTGATGACCCACCGGCGTGCCAGCGATTTCAGGCTGGCGAGACTTACGTTTCGCCCGATGCCATCCCCCAACAAAAGCCCAGCGCCCTTACGGTCTTCAGTTGCGTAGGCGATACCGTTATCAATGGCTTCCCGAACGTTTCGCACGCGTAATTCCTGGCCATTGAGGCGAACAGTGCCTCGAATATTCTTCCCAAAAGAACCGCCAAAGATGCTCATGGCAAGTTCGGTTCGGCCAGCCCCCATAAGCCCGGCAATCCCAACCACCTCACCTTTGCGAGCAAAAAAACTAACGTCACGGATGAAGTCCTCGCCTGGGCGTTCTGGATGCTCTACCGACCAGTGCTCCACCTCGAATTGCTTATCGCCAAGGTTGGGCTCTCTGCCGGGATACCGGTCGGCCAGCTCGCGGCCAACCATCGCCTGAACAACTCGGCTCTCGTTCAACGGCGACTCTCGGCAATCAATGACATCGACTGTTGTTCCATCCCGAATAACCGTGACCCCATCTGCTACGCGGGAAATTTCATTGAGTTTGTGGGAGATGATGATCGAGGTTATGTCCTTGGCTTTCAGCTCGAGCATGAGCTCCAGAAGCCGCTCGCTATCCTTTTCGTTGAGGCTGGCGGTAGGCTCATCGAGGATTAAAAGGCGAACGTCCTTGCCGAGTGCTTTTGCAATCTCGACGAGTTGCTGCTGACCGATACCCAGTTGGTTTACACGGGTCTGGGGCAAAACGTGCAGACCTACCTTTTCCAGCAGAACCTTGGCTCTGCGATGAGCAAGCGACCAATCAATAACCCCCCTTGTGGCGATCTCATGCCCAAGGAAAAGGTTTTCTGTGATCGAGAGCATCGGCACAAGCGCAAGCTCTTGGTGGATGATGCAAATTCCCAGGGCCTCGCTGTCACGCAGGTCGCTGAACTGGCGAACCTCACCGTCGAAACTGATCGAGCCTGCATAACTTCCGGTTGGGTAAACGCCACTCAGGATTTTCATGAGGGTAGATTTGCCGGCACCGTTCTCACCGCAGATCGCGTGTATTTCTCCCCTGCCCACCTGAAGGTTCACGCTGGTCAGGGCTTTTACCGGGCCAAAGCTTTTTTGAATGCCGCGCATGTCAAGAAGATGAGGTGACATGACTATCCTCCTATCGCAAAAAAACGACCCGAAGGCACCGGGCCGCTGGCATTGGGTAGTTATTGCAGGCGGTCTTTGCTGTAGTACCCGGAGTCGACCAACACTTTTTGCACGTCTTTGGCTTCTACGGAGACAGGAGAAAGAAGTTGGGTAGGCACGACCATGGAGCCGTTGTCATAGGAGGTGGTGTCGTTGACCTGAACATCCTTGCCTTGCAGGGCGCTATCGATCATTACGGCTGCAGCTTCAGCCAACGCTCGGGTGTCCTTGAATACGGTCGAATGCTGATCACCGCGCATGATCGCTTTGACACTCGGGATTTCGGCATCCTGGCCTGTCACGATGGGCATCGGAGTGCCGCCGCTACCGTACCCGACACCGCGCAACGAAGAGACCACGCCAACGGCTAACTGATCGTTCATCGCGAGCACCGCCTCGAGATGGGCTTTGCCGTAGAAGGCGCTGAGGATGTTGTCCATTCGGGACTGGGCAAGCGCCCCATCCCAGTTCAACGTTGCCACCTGTTCAAGCTTGACCTGTCCGCTACGGATCACGAGCTTTCCGCTGTCGATGTAAGGCTGCAGAACGGACATGACGCCGGCGTAGACGACGTGAGCGTTGTTGTCGTCGGTTGAGCCTGCGAATATCTCGAAATTGAAGGGCCCGGTGCCTTCGTTCAATTTCAGGGCACTGACAATCGACTCCCCCTGAAGCACACCCGTCTTATAGTTGTCGAACGTGGCGTAGTAGTCGAAATCTTTTGAGTTTCGGATCAGGCGATCATACGAGATGACCGTGATGCCCTTCTCTTTTGCCTGCCGCAGCAAGTCGGTCATGGTGGTGCCATCGATAGGAGCAATGATCAGCCCTTTCACGCCTTTGACCAAGAGGTTCTCGAGCTGCGACAACTGGGTCGAAACCTCATACTGGGCGTATTGGATATCAGTTTTGTACCCAAGTTTGTTGAGCGCATTCACCATGCTCTGGCCATCTGAAGTCCACCGCGCCTCGGCCTTGGAGGGCATCGAAATACCAATAAGACCTTTGGTATTTTCTTCTTTCTTCGAGCAGCCGATAACCGCAACCGCCACGCACAGAGACGCAGCAAGTTTCATAAACTTGTTCATGACGTTCACCCAGTACTGTAGGAATTATTTTTCTTTTTACTCAGAACCGCCCCCATTGCGGGGGCGGTACAGCAAGGTGGAGCGAGTGACTACTTAGCCGAGCTTAACTTCCTGACCTGCTTTATCGGAGGACTCAAAAATTGCTTCCAGCAGGATGTTGATGTTGTGAGCCTGGCTAGCTGGCACTTGCGACGGAGTACCCTTCTGCAAGGCCTGGACGAACGCCGCAGCTTCACGGTCGAAGTACACCGGATTACCGATTTCAGCGATCTCGGGGGAGGACACGGTTTTGCGTACCGCCCAGATTTCGGGGAAGCTGGTTTCATTCCAGTGAGTCCAACCTTGCGGATGGCCATTTTTGCCGTCGTGGTACAGCTTGTAGGACGCCGGCATTGGAGTGGAATGCATCACACCATGGGTACCGTAGGCAGTGATGTCCCAGGTTTCAGTCCACGGCATCGGATCCCACGACATGAAGTCGATGGTGACCATCTTGTCGTCGTAGTTTAGAACAGCGGCAGCCGCATCTTCACGAGCAGAATCGCTCATCTGGCCAGCGAACTTGCTAATGCGGGCGTTAACGGAGCGCGGCATGCCGAAGTGCAGGAGGATCCGGTCGATGGTGTGGCAACCAATCACATAGAACGCACCGCCACGGTCACCTGGCTGCTTCATGTGGTTGGTGTCAGCTTCATCATGGGAGCAGCCGGCGTGGGCACGTACTTGAAGTACCTTCCCGATCTCTCCGCTCTCGAGAACCTGCTGCATTTTTTCCACCGAAGGAGCAAACCTCCAGCAGTAGCCGACCTGGAACAGACCACCGGTACGCTCAACGGCCTCGACGATGCGCTGGGTGTCCTGCGGCCCACGACCGGCTGGTTTCTCACACAGCACAGCCTTACCTGCTTCCAGGGCTTCAATTGCCCAATCGGCCATCAGGTAGCTCTTCGGGTGAACCAGCACTACGTGAACATCAGGGTCGGCCAGGATTTCGTCCTTGGTGCGAGCCTCGAGCTCAAGCGCATCAACGAACGGCTGCAGCAGCGGGCTGTCGTCATAGGCGCCGAGGAAGCGAACGCCTGGGATCCGCTTGAAGGCTTTGACGCGTCCCGAAGTATGCGGGTGGGTGATACCCAGGCAAGCGACGCCCAGTAGTTTGCCATTCAGATTCAGCGACATCGTTGTTCTCCTATCTCACGAAATCGGGCGCCCGAAGGCGCCCGTCGTCAATCAAAGCTTTACAGCGCGACCAGTGCTTACGGACTCGACACAGGCATCAGCCAGGCGCAGGGCCTGGAGGCCGTCAAAAGGAGTAACCGGCAGCGGCTTCTCTTGCACCAGAGCTGCAACAAAGGCGTCCAGTTCGGACTTGTAGGCCTGCTGGTAGCGCTCCAGGAAGAAGTTCAGCAGCGGCTCACGGGCGTCAGTTGCTTCCTGAGTCCAGCGGCGCATGGTAGTTGGGCGCAGGTTGTCTTGGAGCAGCATGCCTTTGGAGCCGAAGACTTCGATACGCTGGTCGTAACCGTAGACGGCCTGACGGCAGTTGTTGATGTGGCACTGCTTACCGCTGGCGGTCTTCATGTGCACCATCGCGGTGTCGTAGTCGTCGTACTTTTCCATCAGGGGGGAGTCGACCAAACGGCTACCCATGGCGGTGATTTCCACCGGCTCTTCACCCAGCAGCCAGCGACCGATATCCAGGTCATGGATGGTCATGTCGCGGAAGATACCGCCGCTGTGTTGAATGTAGTCTTCTGGAGCGAGGCCAGGGTCGCGGCTGGAGATGATGACCTGGCGCACTTCACCGATTTCACCGGCGATGATCGCTTCACGCATCGCTGCGAAGGTGTTTTCGAAACGGCGGTTGAAGGCCAGCATGACGCGACCGTTCAGGCCTTCGATTTCTTCGACGGCTGCTTGGCTTTTCAGCAGATCCAGATCAATCGGCTTTTCGCACAGAACAGCTTTACCCTGGCGAACCGCACGCATCATCAGCTGGATGTGGGTATTGGTAGGGGTACCGATTACGATGGCGTCAACGTCATTGCGGTCGATTGCGGCTTCGCAATCGGTCATCGCGTCAGCACCCAGCGCGCCGGCCAGGGACTGAGCTGCGGAAGCATAGGGATCGGCCACAGCGATCAGACGAGCATTTGGGTTTGCGGCAACGTTGGCTGCGTGAATTTTACCGATACGGCCTGCGCCCAGAACTGCAATTCCAACCATGATGCATTCCTCGTTGTTCTTAAAGTGATGGTTAAACGCGGGCTCAGAAGCGCGCGTGTACGAATTGGGCCATCGTCGAGTCGAAGGCACGCTTGGCCACAACTTCCAGGGGAAGCTTGCGCAGCTCAGCCGAGATGAGCTCCACACCCCATGGGCCCCGATAGCCGGTGTCGAGAATTGCCTGAACGAAATGTGGAAGATCCAGCTGCCCCTCACCACAGCATTTGCGGTGGTGGGTGGAGTCGTTGAACACGTCGCCGACCAGGGCCAAGTCAGCGTCATCGATCTCGACGCCCTTGATCAGCTCTAGAGGAATTTTGCTGATCTCATCGAAGCCCATGCCACCACGAGCGATGTGCCAGCTATCGACCATGAGGCCACCGTTAGGGCGAACGCCTTCGGATACAGCCAGCGCCTTATCGATGGTGTTAACGCTAGAGAACGGCAGGAACTCGATGGCTACGTTGACCTTGTATTCCGCAGCTTTGTCACAGAGGATCGCGAACGATTCACGCATCAGCGGGACGTTAACGTCGCCTTCTTCAAACAGGCCTGCAGCACATTTCAGGCGAGTGGCGCCGACAGCTGCAGCGATGTCGAGCAGCTCTTTGCACATACGATCCGACACCGAACGACGCTCGCAAGCCAGGTGCCAGTCGATCAGGAACTCGACCTCCAGGTGCTTCATGCCGTTGTCCTGGAAAATCTGGCGAACGGTTGGCAGCCCAAGTTTTTCGATGGAGTGAACAATGTCGGAGTACACCAACCCCATGCCTCGCCATCCGGCTTTGGAAGCTGCTTCGGCGCGCTCCTGCAAGGTGTAAGGACTGATTTCGCTCTGCGCACCTGGATAGGTGTCACCTGCGATAGTCCAGTAGGAGGCGATCAGATCAACTTGATTACTAGGCATGTCGAATCACTCAAATTACGAGGGAAAAGCGAACGGTGTTCGCGAAGCACGAAGCGCCATCCACATGAATACCATCCATGGGAAGCTGGGTAAGGCGTTCAGGAAGATGAGAGTTGTTGAGGTCGAGCAACAAGAAGGACGAGCGGAAGCCTCGGAATGGCTGACCGCGAAAATATGAAGTGCACGAAGCTTGGGCTTGGCGTCTCATGGTTTGTACCAATTCTTGTTTTTGTGACGTTGAGGTGAGTCTAATTTCTCCCATGGAAGGAAAAAACCCGTAAGATCGGGATACAGCTTCCCACTTAGCGGGAGAATCGCGTGGATCCGTTCAAAGAAGTCGAGTTTTTTATCCAAGTGGCCGAGGCAGGCAGCATCAGCAAGGCAGCCGAGCGACTTGGATTGTCTGTCTCTGCGGCAAGCCGTTACCTAATCGCTTTGGAAACGAGGTTGGGTGTTCGCCTTGTGCAGCGCACAACAAGGCAACTGTCACTCACCGAGGTGGGAGAGGAGTTCTACAGGCGCACCAGGTCTGTGATGGCAGACCTGAAAGAAGCCGAGAGCGTGGCCAGGGACGCGGTAGTGCAGCCACGTGGTGTGCTCCGGGTTACTGCCTCCCTTTCATTCTGCCTGCTCCACATCGAACCGCTGCTTCCTGAGTTCACTCGGCGCTACCCCGAGATCAGTGTCGACGTGATCGCTGCCAACCGATACCTGGACGTGATGGAAAACAACGTAGACGTCGCCATCCGCACCAGGCAGTTCGAAGCAGATAACAACCTCACGATCAGGCGCCTGGCAGAAACCCGTAGGATCCTCGCCGCCTCCCCCGCTTACCTCGAGAAGAACGGCATCCCCAAGCATCCGATGGATCTTATCCGCCACAAGATGCTGGTCTACGACTATGCGATCAACCCGACCGAGCTGCCATTCAAGCGGCGTGATGAAACCGCGACAGTGAATGTGAGATCTTTCATTTCTGCCAATGACGGCCAGTTTGTATTGAAGGCAGCACTCGATGATCTCGGGATTTTGATCCAGCCGAAATACATCGTGCAGGATCACCTGGAGCGTGGAGAACTCGTCTCGGTGTTGGACGACTGGGATCTTCCACGCCTCACCATGAACATCGCCTTTCAGACACGCCGGCACATGCCTGCAAAAGTGCGGCTGTTCATTGAAGCCTTGGCGGAACGGTTCCGGAAAAACGACTACGAGCGCCTTTGGACTAAGTAAGCAGTTTTTCACAGGTGAAATAAAGATTTCCCGAAAATCGGTTTTTAACCGATAAAGGTAAATATACGCTGACCCGATCAAGTACAAGGTTCAGGTCAGTCCAGCATGATCCACATCACCGAAGAGATCAGATCTCACATTCATGATCTGGAAGGTCGTCGATATCGCGCCATGCTTGAGGGCGATATCGACACCTTTATCGCCCTCTCCCACCCGGACCTCGCCTATACCCACTCCACAGGTGTCATCGACTCGCTATCGAGTTATGTGGCCAAGTGCAGGGACGGCTACTACCAGTACCTCAACCTCGACGTCCCCATCGACAACATTCAGGTCCTCGGCAACGTTGCGATTGTGCACGGTCGAATGGCCGGTGAGATCGTAGCCGGCGGCACTCACAAAACGCTGAATAACCGCACCCTTTCCATATGGTCGTCATTGGGTGGCGAGTGGAAGTTTCTGGCCTACCAGCCGACCCCCATCAAATAGCGCACCGTAATTCATCTGCAGCGCTCCGCCTGCTGCCATTTGCAGTCAACAACAATAGGACTAGAACCCGTGGCTATCGCGAATTTCACCTACACCGGTCTTCCTTCCCGCGTCATCTTCGGAAAAGGCTCTCTTCAGCAACTCGAAGCTGAAATTGATCACCTGGGATCGCGCCGTGCGTTGGTACTCTCGACTCCAGAACAGCGCAGCCAGGCAGAACGCATCGCTGACATGTTGGGCTCTCGCGCTGCCGGCATCTTCGACAAAGCCGTCATGCACGTCCCAATCGAAACGGCGCGTGAGGCTCGTGAGGTTGCTCAAGCGCTG
Source organism: Pseudomonas sp. YNh (assembly GCF_037993085.1). Lineage (NCBI taxonomy): Bacteria > Pseudomonadati > Pseudomonadota > Gammaproteobacteria > Pseudomonadales > Pseudomonadaceae > Pseudomonas > Pseudomonas sp. YNh. The sequence goes on along the minus strand of NZ_JBBMRJ010000014.1, from coordinate 85,147 downwards.
GGGGCTGACTGCGCTGTGGCCATCGGCGGCGGCTCGACCACCGGCCTGGGTAAAGCGATTGCCCTGGAATCCGGCCTGCCAATTCTTGCAATCCCGACCACCTACGCCGGCTCCGAAATGACCTCGGTGTATGGCCTGACTGAAAACGGCATCAAACGGACGGGCAAAGACGTGCGCGTTCTGCCGAAGACCGTCATCTATGACCCTGAGCTGTCGGCGACCCTTCCGGTCGAATTGTCTGTAACCAGCGGCATGAACGCCATCGCACATGCCGCGGAAGGGCTGTACGCCCAAGACGGTAACCCCGTGATGTCGCTGATCGCAGAAGAAGGCATCCGAGCAATGGCTGAAGGCCTCAAGCTGATCATCGAGAACCCGGAAGATCTGGATGCCCGCTCTGACTGCCTGTACGGTGCCTGGCTGTGCAGCACCGTCTTGGGCAACGTCGGTATGGCGCTTCACCACAAGCTCTGCCACACCCTGGGCGGCAGCTTCAACCTGCCTCACGCTCCAACGCACACCATCGTGCTGCCGCACGCTATTTCATACAACTCAGAAGCAGCACCTGAAGCGGCTGCCCGCATCGTTCGAGCCCTGGGCGGTAAATCTGCCTCGGCTGGACAGGCTCTGTACGACCTGTCCAAATCCTTGGGTGCGCCACTGGCGCTCAAGTCTCTGGGTGTTAGCGAAGCTGATATGGATCGCGCCACAGAAATTGCGTTAGCCAACCCATATTGGAACCCTCGCCCAATCGAGCGGGATGCGATTCGCGAGCTGCTTCAGAATGCTTATGAAGGTAACCGCCCGATTTAAGTTGCGGACTTTCCTTAACCCACTCAATCCTCGTGCGGGGGGCTGAGTGGGTCTTTTTTTAGCGAGTCCAATAGCGCTCGTAGCCTTCCTTCTTGAAATGCTCCAGCAAGAAGTCGATGAACAACCGGGTTTTGGCAGGCATGTATCGACGATCTTGGAAAGCAAGGTTGATCGTCAGTCGCGGCAGGTCCCAATCATCGAGAACAGGTAGCAACCTGCCAGCAACCAAATCGTCGTAGATAATGTATTTGGGCTGCACCAAAATTCCCGCACCAGCTAGCGCAGCCGCCCTGACTATCTGACCGTCATTCGATTCCATCGAAGGCTGAATCTTGACCGAAGCTCTCTCTTCTCCCCTGGTGAACTCCATCGAGTTGGGATGGTTGGCGTGGCTATAAATAAGCAGGTCGTGATGCTCGAGGTCGGCCACTGTTTGTGGAGAGCCACGCTGGGCCAGGTAGGACGGTGATGCTGCAAGTACTCTTCGCGTCTGCGCCAAGCGCCGAATCGTGATGTTGGAGTCCGCTTCAAACTCCCTGGTACGGATCGCGAGATCAATCTCGGTATCCATGATGTCGTAGTAACGGTTGGCACCGATGATCTTCACCTTGATACCCGGGTACAGACGCTTGAATGCCGGCACCAGAGGCGCCAGGTGCAGCATGGAGAAGGAAATCGTCGCAGTGATGGTGAGGGTACCGGTGGGCTCAACCAACGCCGCATTCACCGACGCTTCAGCCTCCGCCCATTCGGCGAGCAGCGCCTTACACCGCCCGTAAAAATCATGACCCGCGTTGGTCAACGCCAAGCGCCGGGTATTCCGGTCGACGAGACGGACACGAAGCCGACTCTCGAGCGCAGCCAGGTGACGGCTCGCTGCAGCATTGGAAATGTCCAACTTCTCAGCAGCCTTACTCAGCGTTCCCAGCTCCGCTGTCTGGACGAAGAGCTCAATCTCGGTGTAGCGATCCACGGGCTGCCTCTCAGTTTTTCACGGGTGAAACAAAGAATTTCATTGTCAGTATTTTATTCCACTGGGAAGCACTTTAGCGTAGTTACACCAATTCGAAAATGCTGGGGGAGCACCCCGACATCGCCGATTACAAGAAAGAAGGAACCAGGGGCAACCAATGAGAAATCTGGACGAACACACGATTACCCAAGCTGTTTTGACACGAAACGCCAACGCTGATGACGCGCGTCTGCGCGAGATCATGACCAGCCTGGTTCAGCACCTTCACGCTTTCGCTCGTGAGACCAAACTCACCGAGCCAGAGTGGGAGAAAGGCATCGAATTCCTGACTGCAGTGGGCCAGATCTGTTCTCCGACACGCCAGGAATTCATCCTTCTCTCGGATACGCTGGGCCTGTCCACCCTCGTGACGGCACAGAACCACAAGAAGCCAGACGGCTGCACTGAAGCCACCGTGTTCGGCCCATTCCACGTGCAGAATGCCCCGCAGTACGACCTCGGCGCCGACATCAGCGATGGTTTGCCGGGCGTGCCGTGGTATGTACGCGGCTCTATTAAAGACATTGATGGCAACCCAGTGCCTCACGCTGTCATCGAGGTATGGCAGGCTGACGACGCCGGCTTCTACGACGTCCAGAAACCCGAACTCGGCCAAGAGACTTATCAGGGCCGCGCGGTGCTGCAGGCAGACAGCGAAGGCCTCTACCACTTCAAGACCATCGTCCCTGAGTGCTATCCGATTCCCCACGATGGCCCGGTAGGCAAAATGCTGCAGGCGCTAGACCGCCACCCGTGGAGACCTGCGCACCTGCACTTCATGATCATCTCGCCGAACCATGAGCGCCTGGTAACCCACGTCTTCCGTGAGCATGGTGAGTACCTGGATTCCGACGCCGTATTCGGTGTCCGCTCCTCGCTCATCGCCGACTGGGTAGAGCATCAGCCAGGGGTTGATCCATACGGTGAGAAAGTCGACACCCCGTACTTCACGCTCGACTTTGACTTTGTTCTGAATCCTGTCACCCGATAACAAAATTCCACTACAGCCCGAGCAAAATTGCTTGGGCTTTGCCCTTCCCTGGAGCACCAACATGCAACCTGTCAAACACATTGTCATGTGGAATTTACGCGGTGACAGCGAACAAGAACGCACCGAAAACATTCATAAAGTGAAGCAAGAGTTTGAAGCAATCCGGCACGAGATTCCTGGCCTCAAGCTTCTCGAAATCGGTGTCGACTTCAGCAAGATCGACTACGCATGCCATGTCGTCCTGTACTCAGAATTTGTGTCGGCTCAGGCGCTCCAGGACTACGCGACCCACCCCGCGCACATTCGCGTGAAAGAAGCACTGGGGAACCTGCGTACACATCGCTACCAGGTTGATTACGTAGGCTAAACCCACGACAAAGGAGCCCGTTCACTGAACGGGCTTTTTATCGCCTGTTGATTCTCTGCATGCAGCGTCATGAGACACTCCCCACGATTGGCGCCCAACAAAAAAGCCCGACATAAATGTCGGGCTTGTTGCTCTAGGATCGGCTTAGAACTTAACAGCCATCTTCAGGCCGGCAACCACCGCACTGTCGACCTCATCCACGCCACCCGGGTGACGAATGTACTGAAGGTTCGGCCTCAGGGTGAGCCAGGGCGTTATTGCAAACCCGTAGTAGATCTCCGCATCGTATTCGGTATCACGGATAGGCATGAACGCCGGGTTGTCGTAGTCACTGATGTCAGCGAGCTGGTTGGTGAGGCTCGCCTGCTTGGCGACTGCTGGATTGACGTGGATGCGTGCGACCCCAAAGCCGAAGTCATCCTTCGGTCGTGAGTCGAACGGGCCTTTATACGACACACCTGCCTGAACGAAATTGTCGACCAGGTTGGTTTCCTTATCGTGCATCGTGGCATTGAAGAAGACAGACAGACCTCGATCAGTGGAACCACCGCGAGACGTCAGCTGTTGCTGGATGACTATCCAAGCCCCGTGCTTGCTGCCGTGACTCTGGAATGCGCCACCTGAGACCGGCTGTGGCTGGCCGTCGGCGCCGTCGAAGACATCGTCAGCCTTCGCATTGCTGTAGTAATACCCAGCTCGATATTCGCCTGGCAAGCCATTTACCTTCGGTGTCCAGACCAGCTCTACAGGGAACAAGGCCCCCTCAGCACCACTGCCGCTGAGCTTGAAGCCATTGCCGGTCTCAAGGTAAGAGGAGTTGACCTCAAAGGCCCCCACCTGCGCATATACCTCTGGTGTGATCTTGTACTTCACCCGCGCTGCCCATTGGCTTACAGGCCAGTTGTACCAAACGGAGCCCGCCCAGTTCGCCACCTGGGCACCGCAGAAGGCGTTGTTCTGGAAATCGCAGGGGAAGGCGTTGAAGTCCTCACCTTCACCGAAGCGCCCGAATTTCACATCCAGATCACCCTCCAGAAACTCCTGGCTCAGCCACATCTGGGTCAGGCGCCAGGTCTGTCCACGGCCATACACCTCCTGAGTCGAGCTGAGCATGCCTGCGCGTGGATCACCAATCCGGTCCCCCGCCAGGTTGCGACCGCTGCGCTCGGTAACCATCAGCTGGAACTTCGCTCCGTGCCATCCGGCAAGCTTGTTCATGTCAAGGGTCGTCCCCAGGGCGAGCTGGTCGGTATAGCGCGCAGTCTTGTCCTTGTTGTACCCACCGTGCAAATTTGCAGCGGCCTCCCCCACATACTCGACTGTGATATCAGCACCCTTGTCGTGCAGCTCAGACCTCAAACCGCCCCAGTCACCAGACAAGTAGTTTGAGGCATCAAATTTTTCATCAGCCCTTACATGATCCGACATTAAACCAATTAACCCCAATACAGTAACACCCAGCAGAAGACGCGGATTAACGGGACGAAGATAAACGACTGGCATATACTCTCCTACGGTACTTTTATTATTGTTACTTAAGGCGGGCTTATCGGCAGCAAGCCCCAATGCCTGAACGACACGCAAACGAGCTCGCCCCCACGCGCCAAGCAGTGAAAGCAAGCAATGAACGAGAGGGATTAAGCGGACGAATTTAACGGGGATGGCATTAATACCCAGTGGCACTACGCTTCGGTAGCGCCACTGCGATTTCAACTACTTACACAGTTTCACCAGGAAATACTCGCATTAGGTTTAACGCCCGCCTCTTGAAGAGCATCGCCCTTGCCACCAAAGCGACGCTCCATGAGCCGCTCGATCTCTTCTAGCGAAAGCCCCTTGGTTTCAGGGATGCAGCGCAGGCAGAAGATGATGGAAAAGACATTCACCACTGCGAACAGGAAGAAGGTCATTCCGCCGAAATAGCTGAGAGCAATCGGGAAAGCAAAGGCCACGATAGCGTTGAAGATCCAGAACAAGCCAACCGCGATCCCGTTCATGACGCCACGGGCGTGGGTGGGGAAGATTTCCGACATCAGCACCCAGTAAACGGGGCCGATGCACATCTGCATGAAGAAGAGGAACACCAGAATGCCGGACAGGGCCAGATAGCTCTGCGTGAGCGAGCTCGGCATGAAATTGATGACGATACCAAGGAAGATTTGGGTCAGGACTACAACTGCAAGACCCAAGAGCAGCATCGGACGCCGACCCATACGGCTAATAGCCCACATCCCAATCATGCAGGCTATTACCGAAATGACCCCATTGCCAATCGTAGCGACCAGCGCCGCACTGGTACCCATACCAGTGGATTTTAGAATGCTCGGTGTGTAGTACATGAAGGCGTTGACGCCAGTAGCCTGGATAACGAAGCCAAGACCGATACCCACCAACAGCAGCTTCATCAGCCAGGGCTCACTGAGCTTGCTGACAAGGCTGGTATGAGTCCGCTCGAAACTGCACTGCTCGACGATTTCCCGCACCTCTTCATCGGTTTCTTTTTCCGTATCCCGAAGACCGAGCAACACCGTGCGAGCCTCGTCAACGCGGCCTTTGGCAACCAACCAGCGTGGCGAGGTCGGAACGAAATTTGTACCCATGTACAGCAATGCTGCGGGAATCAAGGCAATGGCCAGCATGTATCGCCAGATGGCAGGGTTCTCAAACAGGTGGGCCAGTAGTGCGCTGGACACGTATGCCAAACACTGCCCAGAGACGATCATCAACTCGCTCTGGCAGACCAGTCTCCCCCGATGCTTAGGGCCGGCGAGCTCGGCGATGAACACAGGAACGATGGAGGAAGCCCCGCCGACAGCAATGCCCAAGGCGAAGCGAATCATGATCATGGCCCAGATACTCGGGGCCAGCGCGCTACCGATAGCGCCGAAGGCAAAGAGGAGGGCCAGGAACTTTAGAACAAGAAGGCGCCCGTAGCGGTCCGCCAGTTGACCGGCCGCAAACGCCCCAATCGCGCCACCAAAGATCAGAGAGGATGCAACCGCACCCTCAGTCACAGGGGTCAAACCGAGCCCCCCCTGACCAGGGTCGAGTGTCATGAATGGAAGAGCGCCAGAGATCACGCCGGTGTCGTAACCGAAGGCAAGAGAACCCATGGTTGCGATGGCCGCTACGCGCCAGAGGATCTTGGATTTTTGGCTAGGCAAGGCATGGTCGCCAGGATGCATGATCATCTACCTTTCTTAGAGTTATTAATGTATTTGGTAGTGGGAGGCTATCCCCCCTATAGCCAAAAAAAAACTGACTCAGGGGGAAATGTGTTTTTCAGTAGTGAAATTCTGTTCAGCTAAAGCGCCTGCATTGTTTCATTGACAACGCAGACGCAATGAGGAGCTGCCTTCGAAGCGGTAGCAGGCGTCGCAAACATGGCTAGTCACCGCCAAGTCCAGGTGCTCGTACCTTTGACCGTTAGTGCCGATACGGCACGCGGCCCGGGCCTGGTTTCAGATCAGGCTGATAACGAAGGCATACTTGACGACGAACGCTGACCTGTCAGCAAACCAGGGCCCTGCTGGCTCTGGTTTGCCCCTGCATGGCCAACCTGGAGCGCGGTGCGGGCCAAGGCGGATTCAACTGCCCCCTACAGCTTGAACTTCACACAAATCGTACTGTTCTCGGCTAGCCGGTCCAGCGTAATTGCATTGGCCCCATACCCTGAATAGCTTTTCACCAGCCGCATGCCCAGGCCTGTTCCGCTTGGTTCGGGATAAGACTCCGGAAAGCCCTCCCCCTCGTCCCTTACCGTAATGACAGCATGGTCGCCTGCATCCTGGACGCTCACGCCTATGGTGCCCTTGCCGTACTTGAGGGCATTGGTAATCAGCTCGGAAATGACCAGGCCCAACGGCGCCATCCGCTGTGGAGGAAGAATGAAAGCGTCGGCATCGAGAACGATCTTTCGCTCAGCCAGCGCCGCCCCCAGGTCACTCAACAAGGCGCCAAGATACTCTGATGCCAGAACACCCTGGGTTTCTGCGGTCTGATAGAGGCGTTCATGCACACTGGCTATCGTCAGCACACGGCTCGCCGCCGTCTGCAGCTGGATCTTGACCGCCTCATCCGCCGACAGGTTGGCCTGAAGCTGCAGCAGGGTGTTCACCAGGTGCAGGCTGTTCTTCACCCGATGGTGAATCTCTTCGAGATAGAGATCGCTGTCGCTCAGCTTGGTATTCTGCACGGCAATCAGCGACAGCAACTGAGCCTCATGCTGATGCCGCTCGGTAATGTCCCGCGACACTGCGATCAGCCTGTCCACCTTGCCCTCGGTGCTGAGAATGGGCGCAATGGTGACGTCCCACCATCTCGGCTCATCGGTGGCCGTAGGGCAGTAGGCCTCAAACCTTGCCGACTCGCCGGCCACGGAACGCGCCATGGCATCACGCACCACCGCCCTGGAGTCATCAGGCCACAGCTGGGCCCAAGGTTTGCCCCGCACCTCTGCCAGCTCGCCGATGTGCATGAGGCACATGCCGGCCTCATTCATGAATTCGATGTCGCCGTGCGTGGTGAGGATCTTTACACAGTCCGGACTGGCATTGAGCATGCTCTCGGAATAGCGATCCGGTAACTGATCATCCGCCGCATTTGCCAGGCGCTCCACGGCCATGGAGATGACGTTGGAGATACCCTCGAGGAAGACCAGGTCGCTTTCGATGAAGTCGTCACCGTCGGTGCTGTCCGCCTCCAGCACACCAAAGGGCCTGAGCGCACCCCGGATGGGCACGTTGATGGCGCGTTCGATACCGTATTTTTTCAACAGGTCCGGCGTGCGGAAGCGTTGCTCCTGGCCCAGATGGTTGGAAAGCACCGGCCGGTAGGTGGAAATGGCATAACCCGCCGGACTGGCCACATCCCCACCGACCTTGGCGTGGCCGATATCCGAGGGATCCCAACCGACGCCGTGGGTCAGCAAAAAGTCGTCACTCCCAGGCAAGGGCATCAACACCTTGGCAAAACGCGTGTTCATGCCGTTGGCCACCACGCTACAAGCCTGCGTGAGCAAAGTATCGAGGTTCGTCGACCTGAGCGACGACACGCCATACTCCACCACCAACTGATGCTGCTTGTGTAAACGGGCCTGTGAATTCTGTAGTGCAAGCCTGATCATTTCATCGGGAGGCAGTTGATGCATGGGTTCATCCACAGCTGGCCAATATGGAAGATTATTTTCGAGCGTGCCTTTCGACACCGTAGACCCTGCGCACGTGCCGGACCGGGATCGAAAAAGTTTCGTGGCTTCATTTACCAACGATCCTGGATCGATGGCAATGACGAAAACCGTCTAAGCGCGACGGTAATGGGCAAGTATAGATCGCTGGGCTTGCCAACAACCCAAGCACCACCCGTCAGCCGCACGAAACCACTGGTCATGGCCGCTGGCCGTATGGCTACATGATCGGGGTTTTTATTATGGCTCGCAGTGTATTGGTGGTAGAGGATGACGAGTTGATCCGAACGCTCGCCTGCGAGGCGCTGGAATCGCTCGACCTCGACGTGCACAGCTGTAGTTGTGTCGATGAGGCGATAACGGTGCTGGAAACAATGGCCCACCTGGACCTCGTATTGACCGATATCCAGATGCCTGGCCAACTCAATGGAGTGGATCTTGCCCACCTGATCATTGATCGTTGGCCTGCTACCGCCGTGATCGTGATGTCGGCCGGCCAACTTGATCCCGGCGTTCGCCTGCCTGAGTGTTCAACGTTCCTGTCCAAACCCTGGACGCTTGACCAGTTACTGAATGCCGTCAAGCGACAGCTATCTCCTAAGGCAAGTGTTTAGACATCGGCATTTCTGCCAGGTCAGCTTGCTCCTCATTTATCCGCTTTCAGGTAACAAACTGCGGTCAAACATGAATGGCTTCCCCGCCTGCGGCGTGTACTGATACACCTGCTGCGGCCTGCCCAGCCTAGGCTGGTGCTTCTCCCCCGTATCCCTCACCCACCCCAGCTCGCGTAAACGCTCCAGGCGTTTGCGCACAGAGGTACCGTTCACCGCCTGGCCCAGGCAAGCCTGCACCGCCCCAAGCGCATCCTGCACTGTAAACTTCTGCGCCAACAGGTAAAGCGGCAGGCTGCTGTACACCGTCTTTGCCGCCAGCCGTTCGCGGGCCCGCTCCACCAGCAAGTTGTGGTCAAAGGGCAACAGCACCTTGCGCCCCAGCACACTGTCCAGATCGAAAAACGCCAGTTGCTCGCCTTCGACGGCCTGCGCGGGGTCGAGCAACGCCAGGTAATAGGTGCTCAACGACCACCCTCGTGGATCGCGAAATGCATTGCCCTCGGTACCCACCTGCTCCATGTAGCACGGTTGCACCCGGGCCTTCTCGTGCAGGGCCCGGCTGGCGGCATCCTCCAGACTGGTGTCGGGGGTACGCCCATTTACGATGACCCCGGGCAAGGCCCATTGCCCGGCATGCGGCTCGCGCTCACGACGGTGCAACAACACTTGCAGATGCTGGGCATCAGGGGCCAGGCGCAGGGCGACAATGTCGACACTGGCCAGGACTTCGACTGTACTCACCGTGCAGCTCCTTGTTCAGTAGCACAATAATCCACCAGAGCATCTAAATAAGGCAACCACCAACCCCATATAGCTTGCCACTTGACATACTTAATACACCAGGTGAATTATATAGCCATTCCAGCAAGGAGAACCGCCATGAAGATCGCCAGTTTCGATGTCGACGCGCAAAACGGCTTCACTGCCAACGCCCCGCTGGAGCTGCCCGTGCCCGAAGGCGACGAAATTGCGGCTGACCTGAACGCCATGGCCTTGCGCGCCGACCTGCGCCTGGGCAGCAAGGACGCGCACCCGGCCAACGCCGCCTGGGTGGTCGCCGACCCTGCGCACATGCTGCAACCCCTGCAACTGGCCAACGCCGACCTGACCTGGGTCAGCCACTGCGTCCCCGGCACACCGGGCTTTGCGCTGCTGCCCGGCCTGCCCGCCCCCATCGACTATGACTACTTCGTGTGGAAAGGCGTCGAACCTGACCTGCACCCCTACGGCGCCTGCTACCACGACCTGGCCGAGCGCCGCTCCACCGGGGTGATCGAATACCTCAAGGTACAGCAGGTGGGCGCGGTGATCGTCGGCGGCCTGGCCCTGGACTACTGCGTCAAGACCACCGCCCGCCAGTTGCGCCAGGCCGGCTTCCAGGTGCTGCTCTACCTGCCGGCCTGCCGCGCGCTTACCCAGGCCGGGGCCATCGAGGCGTGTGGTGCGTTGGCCGCCGAGGGCGTGATCCTATGCGGCGACGAGGACGCGCTTGACCACCAGCTTGCCCTGATCAAGGAAGACCGCCCATGAGCGACAGTGTTTTTGGCCCACGCATCATCCAGAACCTGCTGGACACCGACTTCTACAAGATCACCATGATGCAGGCGGTGCTGCACAACTACCCCAACGCCGAGGTGGAATGGGAGTTCCGCTGCCGCAATGGCGAAGACCTTTCCCCCTACCTGGCCGAGATCCGCTATCAGGTGGAGCAACTGGCCGAGGTTACCGTCACCCACGACCAACTGGCCTATCTGGAAAAAATCCCCTTCCTCAAGCCGGACTTCATTCGCTTCCTCAGCCTGTTTCGCTTCAACCTGCGCTATGTCCAGGTGGGCCTGGATGGCGCCGGGCAACTGGCAATCCGCGTGCGTGGGCCGTGGTTGCACGTGATCCTCTATGAAATCCCGCTGCTGGCGATCATCAGCGAAGTACGCAACCGCTACCGCTATCGCGAAGTGGTGATCGAGCAAGTTGGCGAACGCCTGTACCAGAAGCTGGACTGGCTCAAAGCCGAGGCCAGCGCCGATGAGCTGCCCGGCTTCCAGCTGGCGGACTTCGGAACCCGACGGCGCTTCTCCTACCGCGTGCAGGAAGAGGTGGTGCACATCCTCAAGCACGATTTCCCCGGGCGCTTCGTCGGCACCAGCAATGTGCACCTGGCCCGCGAGTTCGAGCTCAAGCCACTCGGCACCATGGCCCACGAATGGTTCATGGCCCACCAGCAGCTCGGCCCACGCCTGGTCGACAGCCAGGCCGCTGCGCTGGAGTGCTGGGTACGGGAGTACCGCGGGCTGTTAGGTATTGCGTTAACCGACTGCATCACCATGGATGCCTTCATAGGCGATTTCGATCTGTACTTCGCCAAACTGTTCGATGGCTTGCGGCACGACTCGGGCGATCCACTGGCATGGGCGGAAAAAGCCATTGCCCACTATGAGCGGCTGGGGATCGACCCGAGGAGCAAGACCCTGGTCTTTTCCGACGGGCTGGATTTTGCCAAGGCGCTGGGGCTGTACCGGGCGTTGCATGAACGGATCAATGTGAGCTTTGGCATTGGCACCAAGCTCACGTGTGATATCCCAGGGGTTGAGCCGATGAACATGGTGATCAAGATGACCGGCTGCAATGGGGCGCCAGTGGCGAAGATTTCCGACAGCCCGGGCAAGACGCAATGCCGGGACGAGAATTTTGTAGCTTATCTGAAGCATGTCTTTCATCTGAATTGAGGGTGCCTGCACCGGCCTCTTCGCGGCACAAGGCCGGCACAGTCAACCGACCTGTTGCATACCCACACACAACTCAAGAAACCGCGCCGCCGCCCGCGATGGCGTCGCGGCATGCGGCATCAGAATGGAAAACCGCCTGACCAAAGGCTGCGGCGCAACCTGCAACCTGTGCAGTGCCCCATCCTCATGGCGGATGGACATCGCCGACACAAAGCCAACCCCCATCCCCGCACGCACCGCCTCCTTCACCCCTTCCACCCCGGCAATTTCCAGCGCTACGCGCATCGCCACACCATCACGGGCAAACGCCCGCTCGACAATCTGCCGCACTCCCGAGCCGCTCTCGCGCAGCACCAGCGGGTAAGCACCCAGCGACGCCAAGGCCTGCTGGTCACTGCCTGCCAGCGGATGACCACTGGGCACGATGGCAACGATCTCGTCCTCGCGCCAGGCCGTCACTTGCGTGCCCAAGGGCAACTCCTGCCCAGGCGGCCCTTCGATCAGGGCGATGTCGACACTGTCCAGCGCAGCGACGATCTCTGCCGTGTTGCCGTGCGATGTAGTCACCAGCACGTCCGGGTGGCGGGCATGGAAGTCGGCGATCAGGTAAGGCAGCAGGTAGCTGGCAGGTGTGGTACTGGCACCGATACGCAAGGTACCGCGCTCCAGGCCACGCATGGCCTCACGCAGTGCCTTGGCCTGGCGGAAGGTTTCGCGCAGGCGCTCGGCATGGGCCAGCAACTGCTCGCCGGCTGCCGTCAACCGCACACCACGGCCGGCACGCTGATACAGCGGCTCGCCAAAAGCCTCCTGCAGCAGCTTGAGCTGGCCGGACACCGCCGGCTGCGACAGGTGCAGCGCCTGGGCCGCATGGCTGATGTTGCCGTGCTCGGCGACAGTGGCAAATGTTATCAGTTGTTCTGGGGTCATAATTCAAAAATATCAGCTAAACGGATATTTGCCATTCCAAATTACGATTTTTTATAAGCTTATAACCAGATTAACGTAGGCCGTGTCGAAATACCTTTCCGGAGGACTCACATGGCCACGGTTCCGTCCCACCCCGCTTATTCGCCTACCCTCTCTACCCGAGGGCGGCTCAACGGCATCCTGTTCGTCGCGCTTTTTGCGCTTGCAGTCACTCAGCTGGCGGCCTTGCCTGCCATCGCCAACCTGGGCATCAGCCCGTTGATTGTCGGCATCGTCGCCGGCGCGCTGTACGGCAATGCCTTGCGCGATGGTGTACCGGCCAGCTGGGCTGCCGGCATAAACTTTTCGGCCCGGGGCCTGCTGCGCATTGCCGTGGCCTTCTTTGGCCTGCGGGTCAGCCTGCAGGAAATCGCCGAAGTCGGCTGGTCGGGGCTGCTCGTGTCGTTGCTGGTGGTGTCCAGCACCCTGCTGATCGGCCTGTGGTGTGGCATGAAGCTGTTCAAGCTGGACCGCGATACCGCTCTGCTGACCGCCGCTGGCAGCGCCATCTGTGGCGCCGCCGCCGTGCTGGCCTTCGAATCGGCACTGCGCAGTGCCCCGCACAAGAGCGCCATGGCCGTCGGCAGCGTGGTGTTGTTCGGCACCTTGTCGATGTTCCTCTACCCGCTGGCCATCAACGCCGGCTGGCTGCACCTGGACACCCTGGGCGCCGGGCTTTTCCTGGGCGGCACTATCCACGAAGTCGCTCAAGTAGTGGGCGCAGCCAGTAACGTCAGCCCTGAAGCCACCCACATCGCCACCATCGTCAAGATGACCCGGGTGATGCTGCTGGTGCCGGTACTGCTGGTGGTAGGCCTGTGGATCAGCCGCTCGCGCAAGGCCGGCCAGGCGCAGGGCAATGGGCGCATTGCGATGCCCTGGTTCGCCTTCGGCTTCCTTGCCCTGGTGCTGGTGAATTCGCTGCAGGTACTGCCGGGTAGCGTGACCCAGGCGGTGAACAGCCTCGACACTTTTGCCCTGACCATGGCCATGACTGCACTGGGTATGGAAACCCGCTTCAGCCAGATTCGCCAAGCCGGGCCAAAGGCGCTGGCTACCGGGGCGATTCTGAACCTGTGGCTGGTAGGCGGTGGCTTGGCAATTACCCTCGGCGTGCAGAAGCTGTTGGGATAAATCGGGACCGGGTTGGCTTCTTCGCGGGCTCGCCCGCTTCCACAGGGATCCGCACTGTACCTGTGAGGGCGGGCAAGCTCGCGAAGAAGCCAAACCGGTCTCAAGGTTTTTCACCAGCCCCCTCGTTGCCGTCCACATTTCTCGGTATGGTGTTGTCAAAGAAGGATGTTTTACCCGCACAGGAAAGACTTAGATGCCTCAACGCAATGTCATCAATGCATCCGTCAGCCCCAAAGGCAGCCTGGAAACGCTGTCACAACGTGAAGTGCAGCAACTGAGTGAAGTCGGTACCGGTAGCCTTTACACCCTGTTCCGCCAGTGCGCCCTGGCCATCCTCAACACCGGCGCCCATGTCGACAATGCCAAGACTATCCTCGAGGCCTACAAGGACTTCGAGGTTAAAATCCACCAACAGGACCGCGGCGTGCGTCTGGAGCTGCTGAATGCCCCGGCCGACGCCTTCGTCGATGGCGAAATGATCGCCAGCACCCGTGAAATGCTGTTCAGCGCCCTGCGCGACATCGTCTACACCGAGAGCGAGCTGGCCAGCCAGCGCATCGACCTGGAAAGCTCCCAGGGCATCACCGATTACGTGTTCCACCTGCTGCGCAACGCGCGCACCCTGCGCCCGGGTGTGGAGCCGAAGATGGTGGTGTGCTGGGGCGGCCACTCGATCAGCACCGAGGAATACCAGTACACCAAGAAGGTCGGCCACGAACTGGGCCTGCGCAAGCTGGACGTGTGCACCGGCTGCGGCCCTGGCGTGATGAAGGGGCCGATGAAAGGCGCCACCATCGCCCACGCCAAGCAGCGCATGCATGGCAGCCGCTACCTGGGCCTGACCGAGCCGGGCATCATCGCCGCCGAGGCGCCCAACCCGATCGTCAACGAGCTGGTGATCCTGCCGGACATCGAGAAACGCCTGGAAGCCTTCGTGCGTGTCGGTCACGGCATCATTATCTTCCCGGGCGGTGCCGGCACGGCCGAGGAGTTCCTCTACCTGCTGGGCATCCTCATGCACCCGGACAACCACGACGTGCCGTTCCCGGTGGTGCTCACCGGCCCGCGCAGCGCCGAGCCTTACCTGCAACAATTGCATGCCTTCGTCGGCGCCACCCTGGGCGAGGCGGCGCACTGCTTGTACAAAATCATCATTGATGACCCGGCCGAAGTTGCCCGGCACATGGTCGAAGGGCTCAAGGAGGTCAAGCAGTTCCGCCGTGAGCGCAACGACGCCTTCCACTTCAACTGGCTGCTGAAGATCGAAGAGAGCTTCCAGCGCCCGTTCGACCCGACCCACCAGGCCATGGCCGAGCTGGACCTGCGCCGCGAGCTGCCACCCCATGAACTGGCTGCCAACCTGCGCCGGGCTTTTTCGGGCATCGTTGCCGGGAACGTCAAGGACAAAGGCATCCGCCTGATCGAGGAACACGGCCCGTATCAGATCCACGGCGACAGCGCTGTACTGGACCCCCTGGGCCGGCTGCTACAGGCCTTCGTCGACCAGCACCGCATGAAACTGCCCGGCGGCGCAGCGTATGTGCCGTGCTACCAGGTAGTAACCTGACACCCGCTGCCTGAACAGTCATCCCAGGCTAATGGGGCTGCTGCGCAGCCCCATTAGTCTATTGGTTGAGGTCAGCCATCGGCCGCTCAACAAACCGAATGCTATCGCGCCCACTGCGTTTGGACTGGTACAAGGCCACATCCCCCTGCTCGATCAACGCCGCCAGGCTCGCCGGCGGCTGGTCGAACAGGTTCACGCCGATGCTCAAGGTAACCGCGTGCGGCGTAGGCACGGTCTTGCTGGCATACTGCTGAAATTGCTCACGCAAAAACCCACCCAGCTCCATGACCCGCTCGCTACTCGCCCCGCTCAACAAGATGACGAACTCATCGCCGCCCAACCGCGCGGCCAGCGCGCGCTCGGGTAGCACCGTACGAATCATCTCGCTCAGGGCAATCAGCAACCGGTCCCCGGCGATATGCCCGTGCAGGTCGTTGACCAGCTTGAAGTTGTCGATGTCGATCAGCAGCAACGCCCCGGGCTGCGCCGGGCTGACGTCCTTGAAGAAATGCCCTGCCCGTACCTCCAGCGCTCGCCGGTTGTACAGCGCGGTCAACGGGTCGCGGGCTGCCAGCCGGGCAATCCGCTCCTCGCGCCGATAGCGCACTGTGCCGGTCATCGACAAGGCAATCAGCATGATCGCCATCGCCCCCTCGACCAGGGAAATCTGAATGATCATCCCGCCAAAGGTGGCCAGGTCAATCAACGTTCCCGGCGTGATCGCAATGACCGCCTTGGCCACATAGAACAGCCCGTGAACCAGCAGTACATAACGCAGCTGCACGGCCCCGACACTCAGCGACTTGCCGTGGGGCCGCAACAGGAAGCTGGCCTTCAGCGTCAATGCCGCCACCAGCAACGAGTTGACCATCAGCATCACCTTCGACCACTGCGGCCCTACGGGCAACAACAGCAAGGCGAACCAGACCACCACAATCATCAGCCAGGCCCGCGACAAGCGGTCCTGGGTAAAGCGCAGTACGCCCATCAGGAAAAAACAGTGTGCCACCACCAGCAAACCGTTGGCGAACCAGATGCCGATGAACAACAACCCGACCCCGCGCAACAAGGCCAGGATACAACCGACAGTAATAGTGGCAAAACCGGCACTCCAGAACAGCAGTGAGGTTTCGCGGACACTGCGCCACTCAATCGCCAGGTACAGGGCAGCCGCCGCTGCCAGGGCGACCGAAATGGTCAGCATCGTGGGTGGATCTAGCGCCATATACGCATTGGCCTATCTGGTTAACGAGGAAAAGGCCCGATTGTATGCGCTCGTGATGACTTTTCAGAGGGGCCTTGCACGGTTGACTGCAAATGATAGCCCAGCCCCTGTAGAGGGAGGCATGCCGGCAATATCATTTTGACATCAAGGCACCGTGTTCACTACAGAAATCGCAGTGGTCTCGCCCCCCTCAAGCCCGGAGAGAAAACTCACCAGTTGCCGCCCATGCGAGCTCAATTGCTCCCAGTCACGGAAGCACAGGCGAAGCTCCAGGGTGGCCCAGCTTTCGGCCAGGGCCACCCTGCGCACCGGCAGCTCCTGTTCGGCGCGAAGGGCCGCTGTTTCAGGCAGCATTGCCACCCCTGCACGCTGTGCCACCAACTGAGCGATCGCCTCGAAACTCGGTGCACGCACCCGGACCTTCAGGGGCATGGCCAGCTTCATCGCCATTTCCTCGACAAAACGCTGCATCGGCCGCTCACCCGGGAGGCAGATGAACGCAAAGCCCAAGGCGTCGACCAGGCGTAGCTGCTCGCGCCCGGCCAGTGGATGACCGGCAGGCACCAGCATCACCAGGCGCTCGGTGCGAAACGGCAGCGATACCACGCCCTCACTGTTCAGGATGCCGTCATACACACCGATCTCGCATTCGTTGGCCACCACTACCCGCAGCACATCCACGCTCTTGTGCTCGACCAGCTGCAGGTCGACTTCCGGGTAGTCCGCCAGGAACGGCCCCAACACGGCGGGCAGCAATGTGCTGTTGGTCACGGTGGAAGCCGCCAGGCGCAAGGTAATGCGATGCTCACCAGACAGCTCTTTCAAGGTGCCCTGCAGTTTTTGCGCCTCAGCGAGGACGGTTCGCGCGCCCTCGAGCACCAGTCGCCCGGATGGCGTTAGCTGCATGCCAGCGGCATTAGGGATGAACAGCGCCAGCCCGCAGCGCTCTTCCAGCAGGCGCAGGCGATTACTGGCGGCCGATACGGCCACCGGAAAGGTGGCAGCCGCCTTGCTCAGGCTGCCTGTGGCAGCGATGGCCAGCAGCAGGCGCAGGTCAGTCAGGTCGAATGGCATGGCTTCTCCAAAAGCGAACACCCTGTTCGATTAAAAGCGATTCTAGCTTAGCCGCCTTCTGTTCAGAATAAGCCCTGTCATTCTTCTGCTTCGGGTACTCCATGAACGCATTACGCAGCCTGATCCAACGCCAGATGCAGAGCGGCGCCTTGTACGCCGTGCTGGCCGCCCTGGGCTTCAGCTTCAAGGCGATTTTCGTCAAGCTCGCGTACGCTGCCGGGCCGGTGGACGCCATCAGCCTGCTGGCGATGCGCATGGGGCTGGCGCTACCGTTGTTCGCCTGGCTCGTATGGGCCAGTAGCCAAGGCAGCGCCCCGCTCAAACTGGGCGACGGTTTGCGTGTGTGCTTGCTTGGGCTGCTGGGTTATTACCTGGCCAGCCTTTTCGACTTTTATGGTTTGCAGTACATCAGCGCCGGGCTCGAGCGGCTGATCCTGTTCACCTACCCGACGCTGGTGCTGGTGTTCCAGGCCATCGCCCTGCGTGAGCGGCCAAGCCTGCGCACCTTGTCGGCCATGGGCCTGTGCTACCTGGGGCTGGGCATCGCCTTCGTCCACGACGTCAGTGTCGCCGGGGTTGGCCAACAGGTGGTGCTGGGCTCGCTGTGGGTGTTCGCCAGTGCGGTGACCTACGCGCTGTATTATTCCGGCACCGGGATGATGCTCAAGCGGATGGGCTCGATGCGCCTGGCCGGGCTGTGCGGCACCGCGTCGTCGCTGATGGTGCTGGCGCATTACCTGCTGGTGGCACCGGTCGGGCAGCTGTGGCAGTTGCCGGGCGCGGTGTGGGCCAACGCCGGGTTGATGGCGGTGTTTTCCACGGTATTGCCGATCTACTGGGTGGCGCTGGCAATCCAGCGGCTCGGGCCGACTCACACTGCGGCAGTGGGCAACCTGGGGCCGGTGCTGACGGTGTTGGCGTCATGGGCACTCTTGAGTGAAGAGATTTCGCTGTACCAGGTCATCGGGCTGGCAGTGGTGCTGTTTGCCGTGTCGCGGCTCAAGCCGCAAAGCAAGAAGAAAGCCGAGATAGCCACAGCGACCGAACCGGCACGGTCTCTGTAGGAGCGGCCTTGCCGGGACGCTCCTGCGAAGAGCGCACCCGACAAATCATCAGAGCACCCGCTTGATCAACGGCTCCAACCGGCTAAAACGCAACCGCCGCAGAAGCTTGCGTACTTCCTTGGGGTGTTCGGCCTTCACCCCCAAGGCCTCTGCCGAGGCAATCTTCGGCGCATGCCGGCGTAGCTCGGTCAGCTCCGCTTCCCGTGGCGCCAGCCATTGCCCTTGCGGGTCATCGATCAGCAGGCCGTTTTCCAGGTCCAGGTTGAACCCGCGCGGGTTCAGGTTGTTCCCGGTCAGCAGCGAATAGCGCTGGTCGGCCCACACGCCCTTGGCATGGAAGGTATGCCCGGGATCGTTCCAGATCCGCACTTGTAGCTGGCCGCTGGCAATCGCCGCATGGCGGCGTCGGGCGAAGGCACGCAGGTTGTCTTCGTACAGATAAGGCAAGGCGCCACTGGCACTGAACGGCTCACCCGGGGCGATATAGAAGTCGTTGGCCGTGCGGTCACCGACGATCAGCTCGACGTGCACCCCCCGCTCCAGCGCATGGTCAAGCTCGCGCATGACCACACGCGGCGGGTTGAAATACGGCGTACTGATGATGAGTTGCGTGCGCGCCGCCGCCAACAGGGCGCACATTGCCCGGTTCAACGGGTTGCCACGGCCCACGCCCAGCAGCGGAATCACCCGCAACCCCTGCCCTGCCACGCTGGCTGGTGCCTCGTAGGCCATGCGCCGCAACCGCGCTCGCAAGCGCCGGATATCGCCGCGCAGGCTTCGGGTGGCAGGTTGTGCAGGCAAGTCGAGGCGTGGTGTGGCGGTGTGGTGCAACAGGCGCTGTACCAGGTCGACCATGGCGTCGGCAAGCCCCGGCGACTGGAACAGGTGGTAGCGGTCCAGGCGATAGCGGTCGAAGCGGTGCAGGTAGACGTTGTTCAGGCTGGCGCCGGTGTAGATCACGCAATCGTCGATGATGCTGCCCTTCAAGTGCAGCACGCCGAACAGCTCGCGGGTCTGCACCGGTACCCCGTGAATGACGATATCCAGCCCGCGCAACTGGCGCTGGGCCTGATACCAGGCAGCGTTACCCGGCTGACGCCCGCCCCCCAGCAGACCACGGCGGGCACGGAACCAGTCGACCACGATGGTGATTTCCAGGCCTGGCCGCTCGGCCTTGGCCTGGTACAAGGCATCCAGCACTTCCTGGCCGGCCTCGTCTTCCTGCAGGTACAGTGCGACGATGACGATGCGCCGGGTCGCGGTGCGGATGCGCTCGAGCAGGCAGGCGCGGTATGCCTTGGCATCGGGCAGCACCTGGATCGACTCGGGCGATATGGCGTAGCCTGGCAATGCCGCCAGCATGGATTCGGGGTTCACGAACGATCACCTTCTCTGTGCAATCACTGTCGGCCCTGCCAGCCGGCGGGGCCATTCCTGGCCGCTGCGCCCGGGGTGTAAGATCAACCCGGCAACGACCTATAACAACAAGAACCACGCGAGGCTGTATTTCTTTCTGCCCCTGACGAACTCTGCCTCAGCTTGCACAGGAACAGCGCAATGGTCCACCCCGCTTCTACAAACCTGTCGCCGTCTATTGTAAAGAGTTGTTCCGTAAAGACCTTCGGCTTTCTGATTTTGCCCAATTTCACCACCATCGGCCTGGCGTCGGCGGTGGAAACCCTGCGCATGGCCAACCTGGCCGCGCGCAAGCCTCTGTTTCGCAGCGTGCTGATTGCCGCGGACGAGGCACCCGTGGTCGCCAGCAACGGCATGCGGGTACTGCCCGACTACAGCATCGCCAACGCTCCGGAGCTGGACACGTTGCTGGTGGTCGGCGCCAACCCGATCGACCGTGGCCGTAGCAGCCGCCCGCTGATCGACTGGTTGCGCAAGCTGGCCCGCCAGCACCTGCCATTGGGCGGTATCTGCACCGGTAGCTACTTGCTGGCCAAGGCCGAACTGCTCAAAGGCTACCGCTGCACCATCCACTGGGAAGACCTGCCGACATTGCAGGCGCACTTCCCCGGCATTGTCATTTCCAGCCAGCTGTTCGAACTGGACCGCGACCGTTATACCTGCTCGGGCGGTGTGGCAGCCATGGACATGATGCTGCAACTGGTGGCCCGCGAACCCGGGGGCCAGGACATTGCGGCCAAGGCGGCAGAGCTGTTGCTGTGCGACCGGGTGCGGGGCGAGCGCGATCGCCAGCGGGTACCGCTGCGCACCCTGCTTGGCAGCGCCCAACCCAAGCTGAGCCAGGTGGTGGCGATCATGGAGGCCAACCTGGAGGAACCACTGGGGCTCGAGGAGCTTGCCAGCCTCAACGAGGTGACCGTGCGCCAGCTGGAGCGGCTGTTCCACAAGTACCTGCAGCGCACGCCCAGCCAGTATTACCTGGAGCTGCGGCTGTCGCGGGCGCGGGAGTTGCTGCTGCGCAGCGATGTCCAGGTGCGCGAGGTGGCGCTGGCCTGCGGGTTCAGCTCGCCGGCGCATTTTTCCAAGAGTTACAGCCGGTTCTTTGGCTTGTCACCGCTGGGGGAGCGACGGCAGGCTTCGCTGCATTAATTCAAGTTTTTACTGGTTTTACCGGCCTCTTCGCGGGCATGCCCGCTCCCACAGGGACACCACAGTGCTCGAATGTGTGGGGTTCCTGTGGGAGCGGGCATGCCCGCGAAAAGGCCGGTACAGGTTAGTTAATCCTCCAGGGCGGAATGTGCGGTCTCCCGACACATCAGCATGGCTACCAGTGCCACCAGTGCTGCTGCCAGCAAATACCCCGCCGGCGCCAGCTTGCTGCCAGTCACCTGAATCAGCCAGGTAGCAATGAACGGTGCAGTCCCGCCAAACAGCGCGTTGGCCACATTGAAGCTGAGGGCAAACCCACTGAAGCGCACCCGGGTCGGGAAGATCTCGGCCAGCAGGCACGGCAAGGTTCCGTCGTTCATTGCCAGTATCGCCCCGAAGCAAATCTGGATCGCCAGGATGACCAGCAGCGGTTGCCCGTCAAGCAGGCGGAACAACGGCACGGTCAGCCCCAGGAACAACAGCGAAGCCACCACCAGCATGGTCTTGCGGCCAAACCGGTCGGACAGCCGCCCCATCAGGAAGATCAAGCCAATATAAGTGGCGAGCGATACTGTCGAAGCAATGAATGAATCCCGCTCGCTCATGCCCATTTCACTGGACAGGTAGGTCGGCATGTAGCTGAGCAGCAGGTAGAACGCCACCGCGTTCAGGCAAGTAACGCCAATGCCGATGGCCAGGCTGCGGCGGTGCTGGCCCAGCAGCTCGCGCAGCGGCGTCGGGCCCATGCCGGCCTTGTGTTCCAGGCGCTGCTCCATCTCCAGGAACTTGGGCGTGTCCTGCAGGCTCATGCGGATATAGCGCCCCACCAGGCCGAACGGCGCCGCCAGCAGGAACGGCAGGCGCCAGCCCCATTCATGCAGGGCTTCGCTGCTGAGCAGTTCGTGCAGTACCGCCACGAACGCCGCACCAAACAGCAACCCCGCTGCCGTGCTGGCCGGCACGATACTGGTGTACAGGCCACGCCGGCCGGGCGGCGCGTATTCGGCCAGGAACGCCGCAGCACCGGCGTACTCGCCCGACGCAGAAAAACCCTGCACCAGGCGGATCAGCAACAGCAGCGCCGGCGCCCACAAACCGATTTGCGCATAACCAGGCAGCAGGCCGATGCAGAAGGTCGATACCGACATGATCAGGATCGACCACGACAGTGCGTTGCGCCGACCATGGCGGTCGCCAAAGTGCCCCCAGACGATACCGCCTAGCGGGCGGACCAGGAACGACAGGGCAAACACGGCGAAGGTTGCCAGCAGGCCGGTGCTCTTGTCGGTCTGCGGGAAGAAGGTGGCGGCGATGATGGTGGCCAGGTAGCCGTAAGCGGCGTAGTCGAACCACTCGACGAAGTTGCCCATGAAACTGGCCCGGGCGGCCTTGCGCAGGGCCTGGCGTTCGGCGTTGTGTGCGGGACCGGCGACGGCGGATGGGTCAAGTGTGGTGCTGGACATGACGGGTACCCTCTGGTTCTTTTAATTGGAGGCAGGGTCTGGTGGTCATACAGTGATATTTTTGTTGTCCGGGTTGGCCTCATCGCCGGCAAGCCAGCCCCCACACGGGACTCCACAGGCATTGCATGCTGTGCAGTATCTGCAAGGCGCTGGCTTGCCGGCGATGAGGCCAGCTGCGGTCTTTATTTGCGAATGATGTTGTGCTCCGGCCCATACGGGAACCTGGTGATGTTCTCGGCGCCGTTGTCATTGACGATCAGGATGTCATGCTCGCGGTACCCGCCCGCCCCCGGTCGCCCCTCGGGCAGCATGATCATCGGTTCGATCGACACCACCATGCCAGGCTCCAGCACCGTGTCGATGTCTTCGCGCAGCTCCAGCCCCGCTTCGCGGCCGTAGTAGTGGCTCAAGGTGCCGAACGAGTGGCCATAGCCAAAGGTGCGGTACTGCAGCAGGTCGTGGCGCAGGAAGATTTCGTTCAGTTCACGGGCGATGTCGCTGCAGCGCATGCCTGGACGTACCAGTTTCAACCCAGCCTCGTGCACCTCCACGTTGGCCTGCCAAAGGCGCAGGTATTGATCCGGGCAATGGTCGAGGAACAGTGTGCGCTCCAGCGCGGTGTAGTAGCCAGCGATCATCGGGAAACAGTTGAGGCTAAGGATTTCACCCTTGCCGACGCGACGGCTGGTCACCGGGTTGTGCGCGCCATCGGTGTTGAGCCCTGACTGGAACCAGGTCCAGGTGTCCATCAGCTCCGCATCGGGGAAGCGCCTGGCAATTTCACGGACCATCGCCTGGGTGGCATGCAGCGCTACTTCATACTCCGGCACCTGCTCGCGCAGCGCCTCGACCACCGCCGCACCGCCAATGTCGGCCACCTGCGCACCGTGGCGGATCAGCGCCTGCTCCTCAGCCGACTTGATCATGCGCATGCGCATGCACGGCGCGCCAATGTCCAACAACTCGGCTTTGGGGTAGCAGGCGGCCAGCTTGGCGTGGTTCTGCAGGTTGAGGTGGTCGTGTTCGACGCCGATGCGCGAGGCCAGCGGCAGCGCCTGCTGGATGGCAACGAAGTAGTTGTCGCGTTGCCAGTCGGTGTAGACGATGTTGTCAGTGCCGACCGTGCGCCGCCAGGGCTGCCCGCCATCGATATTGGCGCTGATCGAGACGACTTTGTCCTGGGTGATCACCAGCGCATACGGGCGGCCGAACGAGCAGTAGAGGAAGTCGCTGTAGTAGTTGACGTTGTGATACGACGTGAAGATCGCCGCTTCAATGTCCTGCTCGGCCATGTAGGCCCGCAGCCGGGCGTGGCGGGCTGCATATTCCTGCGCCGAAAAGGTCGGCTGCACCTTGTCGCCATTGCGGATTTTCAGGGTCTTGGGCATTTGCATGGTCGGGGTTCCTTGTCGTTGTGAGCACGCTGTTCAGGCCGGCCGCCTGAGAAGCATTGCAACAGAACCGACGAGGACGCTTTTGTATCTATCCGACCTGGAATTGGCGGGATCACCAGGGCCAAGGGGCTGCTCTGCAGTCCATTCGCGGGCTTGCCCGCTCCCACAGGATTTTCACCGCCTTGAGAGGCTGCGCTGTACCTGTGGGAGCGGGCAAGCCCGCGAATGGGGCGCAACGCGCCCCCCGCAACACCGTTACTTCAGGTCAAAACGATCCAGTTCCATGACCTTCTGCCAGGCGGCCACAAAGTCCCGCACGAACTTGTCACCCCCATCACTGCTGCCATACACCTCGCTCAACGCCCGCAGCTGGGCATGCGAACCAAACACCAGGTCAACCCGGCTACCACTCCACTTCACCTGCCCGGTCTTGCGGTCGCGGCCTTCGAAGGCCTCGTTGTCCGCCGAGGTCGGCTTCCATTCCACGCCCATGTCCAGCAGGTTGCGGAAGAAGTCGTTGCTCAGGGTGCCGGGCTTGTCGGTGAACACGCCCTGCTTGCTGCCGCCATGGTTGGCGCCCAGCACGCGCAGGCCGCCAATCAGCACGGTCAGCTCCGGCGCCGTCAGCGTCAGCAACTGGGCCTTGTCCAGCAGCAGCTTCTCAGCCTTGACGCTATAGCGGGCCTTGGTGAAGTTGCGGAAGCCATCGGCCAACGGCTCCAGCACGGCAAACGACTCGACATCGGTCTGCGCCTGAGACGCATCGACGCGGCCCGGGCGGAACCCTACGCTGCCCGTGTAACCGGCGTCCCTGGCGGTTTTTTCAACGGCTGCAGTACCGGCCAGCACGATCAGGTCGGCCAGAGAAACCTTCTTGCCGCCGTTGTTGAACTCGCCCTGGATCTTTTCCAGCGCCGCCAGCACCTTATCTACACCCTGGTTTGCAGCCCAGTCCTTCTGCGGTGCCAGGCGCAGGCGGGCGCCATTGGCCCCACCGCGCTTGTCGGAGCCACGGAAAGTCGACGCGGATGCCCACGCGGTGGAGACCAGTTCGCCCACGCTCAAGCCCGAAGCCAGGATCTTGGTCTTGAGATCTGCGATGTCTTGCTCGCTGATCGTGGCTGGGTCTGCCTTGGGCAACGGGTCTTGCCACAGCAACTCTTCGTTGGGCATTTCCGGGCCCAGGTAACGGGCCAGCGGGCCCATGTCGCGGTGGATCAGCTTGTACCAGGCACGGGCGAAGGCATCCGCCAGCTGGTCCGGGTTGTCCTTGAAGCGACGGGCGATCGGCTCGTAGAGCGGGTCGAAACGCAGCGCCAGGTCGGAAGTAAGCATCGACGGTGCGTGTTTCTTGCCCGGATCGTGGGCATCCGGCACGGTGCCTGCGCCTTTGCCCTCTTTCGGCCGCCACTGGTGCGCACCGGCCGGGCTCTTGGTCAATTCCCACTCAAAGTTGAACAGGTTGTTGAGGTACTCGTTGCTCCACTTGGTCGGGGTAGAAGTCCAGGTCACTTCCAAGCCGCTGGTGATGGTATCCCCGCCTTTGCCGGTACCAAACTTGTTGGGCCAACCCAGGCCCTGCAGCTCAAGGCCCGCAGCTTCCGGCTCGGGGCCGACGTTGTCCGCAGGGCCGGCACCGTGGGTCTTGCCAAAGGCGTGGCCGCCGGCGATCAGCGCCACGGTTTCTTCATCGTTCATGGCCATGCGGCCAAAGGTTTCACGGATGTCCTTGCCCGAGGCCACGGGGTCGGGGTTACCTTCCGGGCCTTCCGGGTTCACGTAGATCAGGCCCATCTGCACGGCGGCCAGCGGGTTTTCCAGGTTCCGCTCGGCCGACAGGTCACGATTCTGTTCTTCGCCGTGCTTGGCCGGCTCGGCCACCAGGTCACCCTGGCCTGGCGGCTGGGCCTTGACCTGTTCCTTGCCGTAGCGGGTATCGCCGCCCAGCCAGACCTTTTCCGAGCCCCAATACACATCTTCGTCCGGCTCCCACACATCGGCGCGCCCGCCAGAGAAACCGAAGGTCTTGAAGCCCATGGATTCGAGGGCAACGTTACCCGTGAGCACGATCAGGTCGGCCCAGGAAATCTTGTTGCCGTATTTCTGCTTGATCGGCCACAGCAGGCGCCGGGCCTTGTCGAGGCTGACGTTGTCCGGCCAGCTGTTCAAAGGGGCGAAACGTTGCTGGCCAGAACCCGCGCCACCCCGGCCATCGCCGATGCGGTAGGTGCCCGCGCTATGCCAGGCCATGCGGATGAACAACGGACCGTAGTGGCCGAAGTCGGCGGGCCACCAGTCCTGCGAGTCGGTCATCAAGGCGGTCAGGTCTTGCTTCAGGGCCTGGAAGTCGAGGCTCTTGAACGCCTTGGCATAATCGAAGTCCGGATCGGGGCTGGATTTCGACGAATGCTGGTGAAGAATGCGAAGGTTGAGCTGGTCAGGCCACCAGTCACGGTTGGTGGTGCCGCCACCTGCGGTTTGATGGAACGGGCATTTCGATTCGTTCGACATCTGCGGGTACCTTTGGGTCGGTTATCCAGATTTCCGGTCTATGCCAGGTGTTCTTTCAGCCGAGCGTGTGGGCTCGTGCTACCCCTCATCAGGTCTACACGGGGCCACGGGAAAGACTAGACGAGCTTGGGCAGAGTTCTAATAGAGTGGCTGTTAGGGGTTGATAGGCTGGCTCTGTCAGGTTTGCTTGTGCTGGCCTCTTCGCGGGTGAACCGCTAAGAGGCCGGCACATTCATACAAGGCAAGCAAGCCAGCGGCGTGCTTCAATACACCGCCAAGCCCTCTATATCCGGAACCTGAGCCCAATGAACCGCAACGACCTGCGCCGCGTCGACATGAACCTGCTGGTGCTGTTCGAAGCCCTGATGATCGAACGCAACCTGACCCGTGTCGGTGAAAAGCTGTTCATCACTCAGTCCACCGTCAGCGCCGCCCTCGCCCGCCTGCGCGAGCTGTTCGACGACCCGTTGCTGATCCGCAGTGGCCGGGCCATGGAACCCACGCCAAGGGCCCTGCAGATCTTTGCCGAACTGGCGCCAGCGATGGACGTGATTTCCGCCGCCATCAGCCGCGCCCGCGAATTCGACCCGGCCAGCAGCTGCAATGTGTTCCGCCTGGGCCTGTCGGACGATGCCGAGTTCGGCCTGTTCCCGGCCTTGCTGCAGGCCCTGCGCGAAGAAGCCCCGGATATCAGTGTGGTGGTGCGCCGGGCCAACTTCCTGTTGATGCCAGGCCTGCTGGCCAGCGGCGAAATCTCGGTAGGTGTGAGCTACACCACCGACCTGCCAGCCACGGCCAAACGCCGCAAGCTGCGCGACATCGGCGTGCGCGTGCTGCGCGCCGACGACCGCCCCGGCCCGCTTACCCTCGACGAATACTGCGCGCGCCCGCATGTGATGGTGTCGTTCTCCGGCGACATGAGCGGCAACATCGACCTGGACCTGGCGCGCATCGGCCGTTGCCGCAAGGTGGTGCTGGCGGTGCCGCAGTTCGGCAGCCTGCGCGCCCTGCTGCGCAACACCGAGCTGATTGCCACCGTGCCGGACTACGCCGCCTGCGCCCTGGCCGACGACGGTAGCCTGCGCGCCGACCCGGCGCCGTTCGACATCACCGAGGCCGAACTGTCGATGGTCTGGAGCGGCGCCCAGGACAACGACCCGGCCGAGCGCTGGCTACGCGAACGCATCCTGCAGTTCATGGCCCGGTAGCTAATCACTCACTTCTTGCGCTGCATCCACGCCGCGCCCAGCCCACTGAGGCAGATCACCGAAATACCCACCAGGCTCAGGGTATCCGGCACCTGCCTGTAGATAATTACCCCCAGCAGCCCGGCAAACACGATCTGGCAATAGCTGAACGGCGCCAGCAACGCCGGGGCTGCATGGCGGAAAGCCTGGGTCAGCAGCAGGTGTGCAGTCATGCCAAAGCCACCCAGCGCCAGCATCAGCAGCGCATGGTCCCAACGCGGCGTCTCCCAGAAGAACGGCACCAGCGCACTCATCGCCAAGGTGTTGCACAGCCCTGCATAGAAGTTGCTGGTGGTCGGGCTGTCATGGGCTGCGAGGATGCGCGTCAGCAACTGATAGAAGCAGAAGCCCAGCGCAGAGCCGAACGGGTACAGGATTGCCGGGGTGAACATCGCTCCACCCGGGTGCACCACCACCAGCACGCCGATAAAGCCCATCACCACCGCCACCCACTGCCCCACCGTCACCCGTTCTTTCAACAAAGGTGCCGATAACGCGGTGACCAGCACCGGGGCAAGAAAGTTGACCGCAGTGGCCTCGGCCAGCGGCAGGTATTGCAGGCCAGTGGTAAACAGCAGGCTGGTGCTCAGCAGGCTCAAGGCCCGCAGCGTCTGCAACACCGGGCGGCGCGTACGCAGCACGTTAAGGCCTGACTTGGGCAGGAAGATGCCGGCCATCAGCAGCGTATGCACCACGTACCGGGCCCACACCACCATGACGATCGGGTACAGGCCGCCGAGGAATTTGGACAAGGCATCGTGGCTGGCAAACAGCAACGTCGCCACCACCACCAAGGCGATGCCGCGCAGGGGTTGGTTGACGCCGGACAGCGGTGTACTGGAACTCATGGCTCTCTCGATGACGGCGCGCCAGCAGGCAAGCCCAGGGAAGGCCGCACAGGCGTGGCCTGGCGGATGCGACTGCTCGAATTCTAGAAGAGATGCCGCAGCATAAGGAAGTTCATTTGCCGCTTGTCCACGCCGGCTGCAATTACTGTTCGCTGATCGACCACTTTGTGCCTTGAACGCATGGCCCGCGCCTCGCTGATCACCCACCATCGAGTGCGAACCCTGCACACCCTACAAGGAATTTACATGCAAAGGCTCACCACCCGTAGCGGTCTGGACCTGCCAGCAATCGGCCTGGGCACCTGGCCAATGACCGGCACCGAATGTACCCAGGCCGTGCACCAGGCGCTGGACGTGGGTTACCGGCACATCGACACTGCCACCGCCTACGAAAACGAAGCGGCCGTTGGCCAGGCCCTGCGCGACAGCGACGTGCCACGCGAGCAGATCCACCTCACCACCAAGGTGTGGTGGGACCGCCTGGAGCCCAAGGCCATGCGCCAGTCGCTGGAAGACAGCCTGCGCGCCCTGGGCACCGAGCAGGTCGACCTGTTCCACATTCACTGGCCCGGCAAGGACTGGGACCTGGCACGCAGCATCGACACCTTGGTAGCGCTGCGTGACGAGGGCAAGGCGCGCCACATTGGTGTGGCCAACTTCCCGCTGGGCCTGCTGCGCCAGGTGGTGGAAATCCTGGGGGCGCCGTTGTCGGCGATCCAGGTGGAATACCACGTGCTGCTCGGCCAGCAACCGCTGCTGGACTATGCCCGCCACCATGACCTGTTGCTTACCGCCTACACCCCGCTGGCCCGCGGCCAGGCGGCGGCGCAGCCGGTGATCCAGGCGATTGCCCGCAAGCACGGCGTGCTGCCCAGCCAGGTGGCGCTGAAGTGGTTGCTGGACCAGGACGGTGTGGCGGCGATTCCAAAGGCCAGTAGCCGCGAGAACCAGCTGGCCAACCTGGCAGCATTGAACGTGCAACTGGACGACGAGGATCGCGCGGCGATTGCCCAGTTGCCGAAAGATCAGCGGGTGGTGAGCCCGCCGTTTGCGCCAGACTGGAATAGCTGAAATTCGTAAGCGCGACACGGACCTTGTGGGAGCGGGCGTGCCCGCGAAGAAGCCAACTCGGTGGCTGGCACCGGCTGCGCCGGTGTTCGCAGGCATGCCCGCTCCCACAAGGATTGCACAAGCTCTTAAAATTTGAGCAAGACAATTACCCCCACAATGGGCTGCGTGAGCCGTCAGCCTGGCGTAATGACCTGCTTCAACCGCTCACTTGCCGGTGCCGGCCGCCCGTACAGGTAGCCCTGGAAATGCGAGCACCCTTCCGCCGCCAGCCGGCGCATCTGCTCTTCCGACTCCACCCCCTCGGCCGTGGTCTTGATCATCAGGCTGTTGGACAGGTCGGTAATGGCACGGATGATCGACATCGCCTCACGGCTTTCGCACATGTCATGCACGAACGACTTGTCGATCTTGATCCGGTCGAACGGGAACGACCGCAGGTAGCCGAGCGATGAATAGCCGGTGCCGAAATCGTCCAGCGAAATGGACACGCCCAGGTCTTTCAGCGCGCGCAAGGTGCGCACGTTTTCCTCGCTGTTACCCAGCAGCACCGACTCGGTGATTTCCAGTTCCAGGCGCTGCGCCGGCAGGCCCGAGTCGGCCAGGGCCAAGGCCACAACCTGCACCAGGTTGGCATTCTTGAACTGCACCGGCGACAGGTTGACCGACACCGTCTGCTCGCTGTCCCAGCTGGCCGCTTCCTGGCAGGCCAGGTTCAAGGCCCGGGTGCCCAGCTCATGAATCAACCCGGTTTCCTCGGCAATGGGGATGAAGTCCATGGGCATCACCATGCCACGGCTCGGGTGCTCCCAGCGCAGCAAAGCCTCGTAGCCAGTGATGCAATGGGTCTGCTGGTCGACCACCGGTTGGTAGTGCAGTTGCAGCTGGCCCAGGTGCAGCGCAGTACGCAGGTCGGTTTCCACCAGGCGGCGCTGGCGGGCTGCAACGTCCAGTTCCACCTCGAAGCACTCGTAGCGGTTTCGCCCGTTGCGCTTGGCCTCGTACAGCGCCATGTCGGCATAGCCGAGCAACTGCTCGGCCTGGTCATTGTCATCGGGGGCAATGGCAACGCCGATGCTCACCCCCACCGTGAACTGGTGGCCTTCGATCTGGAACGGCGGGCAAATGGCATTGATCAGGCGCTGCGCGGTGTTGCACGCGGCATCGCGGCCATCAAGCCCGGTCAGCACCACGGCAAACTCGTCACCGCCCAGGCGGGCCAGGGTGTCGTGTTCACGCAGCTCACGGCGCAGGCGCTTACCCAACTCACGCAACAACTTGTCGCCGAAGGCATGGCCCAGGGAATCGTTGATGTTCTTGAAGTTGTCCAGGTCCAGGCACAGTGCAGCGGTCAGCTTGGCGTTCTCGCTGCCACGCACCAGCGCTTGGCGCAGGCGTTCGTTGAACAGCGTGCGGTTGGGCAGCCCGGTGAGCGCGTCATGGTGCGCCATGTGGTGGATCTGCGCGTGAGCGGCCAGTTCCTCGGTGGCATCTTCGGCAACAAACAGCACGTAATCAGCCTGGCCTTCGCGGTTCTGGCTGAGCAAGGTACGGCTGCGCAGGGTACGCGGGCCACGGGCGGTGTCGACCCGGGTCTCGGCAGCATGGCCCTTGGTGCTACGGGCACCACGGGCCAGTTGCTGCTCAAGGTAGTCGGCAGCCGCCGGGCTCAGGCACTCGCCAGGCAGTTGGCCGATCATGCTGCGCTCTGGCCCGCCGAACAGGCGCTCGGCCTGCTGGTTGGCCAGCAGGATACGCTGGCTTTCCAGGTCCTGGACGATGACGCTGGCGGGGATATTGGCAATGACCGAATCCAGGAACTGCGAAAGCTTGGCCATTTCCTGGCTGTACTGCTCGGCCAGTTCCTTGGCCTGCAGCAGCTCCAGCTCCTGACGGCGGCGTTCGGAAATGTCGCGGGTAACCTTGGCAAACCCCACCAGTTGGCCGGCATCGTCGTACACGGCGTCGATCACCACATGGGCGTGGAAGGCCGAGCCATCCTTGCGCAGGCGTGAACCGATCTCTTCAAAGCGCCCGGTGCTGCGCGCCTGCTCCAGGTTATGCGCGGGCAACCCGGCGGCGCGCTCGGCATCGGTGTAGAACAGAGAGTAATGCTGGCCGACGATTTCCTCGGCGTGGTACCCCTTGGCACGCTGAGCGCCGGGGTTCCAGTTGGCGACGACACCTTCGGGGGTGAGCATGTAGATGGCATAGTCCACCACACTCTGAATCAATAGCCGGTACATGATGTCGGGGCTTGCGACTAACGACATGAACTTTACCTGAACCTTCGAAGCGCATGAAAAGGGACCCCGGCAAGCAGTGGCCGGGTTTTTGAAAGCGTTGATGGCATTATGCCGCTCATGACGATTTTGTGAAGTAGCTCACAAAAATGTCGCTATTCCTCTTCAAGGACGAACGAAGGCGGGCAAGCCCTCAATGGCGGGCGCCGCTTACCAGGAAACTGAGCAGGTCCGGTTCATCAGCCAGGGCAATGGCCTGCGCCGGGCGCGACAGGTTCGCCAGCACGGCCTTGCAGAACGCCACGGCCGGGGCATCATGTGCGTAGCACCGCAGCAACCAGTCGCCCTCGCCGCCCAGCAGCTGCAACGCCACCGCCTGGCCGATGCCCTGGCGGCGGTACTTTTTCAGGATGAACAGGTCAGCCAGTTCCAGCGCTTCGATGCCCGGCAATTCGCTGCGTTCCACCAGTACGAAGCCGGCGATGAAGCCGTCCGCCAGCACCAGGTAGGCGCCCCAGCCGTCGTCCTGCCAGTAGCGGTGCAGGTGCTCGTCGTGGATATAGAAGCGGCCGTCCACTTCGACGTCCTCCTGCTCCCAGTCGGAGGACTCGTAGGAATAGAACTGGTAGAGGTTGCGGATCAGCGGGGCCTGGTCAGCGGTGGTTGGCAGCAGCGCAATGGGCAGCATGGGGTGGGGCTCAGGCAAAAGGTCGATTCTAGATCACCGGGCCTAACAGCAAAAAGCCCGGGCCCTCCCCGCACGGAAAGGCCCAGGCAAAAACACAGCGAAAAATGGTCAGCATTTTGGGGGCGCTGTGCGCCCCTTTCGCGGCCTTGTGCCGCGAACGGGCTGCACAGCAGCCTCAACGGTTTCAGCCTTCCTGCAACGCACGCGGCCGGTGGCTGCGTGCCTCGGCCTCCACCGCCGTGGCCCCCTGCAGGTGGAAGTCGAACGCCAGTTCGGCAAAACGCGCGCCTTGAACGCCGCGGTCACGCGCCGCCGCAGCATCCTCGACAAAACGCAGCTCGCCGATCAGCCCGTCACGGGTGGCGTAGGCAAAGTCGTCCCACAGGTACTTGTCACCCTCGAAGTTGATCTGCGTGGTCAGATGGCGGTGCCCGGGTGCCGAGATGAAGAAGTGCACATGCGCCGGGCGCTGGCCATGACGCCCGAGCAAGTCCAGGCATTCCTGGGTCGGGCCCTGCGGGTCGCAGCCATACCCCGATGGCACGATGGAGCGCGCACGGTAGCGGCCCTCGGCATCGGTGATGATGCGGCGGCGCAGGTTGTACTCGGACTGGGTCGAGTCGAAGTACGAATAAGTACCTTGGGTGTTGGCGTGCCAGAGGTCGACGGTGGCGCCGGCCAGCGGCTTGCCTTCGGCGTCGAACACCTGGCCTTTCAGGAACATCACCACCCCTGGGTCGGTGCCGTCGTCCATGCGCGCTTCGCCTTGTACCAGCGGCGCCCCGGCGACATACAGCGGGCCTTCGATGGTACGCGGGGTGCCGCCACCCAGGCCGGCTTCGGCATCCTTGGCGTCCTGCAGCAGGTCGAGGAAGTGCTCGATGCCCAGGCCTGCAGCCAGCAGGCCGGCTTCGTTACGGCCACCCAGGCGGTTGAGATAATCAATGGCGTGCCAGAACTCGTCTTCGGTGATTTCCAGGTCTTCGACCAGGCGCGCGGTGTCTTGCAGCACACGCAGGATGATCTGCTTGAAGCGTGGGTTGCCTTCGGCGTGGTCCAGGCCCGCCACTTTATTGAAGAAGGCTTGAATGTCGGCAGTGTGGGAAATTTTCACGGTCATCGGGCGTACCTCATATTGTTCTTGTCAGGTAGACAGGTGCGTATCAGCGGTCGTCGCTGTGGATCGACGAGGGATGCCGGCACAGGCCGTCGACCTCGATGTCCATGTACGGGAACAACGGCAGTTGCATCAGGGTGTCGTGCAACGCCTCGACGCTGGGCACATCGAACACGCTGTAGTTTGCGTAGTGCCCGGCAATGCGCCACAGGTGGCGCCAAGTCCCTTCACGTTGCAGGCGCTGGGCCAGTTCCTTTTCATCGGCCTTGAGCTGGGTAGCCTTGGCCGGGTCCATGTCCACCGGCAGTTTCACGGTCATCTTCACGTGGAACAGCATGATTATCTCCTTGTTTGCTGATCAGCGACGGGCGAAGCGCGCCAGGCGCTGTTCGTCCAGGGTCAGGCCCAGGCCTGGGGTACGGGGAATGTGCAGCTGGAAGTCGCGATATTGCGGCGGCTCGTTGACGATTTCTTCGGTCAGCAGCAGCGGGCCGAACAGCTCGGTGCCCCAGGTCAGTTGGCGCAAGGTAAGGAAGGCGTGGGCCGAGGCCAGGGTGCCGATCGAGCCCTCGAGCATGGTGCCGCCATACAGGCCGATACCGGCGGCCTCGGCGATTTGCGCAGTGCGCAGCACAGCACGCGGGCCGCCGTTCTTGGCGATTTTCAGGGCAAAGATGCTGGCGGCGCCGTCGGCGGCCAGGCTGAAGGCATCCTCGACGCTTTCGATGGACTCATCGGCCATGATCGGTGCAGGGCTGCGCTGGTTCAGGCGCACCTGGCCACCGCGGTTGATACGCGAAATCGGTTGCTCGATCAGGTCGATGCCGTTGTCGCCAAGCACCTGGCAAGCGCGGATGGCCTGGGATTCGTCCCAGTACTGATTCACGTCCACTCGCACACTGGCGCTGTCGCCCAGTTCGCGTTTTATCGTCACCACGTGTTTGAGGTCCTGCTCCACCGGGTTGGCGCCAATCTTCAGCTTGAACACCCGGTGACGGCGAATTTCCAGCATGTGTCGGGCTTCGGCGATATCATGGGCCGTGTCGCCACTGGCCAGGGTCCAGGCCACTTCCAGGCTGTCGCGCACGCGGCCGCCCAGCAGTTCGCTGACCGGCAGGCCCAGGCGTTTGCCCTGGGCGTCGAGCAAGGCGCTTTCGATACCCGACTTGGCAAAAGTGTTGCCCTTGGCCAGCTTGTCAAGCTTGAGCATGGCGGCGTTGATGTTGTCCGCCGCCAGGCCGATCAGTGCCGGGGCCAGGTGGGCGTCGATGTTGGCCTTGATGCCCTCGGGGCTTTCGTAGCCATAGGCCAGGCCACCGATGGTGGTGGCCTCACCGATACCTTCCACGCCATCGCTGCAACGCACACGCAATACCACCAGGGTCTGCTGCTGCATGGTGTGCATTGCCAGCTTGTGCGGGCGAATGGTCGGCAGGTCGACGATAATTGCATCAATACGTTCAATCAGCGCGCTTGTCATTGTTGCCAGGTCCCGTCAGGTCGGGCTGCCAGTTGCAGGCCCGAATGGTGCATTTACTTGATTGTTCAAGGATTGCGCGAGACCCTGATGACCGTCCAATATCAAATGAATCTCCCACCATACCCTGGAGGTCTGATGGAGCTGCGCCACCTGCGTTACTTCAAGGTCTTGGCCGAGACCCTGAACTTCACCCGCGCCGCCGAGCTGCTGCACATTGCCCAACCGCCCCTGAGCCGGCAGATCAGCCAGCTGGAGGACGAGCTCGGCACCTTGCTGATAGCGCGCGAACGCCCTCTGCGGCTGACCGAGGCCGGCCGCTTCTTCTATGAGCAGACCTGCACCGTACTGCAGCAACTGCAGAACATCAGCGACAACACCCGCCGCATTGGCCAGGGCCAGCGCCAGTGGCTGGGCATCGGCTTTGCCCCCTCGACCCTGTACAACGTGCTGCCAGAGCTGATCCGCGAGCTGCGCCAGGACAGCGAGCTGGAACTGGGGCTGAGCGAGATGACCACGCTGCAGCAGGTGGAAGCGCTGAAGAGCGGGCGCATCGACATCGCCTTCGGGCGCATTCGCATCGAGGACGCGGCCATTGCGCAACAGGTCCTGCGTGAAGACCCGCTGGTGGCCGTGCTGCCCAAGGGCCACCCGCTGGCGGGCAGCCCGCTCAGCCTCGCCCAGCTGGCTGGCGAGGCGTTCATCCTCTACCCGGCCAACCCCCGGCCCAGTTATGCCGACCACGTGCTTGCGCTGTTCGCCCAGCACGGCATGAGCATCCGCGTCAGCCAGTGGGCCAACGAACTGCAGACGGCCATCGGCCTGGTGGCCGTCGGCGTGGGGGTAACCCTGGTGCCAGCATCGGTACAACAGCAGCACCGCACCGATATCGAGTATGTCGGCTTGCTTGATAGCAGCGCCGTCAGCCCGATCATACTTAGCCGGCGCAAGGGTGACGTGAGCCCGATCGTGCAGCGGTGCCTGGGGTTGATCGCCCTGCAGATCGGGTGAGTAAAACCAGAAGCCACGCGGGACCTGTGGGAGCGGCTTTAGCCGCGAACACCGGCGCAGCCGGTGCCATGCACCGCGTTGGGGCCTTCGCGGGTGAACCCGCTCCCACAGGGATATGTCATCCGCTCAGGGGTGTGCTGCGCGGCGGCGGTAGGCCAGCAGCAGGAACACGAACCACAACGGCATCACGCACAGCGCCAACCGGGTATCCGGCTGCAGCGCCAGCAGCACCAGCACAAAGCCGAGAAAACCCAGGGTGGTGATGGCCATCGGCACCCCGCCCGGCAACTTGAACGCCGAGGCATCGTGCGCAGACGGGTTGCGTTTGCGATAGGCAAGGTACGCCGCAAGGATCATCGACCAGGTAAAGATCACCAGGATTGCCGAAACGGTGGAAATCAGCGTGAACACCGTCATCACCTCCGGGATGATGAACAGCAGGCTCAACCCGATCAGCATGCATACGCCGGAAAACACCAGGCTATACACCGGCACGCTCAGTGCCGAAAGCCTGGCGAACAGGGCCGGCGCGTTACGCCGCTCGGCCAGCCCGAACAGCATCCGGCAGCCCGAGTAGACACCACTGTTGGCCGAAGAGGCTGCCGAGGTCAGTACCACGAAGTTGATCATGCCGGCCGCCGCGGGGAAGCCGGCCAGCAGGAACAGCTCGACGAAGGGGCTGCGGTTGGCCGGCACCTCGGCCCACGACACCACGCTGATGATGCACACCAGCGCCAGGATGTAGAACAGCAGAATGCGCAAGGGGATGGTGTTTATGGCCTTGGGCAGCGAGCGGTGCGGATTCTTTGCCTCGGCGGCGGTGGTGCCGATCAGTTCGGTGCCGGCAAAGGAAAACACGGCAATCTGGAAGCCCGCAAAGAAACCGCTGATGCCATGGGGCAGCACCGCACCCGGCGCGACCACGTTGGACAGCGAAGCAACCACGCCATTAGGTGAGGTGTATGAGGTCGCGATCATCACCGCCGCCGTGATGATCAACAGCACGATGGCGACGATCTTGATGATGCCGAACCAGAACTCCACCTCGCCAAAAATCCGCACCGCCAGCATGTTCAGCCCCAGCAGCACGAACAGGGTGAAGAACGCGGGTACCCAGGCCGGTGCATCGGGGTACCAGTACTGGAAGAACCCGGCCACCACGACCACGTCGCCGACCACCGCCACGCTCCAGCTCAGCCAGTACGACCAGCTCAGCACAAAGCCGGCGCGCGGCCCCAGGTAATGGGCAACGATGTCGGCGAACGACTTGAAGCGCAGGTCGGACAACAGCAACTCGCCCATGGCGCGCATGACGAAGAACACGAAAAACCCGAGGATGGCGTACACCACCAAAATCGAGGTGCCGGACAGCGCGATCACCTTGCCGGAGCCCATGAACAGGCCGGTGCCGATGGCGCCGCCTATGGAAATCAGCTGAATGTGGCGGTTTTCCAGCGTGCGTTGCAGGTGCCCTTCACGGTCGGGCGTTACCGGTTTGCTTTGCTCAAGGCTTGCGGGCATGTCTTGCATGGCGACCTCTTGTTATTGTTGGCCTGTCACATGTCGCGGTGCCGTGGCAAAGCCCTTTACAGGCTTCGCCACGGCTTGTTACGCGGGTTAGCGCGCGCTTTCGAACCCTTGCAGGGTGTTCACGGCATTGATGCCGATTTCGTCGACCATGTAGCCGCCTTCCATCACGAACAGGGTCGGGATACCCGCACTGGCGATCTCGGCGCCCATGCGCAGGAAGTCTTCGCTGGTGAGCTTGAAGTGGCTGATCGGGTCATCCTCGAAGGTGTCGACCCCCAGCGACACAACCAGAAACTGCGGCCTGTGCGCGACGATGCGCTTGAGTGCATCCTGCAAAGCCGGCTGGTACTGGGCCCAGCGTGTGCCCTTGCCCATCGGGTAGTTGGCGTTGAAACCCTCGCCAGCGCCTGCGCCTTGT
Organism: Pseudomonas sp. YNh; assembly: GCF_037993085.1. NCBI lineage: Bacteria > Pseudomonadati > Pseudomonadota > Gammaproteobacteria > Pseudomonadales > Pseudomonadaceae > Pseudomonas > Pseudomonas sp. YNh. The sequence continues at coordinate 46,826 of NZ_JBBMRJ010000014.1, read as the reverse complement.
TCATGGGCGTAGCCGGAAAAGTACGGGTAGGACACGTGCGGGTCGCCATGCAGGGAGGCGAAGAAGACATCGGGGCGATCGTAAAAGATGTTCTGTGTGCCGTTGCCGTGGTGGAAGTCCACATCCAGCACGGCAACGCGTTTGGCGCCTTGACTGAGGCAGCGCTCGGCTGCGATGGCGGCGTTGTTCAGGTAGCAGTAGCCGCCCATGTATTCCCGTGCTGCATGGTGCCCCGGTGGGCGGCACAGGGCGAAGGCGCTGTCGGCACCGTCGATGATGCGCTGCATGCCGGTCAAGGCAACGTTGGCGCTGCTGCGCACCGCCTCCCAGGTGCCGGCGGTGATCGGGGCCCCCGCGTCCATGGCATAGAAGCCCAGCTTGCCGTCGATGAAGCCGGGCTCACGGTCAATGGCCAGGTCGCGCACTGGCCACACCAGCGGCAGCGCATCATGGGTTTTGCCGGTGTCGGCCCATTCCGACCAGGCGCTTTCCAGGAAGCTTACATAGCGCTCGCTGTGCGCCGCCACGTAGCAGCCACGGTCGAAGGCCTGTTCGGCAATGACATCGCCAAGGCCGGTGCTGTGCACCCGGGCCAGCACGGTGTCGGCACGCTGGGGGTTTTCGAACGATGGCGTAATGGCGCCGTCCTTGAGTTCCGAGCCATGGTGCAAGCGGTGGTTGTTGCTAAATACTGTCAGCACACGAATGTCCTTTTCCAAGGGGTTACCGGATAACCAATTTTCGCGACAGAGCGGTGAAAATGCTTTGCTTTATGCTCAATCAAACCGGATGCTTGAGCAAAGTATTCACAAGGTTGGTTACCTATGAGCAAAGCCTTTGCTATTGAACAACTGGACGACACCGACCGCGAGCTGCTGCGCCTTCTGCAGGAGGACGGCACCCTGTCGAGCGCTGCGCTGGGCGAGCGTTTGTCGATGACCGTGACGCCCTGCTGGCGCAGGCGCAAACGGCTGGAGGAGCTGGGCATCATCAAGGATTACCAGGCCAACCTCGACCGCAGGAAGCTGGGCTACGACGTGATGGCGTTTGCCCAGGTGCGCTTTGGCAACCATTCGGCCAACGCACCGGATGAGTTCGAGCAGGTGATCCTGAAGCTGCCGCAGGTGCTGTCCTGCCACAAGGTGACCGGCGAGGCTGACTATGTGCTGACGGTGTTGGCAAATGACCTGGAAAGTTATGGGCGATTCGTGGAAGAGGTGTTGCGTCGTCAGCCAGGCATTGCCTCGATCCAGTCGAGCCTGGCGCTGCGCGAAGTGAAGGCGGTTTCCCGAATACCCGTGCCCTGAAGGCCTTTACCCAACCTGCTTTTGACTTTTGTGGGAGCGGCCTACTCCGGCAAGCTGTACCGCTCGGCAAAGTACTGGCGGAAAAAGTCCACCGCCACCCGCACCTTGGCCGAGCTGGCCAGCGGCGAGGTGTACACCGCCCAGATGTCCGCCGGCTGGTGATAAGCCTCCAACACCTGCACCAGGCGCCCGTCCTGCAAGCTGTCGTGCACGTCCCACCATGAACGCAGTAGTATCCCGCGCCCGTCCAGGCACCACTGGTGCGCCACTTCGCCATGGTTGGTCGACAGCCCGCCGGTCACCCGCACGCTTTCTTCACCCAGCGGCCCCATCAGTTGCCACACGCCGAACGGGTGGTCGCGCTCCTTGATCACCAGGCAGTCGTGGCTGCCCAGGTCGCCCAGCACCTTGGGCGTGCCGCGCCGCGCCAGGTACGCCGGGGCGGCGCACAGTACCCGGCGGTTGCGGGCCAGCGGCTTGGCGATCAGGTTGGGGGCAATGGCGTTGCCCACGCGGATGTCCAGGTCGACACCTTCGGCAATCAGGTCCACCAGGCGGTCGTGCACATCCAGGCGAATGTCCAGCCGCGGGTAGCGCTCGGCCAACTCCGACAGAGCCGGCGCCACGAAGCGCCGACCCAGCCCCAGGCTGCTGGCAATGCGCAACTGCCCGGTCGGCTCGCGGTGCTGGGCACTGATGTCATCGCCCATGCGCTGCACGGCGTCGAATATCTGCAAGGCCCATTGATACACCCGCTCGCCCTCCTCGCTCACCGTCACCCGCCGGGTGGTGCGGTGCAACAGGCGCACTTCCAGGGTTTGCTCAAGCATGCGAATGCGCTTGCTGATGTATGCCGCCGACATGCCCAGCTCGTCGGCAACGGCCGCGAAGCTGGCGCGCTTGGCCACTTGCAGGAAGATATTGAGGTCGTCGAGGCTGGGCAGATTGTTCACGTATCGTGTTCCAAGAATCAATGATTGGCCAGATTATCTCCAGGCCAAGCCCTTATAGCATGGCCAGCACCTGTTCCCTAGACAACGAGTGCACCCCATGAGCAAGACCTTCAGAATCGCGGCAATCCCAGGCGACGGCATCGGCAACGAAGTACTGCCTGAAGGCATTCGGGTGGTCGAGGCCGCTGCGCGCAAGCATGGCCTGGACATCAGCTTCGAGTTCTTCGAGTGGGCCAGCTGCGACTACTACCTGGCCCACGGCAAGATGATGCCGGACGACTGGTTCGAACAGCTCAAAGGTTTCGACGCCCTGTACTTTGGTGCCGTGGGCTGGCCAGACAAAGTGCCGGACCACATCTCGCTGTGGGGTTCGCTGCTCAAGTTCCGCCGCGACTTCGACCAGTACGTGAACATTCGCCCGGTGCGCCTGTTCCCCGGCGTACCCTGCCCGCTGGCTGGTCGTGAACCCGGCGACATCGACTTCGTGGTCATCCGCGAAAACACCGAAGGCGAGTACTCGTCGCTGGGCGGGCGCATGTTCGAAGGCACCGAGAACGAGTTCGTGCTGCAGGAATCGGTGTTCACCCGCCGTGGCGTCGACCGCATTCTCAAGTACGCTTTCGAAGTGGCCCAGACCCGCGAGCGCAAGCACGTCACCTCGGCCACCAAGTCCAACGGCATGGCCGTGAGCATGCCGTACTGGGACGAACGCACCGCCGCAATGGCAGCCAATTATCCGGAAATCAGCTGGGACAAGCAGCACATTGATATCCTCTGCGCCCGCTTCGTACTGCAACCAGACCGCTTCGATGTGGTCGTGGCCTCGAACCTGTTCGGCGACATCCTGTCCGACCTCGGCCCGGCCTGCGCCGGCACCATCGGCATCGCGCCATCGGCCAACCTGAACCCCGAGCGCAAGTTCCCGTCGCTGTTCGAGCCGGTGCACGGCTCGGCCCCGGACATCTACGGCAAGAACATCGCCAACCCGATCGCGATGATCTGGTCCGGTGCGCTGATGCTCGATTTCCTCGGCAACGAAGGCACAGATCCACGCTACCGCGCTGCCCATGATGACATCCTCAAAGCCATCGAGCAGGTCATCGCCGCCGGTGACGTAACCCGCGACATGGGTGGCCAGCAGTCTACCCAGCAAGTGGGCCAGGCCATCACCGCGCTGATCGAAGCCTGATGTACCCTGGGCCGATTGTCAGAAGTGTCTGACAATCGGCCCTTTGCCTCTTGCGAGCGGCGTGGATTGTATGCAAAATCTGTTAACCATTAGATATTAGTTAACTTATAGTTAACAACCAAGGAAGCAGTGGTACCGCAACACCCCGGATGCCTGCCGGGTATAACAAGTACGCCAACGTCCAGGAGACGATGATGTCGCACAAGAATAAAAAGATTGATGTGTTCCTGATTACCGTGAGCCTGATCGCCGTACTGCTCACCGTGATCGGCCTTGCAGCCTTCCCCGCCCAGGCTGAAAGCGCCGCCAACCAGTTGTTCGAGCTGTCCACCCGCACCTTCGGTACCAGCGTGCAGGTGCTGGTGTTTGGCAGTACCCTGGCCGTGCTGTACCTGGCCTTCAGCAAGTACGGCAACATCCGCCTGGGCAGTGGCAAGCCTGAATACGCCACCGCCACCTGGGTGTTCATGTTCATCTGTGCCGGCATGGGTTCGTCGACCCTCTACTGGGGCGTGATGGAATGGGCCTACTACTACCAGACCCCGGGCCTGAACATCGCCGCGGCCACCCCCAAGGCACTCGAGTACAGCGTGGGCTACTCGTTCTTCCATTGGGGTATCAGCGCCTGGTCGATCTACGCCCTGGCCTCGCTGGCCATGGCCTACCACTTCCATGTACGCAAGAAGAGCGGCCTGAACCTGGCTTCGGTTATCGAAGCGGTGACAGGTTTCAAGGCCACCGGGCCGGTGGGCCGTACCGTCGACCTGATCTTCCTGCTGACCATGATGGGCGCACTGACCGTGTCGCTGGCCCTCACCGCCTCTACCCTGACGCGCGGCCTGCATGACCTGACCGGCACCCCGGATACGTTCACCGTGCAATTGATGGTGATCGGCGGCGTGGCGGTGATGTTCTCGCTCAGCTCCTACATCGGAATCGATGGTGGCCTGCAGCGCCTGAGCAAGATGGTGTGCATCGGCGCGCTGGTGTTTGCCGCGGTTGTGCTGTTGGTGGGCCCGACCCAGTTCACCCTCAACAACACTGCCAACTCGATTGGCCTGATGATCCAGAACTACGTGCACATGAGCCTGTTCACCGACCCGGCGGGCGACGGTGCCTTTACCCGCAACTGGACGGTGTTCTACTGGCTGTGGTGGGTGTCGTACGCCCCGGGCGTGGCCATGTTCGTCACCCGCGTTTCGCGCGGCCGGCAGATCAAGGAAGTGGTCCTGGCCCTGCTGCTGGGGGGCAGCTTCGGTTGCTGGTTCTTCTTCGGCGCGCTGGAAAGCTACAGCATGCACCAGTTCATCACCGGCGCCGTGGATGTGCCGAAAATGCTCGCCGAACAAGGCGGCGAATCGGCCGTGACACACCTGCTGCTGGCCTTGCCGTGGGGCCAGGTGTTCCTCGGTGTGTACCTGTTCATCATGGCCATCTTCTGTGCTTCGCACATGGACGCCGCGGCTTATGCGGTGGCTGCCACCAGCACCCGCAACCTGCGTGAAGGTGACGACCCGACACCCACCCACCGCCTGTTCTGGTGCGTGGTGCTGACCCTGGTGCCACTGGCCATGCTGTTCGCCAAGGCCTCGCTGTCGACCATGAAGACCGCCGTGGTGCTCACCGCAATCCCGTTCATGGTGATTCTGCTGGTGAAGATCTATGGCTTCTTCAAGTGGATGATCGCCGACTACGGCCAGGTACCGGCCCACGTCATCGAAGAAGAGGCTGCACGGATGGCCGGTGAGCAACCTGCCGACCATGCCCCGCGCAGCGCTGCTGCCGTGCATTGATTCAACCAGAGGGGTCGTACTGCGGCCCCTCTGAAAGGCTGCAAATTTTTTTGCCTGACCTGTTAACCAACAGGTACGCGTTAACCAACAACTATAAACCGAGCTTGTGAGAAACCTGTCATGAACGACTTCAAACGCCTGCCCGCCGATTTCTGTGCGAACGCCGACGAGGCCTTCACCATCCCGGCCAATTTCTACACCAAGGCCGCGGTGTTCGAACACGAGAAAGAAGCCATCTTCGCCCGCAGCTGGATCTGCGTGGGCCACCGCAGCGAAGTGGCAGACAACAATGCCTACATCACCCGCGACGTGATTGGCGAAAGCATCATCGTCGTCCGTGGCCGTGACAGCGTGCTGCGTGCGTTCTACAACGTCTGCCCGCACCGTGGCCACCAGCTGCTCAGCGGCAGCGGCAAAGCCAAGAACGTCATCACCTGCCCGTACCACGCCTGGACCTTCAAGCTCGACGGCGAACTGGCCCACGCCCGCAACTGCGACAACGTGGTCAATTTCGATAAAGAGAACTCCACCCTGGTGCAGCTGCGCGTCGAGGAATACGCCGGCTTCATCTTCATCAACATGGACATGGATGCGGGCTCCGTCGAAGACCAGCTGCCAGGCATGCAAGCACGCATGCGCGAAGCCTGCGCGGTAATCGACGACCTGCACCTGGCGGCGCGCTTCGTCAGCGACACCCCGGCCAACTGGAAGTCGATCGTCGACAACTACCTGGAGTGCTACCACTGCGCCCCGGCCCACCCAGGCTTCTCCGACTCGGTCGACGTCGGCCAGTACAGCCACACCATGCACGGTAACTGGACCCTGCAATATGGTCTGGCCAAGCCTTCGGAGCAGTCGTTCAAGTTCGACGAAAACGTGAAAGACCCGTCGTTCGCCGGTTTCTGGGCCTGGCCGTGCACCATGTTCAACGTGCCGCCAGGGGCCAACTTCATGACCGTGATCTACGAGTTCCCGGTCGATGCCGAAACCACCCTGCAGCACTACGACATCTACTTCCTCAACAAGGACATCACCGAGGAGCAGCAGAAGCTGATCGACTGGTACCGCGAAGTGTTCCGCCCAGAAGACCTGCGCCTGGTCGAGAGCGTGCAGAAGGGCCTGAAGTCGCGTGGTTACCGTGGCCAGGGCCGGATCATGGCCGACCGCGAGCGCAGTGGCATGAGCGAACACGGCATTGCCCACTTCCACAACCTGATCGCCGTGGCCCACCTCGACGATTGATGGCAACCGCTCCACGTTTATTTGCACGTAAAGGTGCGCGGCAGGGCCTGCCGTGCACCCAGGCAGTCGAGGTGAACCATGGCCAACACTTATGAAATGTTCAGCGTACGCGTAACCGACGTGGAACACGCTACGCCGCTGATCAAGCGCTTTACCCTGGCCCGCGAAGACGGCGCGGCGATGCCCGCCTTCACCGGCGGCAGCCACGTCATCGTGCAGATGCAAGGCGCTGACGGCAGCCAGTTCAGCAACGCCTATTCGTTGATGAGCGACCCGCGCGACACCCGCAGCTACCAGATCGGCGTACGCCTGGAAGAGCAGTCCAAGGGTGGTTCGGCGTTCATGCACCAGCAGGTGGAAGTCGGCACCCGCCTGACCATCTCCTCGCCCAACAACCTGTTCGCCCTCGACCCTTCGGCTGGCCGCCACGTCCTGATTGCCGGCGGCATCGGCATTACCCCGTTCCTGGCGCAACTGCATGAGCTGGAAGCTGGCAGCGCCGATTACGAGCTGCACTATGCCTTCCGCGCGCCTGAGCACGGCGCGTTCCAGGACCAGTTGGCCAACGGCCCGCACGCCGCCAACACGCGGTTCTACATCGACAGCCTCGACCGCAAGCTTGATCTGGCCGCCCTGTGCGCGGGGCTGGACGAGCAGGCGCACTTGTACGTGTGCGGCCCCAAACCGCTGATCGACGCGGTCATCGCCTGCGCCGCCAAGGCCGGCATTGCCGAGCAGCGCGTGCATTGGGAACAGTTTGCCGCCACCCCGGTCACCGGCAGTGCTTTTACCGTAGTGCTGGCGCAATCGGGCGTGGAACTGCAGGTGGAAGAAGGCATGACCATTCTGCAGGCCATCGAGAAGTCCAAGGCTGCCAAGGTCGAGTGCCTGTGCCGAGAAGGCGTGTGCGGTACGTGCGAGACGGCCATCCTTGAGGGTGAAGCCGAGCATTACGACCAGTACCTGAGCGATGAAGAGAAAGCGGCGCAGCAGAGCATCATGCTGTGCGTTTCCCGCGCCCGTACGGCGCGGCTGGTGCTGGACCTTTAACAACCGCCCGGCTGATGTTGCCTGTACTGGCCTCATCGCCGGCAAGCCAGCTCCCACATGGACCGCATCGTCCTGTACCTGTGGGAGCTGGCTTGCCGGCGATGAGGCCAGTGCAGGCAAGACAACGTCATTCCCCCAGAAGAGGCAGCGTGAGGACCCGTCAACCAAAAGTTGACAGCTTGGGTATACTGGCAGGCTCTTGGCCCAGATCAGGACACCCTGCCGATGTTGGAAAACAGCTTCGCCTTCCGCCTCAAGGAACTGCTCGAGCATCACAAGCTGACCCTGCAAGCCGTGGGCACGGCGTTGGGCATTTCGCGCACCGCCGTGCACAAGTGGACCCGCGGCGGCGAGATCGACTACGACAACCTGCGCAAGCTGGCCGACTTTCTCAAGGTCAACTGGATCTGGCTGCGCTATGGCGACGAAGCACTGCAGAACATCCAGCAACCGCAGGTGGTCGAGCTGCCGATGACCGACGTGCGCCGGCGCCTGACCGCGGAGATCATGGAAAGCGAAACGCGCATGAAGCTGGCCCAGGAAGGCGCGCGCATCGTCACCTGGGAATGGAACCTGATCAGCGACGAAGTCACCTACTCGCCCAACGTCGAGCAGGTCTATGGCTGGCCGGTCCACCACAACGAAGACTTCTGGAAGCACCTGCCCAACGAAGACGTGCAGCGCATGCAGGTGATGTACGCCGACGCGGTGGCCGACGGCAGTGGCTGTGAATGCGACTTCCGCATCACCCGCCCGGACGGTGAAGTCCGCTGGATTTCTTCCCGCGCCACAGTGGTGCGCGACAGCGCCGGGCGCTCGGTAAAGATGGTTGGCATCAGCATGGACAACACCGAACGCCAGGTGGCCCAGCAGGCCCTTAGCCAGAGCGAGGAGCGCTTCCGGGCGATCTTCGAGCTGGCCTGGGGTGCCCTGGCCTACATCGACCCGGACGGCACCTGGCAGCGGGTGAACAACAGCCTGTGCGAGTTGCTGGGCTACAGCGCCGATGAACTCTACGGCATGACCTTCCAGCAGATCACCCACGCCGACGACCTGGCGCAGAACCTGCAGCTGCTGCAACGCATGCTGGCCGGCGAAACCGAGCGCTACGAAGTGGAAAAACGCGTGCGCCACAAGAACGGCGAGTACATCTGGGTACGCGCCCGCACCTCGCTGCAGCGCCGGGACAACGGCGAACCGGAACACCTGATCAGCGTGTTCGAAGACATCAGCGCCGAGCGCCAGGAGCATGAACGGCTACAGGCGCACATTGCCGCCCTGGAAGCCCGCCTGGCGGCTTCGTGAACTACCCGAAATTTCAAAACTGACGCGATTGCTGTGGGAGCGGGCATGCCCGCTCCCACAGGGACCGCAAAAACTTCTAGATTTTCAGCTGATCGCCGCGCAGCCAGTCGATAAACCGTGCAAACAACTCGGACTGCGAGTTGATCTCCAGCTTCAGGTACAGGTTCTTGCGGTGCATGCGCACCGTCTCCGGTGAGATGCCCAGCTCCAGCGCGGTCGACTTCACCGAGTGCCCGCGCAGGATCATGTGTGCCACCTCCCGCTCACGGTCGGTCAGCACCTGGCAACCAAAGCTGTCGAACGCTGCCTGCAGGCTGCCGTGTTCGGCCGATGCTGCGCCGGGCTCCAGGTTATGCCGGGCATAACGCCCCAACAGTTCCCGCACCATGGGCTCCAGCGCCCGCAGCAGGTCGACCTGCCCGGCACTCAGAGGCGTGCCGCTGCAACCCTGGAACAGGCTCAGCGACAACTTGCGGCCAGCGCTGAGGTCGACGATGTAATAGCTGTCTTCGCTGCAACCGGTGCCCAGGTAATAGGCCTTGTAGTAGTCGCTGTCGAAGAAGTTGTCGGGGGCGATTTCCTGCAGGTGGTAAAAGCCTTCGGCCAAGCCGCTTTGCACGGCCAGGCAGAATGGGTCGAGCAGGTAGCCAGCACTGAAATAACGCTCAAGCACCGCAGCACGGTGCAGCTCGGGAATGCCTTGCTGGTACAGCAGCTGCGGCGCCCGCCCCTGGCACTCAAGGCTGATCATCATCGATTCAACCTGCACCAGTTGGCCGATGGCAGCGGCCACATACTCCAGCGCCTCGGGCGTATCGCTATTGGCCAGCGCACGCTGCAGCGCCGCATGCCATTGCTGCAGCGCGCCCATTGTCAGGGTAAGCGGGGTGTCGGGAGTGGCCTGGGTCATGCCCGGCAGTCTAGCCTGCCAGGCACGCCCCCGCACAGCCCTTTGCGCCAGGTTCATCGGCCTTGGTACAGGCCAAGCGCAGTCAGTTCGCGCGCGGTTTCGAGGATGCACTGGCGCAAGGTCTCGACGATCTCGTCCACCTGCGCATGGGTGACGATCAGCGGTGGCGACATCACGTTCAGGTGCATGATCGGGCGCACCAGCAATCCGCGGGCCTGGGCCTTGCTGTGGATGCGCTCACCGATGTTCACCTCATCCGGGAACAGCGCCTTGCTGGCCTTGTCGGCCACGAACTCAACGCAGGCCATCAGCTTCATGCAACGCACATCACCCACCAGCGGCAACTCGCGCAGGCTTTGCAGGCGCTGCTCCAGGTAGCCACCCACTTCCTTGACGTGATCGAGCAGTTGCTCGCGCTCGATGATTTCGATGTTCTTCAGCGCCGCTGTACAGCACACCGGGTGACCACTGTAGGTAAAGCCATGGGTGAAGCAGCGGCCCTTGCCCGGCTCGGCAATCACTTCCCAGATACGCTCGGAGAAGATACACGCGCCCAGCGGCAGGTAGGCCGAGGTCAGGCCCTTGGCGGTGGTGATGATGTCGGGGGTAACGCCAAACAGTTCTTCGCTGGCGAAGAAGGTGCCCAGGCGCCCGAACGAGGTCACCACTTCGTCGGCGACGAACAGGATGTCGTAGGTCTGGCACAGCTGCCACATGCGCTGGAAGTAGCCCTCGGGCGGAATGATCACCCCGCCCGAGCCCATGATCGGCTCGGCGAAGAACGCCGCCACATTGTCGGCCCCCAGCGACAGGATCTTGTCCTCGAACTCGGCCACCAGATAGTCGAGGAATTCGGCCTCGTCCATGTCGTGCGGGGCACGGTACGGGTTGGGGTTGGAGACGTGGTGGATCAGGTCGTGGTGATAGTCGAACTCCGGCACCCGGTCGGCGGCCTTATTGCCGATCGACATGGTCAGGGTGGTAGAGCCGTGGTAGGCGTTGTAGCGGGCAATGATGTGCTTCTTGTGTGGCTTGCCGCGGCAGTTCTGGTAGTACTGGATCAGCCGGTAGGCGGTGTCGACAGCGGTCGAGCCGCCGGTGGTGAGGAGCACATGGTTCAGGTCGCCCGGCGCCAGCTGCGCAAGCTTCTGGCACAGTTCGATGGCCACGTCGTTGGCCATGTCGGAGAACGGGTTGGAATACGCCAGCTGGCGCACCTGGTCGGCGATGGCCAGAGCCATTTCCTCGCGGCCCAGGCCGATGTTGGTGCACCACATGCCGCCGACGGCATCGAGGAAGCGGTTGCCGTGGGTGTCACGAATGTAGGCGCCCTCGCCGGCCACGATGTTCAGCGCGCCTTGCTCGCGGTGCTCGTCGAACACATGGTAGCCGTGCATGTAGTGGGCCTTGTCGGCCTCCACCAGCGGGTCGTGGGCGATAGCGAATGCTTTGCTTGGGGTGGCCATGGGCAGCTCCTTGGCGAGAATTTTGGGCAGTGTTCAGAAACCGGTCTTGACGGTGCTCCAGACCCGGGTGATGGCGCGCATGTCCTTGGGGCTCTGGGTTTTCTGCGCGAACAGGCGCTCACGGGTTTGTGCGTCGGGGTAGATGGCCGGGTCCTGGCGGATATCGTCACGCACCAGCGCGGTGGCGGCGGCGTTGCTGTTGGCGTAGTGGATGTAGTCAGTGACCTTGGCCATGGTCTGCGGCTGCAGCAGAAACTCGATGAAGCGGTGGGCGTTGGCCGCGTGCGGCGCATCCTTGGGGATGTACAGGTTGTCGAACCAGATCAGCGAACCTTCCTGGGGGATGAAGAACGACAGCTTGATGTCCTTCTTCGCTTCCACCGCACGGGCCTGGGCGGTGGCGTAGTCACCGGACCAGGTCAGCGCCAGGCAGACATCGCCGTTGGGCAGGCTGGTGAGGTAGTTGACCGAGTCGAACTTGCGAATGTAGGGGCGGATGCCCAGCAGCAGTTGTTCGGCTGCCTTGAGGTCGGCGGCCGACGCGCTGCGCGGGTCCTTGCCCAGGTACTGCAGGGCCAGCGGGATGACCTCGGTGGGCGCGTCCATCAGGGTGACGCCGCAGTCGGCGAAGCGCGAGACGATCTTGGGGTCGAACAGCATGGCCAGCGAACCGATCGGCGCGTCGGGCATGCGCGCGGTGATCTTGTCGACGTTGTAGGTGACCCCCGAGCTGCCCCAGGTATAGGGCGCCGAGTACTTCAGGCCAGGGTCGTAGCCCTGCAGGTTGTTGACCACCTGCTGATCGAGGTTTTGCCAGCTGGGCAGTTGCTGCTTGTCCAGTGCCTGGAACACGCCGGCGCTGATCAGCGGGGGGACCAGCGAGGCGTTGAGCATGACCAGGTCGTAGCCGGAACGGCCGGTGAGCAGTTTGGTCTGCACGGTTTCGTAGCCATCAAAGGTGTCGTAGATGACCTTGATACCGGTGGCCTTCTCGAAGTCGGCCAGGGTGGTTTCACCGATGTAGTCGGTCCAGTTGTACAGCCGTAGCGTGTTGGCGCTGTCCACCTCTGCCGCCTGGGCCAGGCTGGCACCAGACGCCAGCAGCAGACCACCAATCACCTTCAGTACCTTGCGCATGGCAACTCCATCGTGTGAGTGCTCCGAGATCGAGCCGATGGGTTCACTATCGAGGGATTTGCCGAGGGGCAACATACCCCGAATGTGTGGGTGGTCGTTTTTGAGCAGGTAAGTCTTGTAACAAAGTAACTGGCCTCATCGCCGGCAAGCCAGCTCCCACAGGGAAACCACAGTCCTGAGGCCTCGTGGTTTTCCTGTGGGAGCTGGCCTGCCGGCGATAAGGCCAGTGCGGGCGATCACACCAGTGGGTACAACGCCTCATCGAACTGGGTCAGGCGGGGGAACACCAATGGCTGGTCGTCCGCAAGCTGCTCCAGGCGCTGCCGGTATTGCTGCAAAAAATCTTGCCGCGCCTCGGCGCTGATGTAAGGCACATGCCAGGCCACAAACGGCGGCAGCACCTCGAAACCGACATAGGCGAGCGTACCCCGCAGTATCGGCCGCAGCATGTCTTCCAGCGGGCCATGAATCGCCCCCTCGCCAAACATGTGCTCACGCCCGCCCAAGGTCACGGTCACCAGCGCCTTCTTGCCCGCCAACCCGCCCTGGTCGTAGAAACGCTTGCCGCCATAGCACACCCCCGACACCAGCACCCGGTCGATCCAGCCCTTGAGCATGGCCGGGGCCGAGAACCAGAAGATCGGGAAGTTCAACACCAGCAGATCGGCCCACAACAGCTTGTCCAGCTCCTGCTGGATGTCCGCGGCAATGGCACCACGCTTGACCCCCTGGCGTTGCTCCAGGGCATACACCAGGTACTCGGGGTTCTCCCGCTGGGTAAAATCATCGGCGCTGGCCACCGGGTTCCAGCCCATGGCGTACAGGTCGCTGACCTGCACCTGGTGGCCCTGGGCGCGGAAGGTTTCCACGGCCTGGTCCCGCAGGGCAGCGGTGAACGATTGCGGCTCGGGGTGAGCGTGGACGATCAGTACATTCACAAACATTCTCCTTACACAAAACAGGTTGTCTTGCAGCGGTGGCTCAGCACTGTACGGCTTTCACCTCGACGAACTCCGCCAGGCCCTCTTCGCCCCACTCGCGGCCGTTGCCCGACTGCTTGTAGCCACCGAACGGCGCCTGGTAGTTGAACCCGCCACCGTTGATGAAGCACTGTCCGGCCCGTATCTGCCGCGCCAGCGCAAGGCCATGCTCGCGGCTGCCCGCCCACACTGCGCTGGACAGGCCGAACGGCGAGTCATTGGCCAGCGCCAGCGCCTGGGCCTCGTCGGCGTAGGGGATCAGGCACAGCACCGGGCCGAAGATTTCTTCCTGGGCAATGCGCATGCGGTTGTCGACGTCGGCGAACAACGTGGGCGCCACGTAGAACCCGCGCTCCAAGCCGCCGTGATCGCCACCGCACAACAAGCGTGCGCCCTCCTCCTGGCCCTGGCGAATGTAGTCGAGCACCGTGCGCCGCTGGCCTGCCGAACACATCGGCCCGAGGAAACTGGCCGGGTCACGCGGGTCGCCCATGACCAGCGCGCGGGTTTCGGCCTCGGCGATTTCCAGCGCCTCGGCGTAGCGGCTGGCCGGCAACAGCATGCGGGTCAGTGCCGTGCAGGTCTGCCCCGAGTTGATCATCACGTCCTGCACGCCGTGGCGCACCGCAGCGTGCAGGTCGGCATCGGCGGTAATCAGCAACGGTGATTTGCCACCCAGCTCCAGGCACACCCGCTTCACCGTCGGCGCGGCCGCTTGTGCCACCCGCACCCCGGCACCGGTTGAGCCGGTGAACGACACCATGTCCACCTGCGGGTGCCGGGCGAGGGCTTCACCGACTTTGGCACCTGGGCCGCTGACCAGATTGAACACCCCTGCCGGCAGGCCGATGGCGTCGATCATCTCGGCCAGCATAAAAGCGTGCAGCGGCGTTTCCTGGCTGGGTTTGACCACCACCGTGCACCCGGCAGCCAGGGCCGGCGCCAGCTTGCCGATCATCTGGTGCAGCGGGTAGTTCCACGGGTTGATGAATGCGCACACGCCAACGGCCTCGCGGTACACCAGCGAATTGCCGATTTCGCGCACCTCATCCATCAGCCCGGCCAGTTCGGCGTACTGCGCAAGGCCCACAATCGGGCCTTCGACCTGCACCGCCTGGCACCACTGCACCGGCATGCCCAGCTCGTCGGTAATAACCTCGGCCATTTGCGCCGCACGGTTTTTCAGCTGTGCGGCCAATGCCCGGATGTACCCGGCGCGCACGCTGGACGGCGTGCGCGACCAGCCATCGAAGGACCGCCGCGCCGCCATCACCGCCCGCTCGACATCGGCCTCGGCGCCCAAAGGTACCCGGCCAGTGGCCTGTTCGGTGGCCGGGTCGATCACTTCAGCCATGCCCTGCCCGCTCGGCACCTGCCAGGCGCCATCGATGTACAGCCGCGCATACTCACGCATGGCCGTACTCCCGTTTCAGCTCGTCGGCACAGCGGGCAATGCGCTGGCAGGCATCGACCAGCGCCGCATCGCCCAGCACCAGGCCCAGGCGGATATGCCCGGCAGCGCTGGGGCCGAACGCTTCGCCGGCGAGCACCGACACGCCCTGGCGGTCCAGCAGGCGGTCGGCAAAGGCCTGGGCACTTACGCCGGTCTCACGGATATCAACCATCACGAACATGCCACCATCGGGCTTCAGTGCCTTCAGGCCCGGGCAGCCGGCCAGCTGTTCGCACACCAGGTCACGGCGCTGGCGGTAGGCCTCGCGCATGGCGGCCAGCTCGGGCAACGGCTGCTCCAGCGCCACCACGGCGGCGTCCTGAATGAAATCGGGCGAGCCATACAACATGCACAGGGCGAGGTTTTCCAGGTGGGCGGCCAGCTCGGCCGAACCCACTACCCAGCCCACCCGCCAGCCGGTCATGGCATGGGACTTCGACAAGCTGTTGAGGGTGGCGGTGCGTTCGGCCATGCCCGGCAGGCTGGCAGGGCTGACATGCTCGCCCTCGTACAGCAATTCGCTGTACACCTCGTCAGAGATCAGCCACAGGTCGTGGGCGATGCACAGTTCGGCCAGTGCTTCCCAGGTAGTACGGGGCAGGCTTGCCCCCGACGGGTTATGCGGGCTGTTCAAGGCCAGCGCGCGGGTGCGCGGGGTGATGCGCTCGGCCACGTCTTGCGGGCATACCCGAAAGCCGTTTTCCGGCTTGACCGGCACCGGCACCACCTTGGCACCACAGGCACCGAACACCGCCTCATAGGTCACATACATCGGTTCGGCTACAAGCACCTCGTCGCCTGGGTCCAGTACGCACTGGGCCACGCAGTACAGCGCGCACTGGGCCCCTGCCAGCACCGTCACCTGGTCGGCGTCGACGGCCTGGCCGCTACGCAGCTGGTGGCGCCTGGCGATGGCCTGGCGCAGGGCCAGCTTGCCGCGTACATCGGCGTAATGGGTGTGACCCGCCCGCAGGCTGTCGATGGCCGCCTCGACAATCGGCGCGGGGGTGTCGAAGTCCGGGTCCCCCACCGACAGCAGCAGGATGTCCTTGCCCTCGGCCTGCAGCGCCAGGGCGCGGTAGTGGATGTCCCAGGCCGCAGCACCGTCGCCGGCAATGCGTTGGGTAAGCTTGGCGTAACGCATGGCAATCTCCCTTCTTTGGCGGTTTCAGTCGACGAGGATCTTCGGGTTGGAACTGCCCCACACGGTGTACAGGTCGGCCAGCAGCGCGCCGTTGATTTCTTCCATCTCGGCCTGGGTGATTTCGCCCCCGGCCTGCTTGCCGAACAGCACCACTTCGTTGCCACCCTTCACGTCCGGGAAATCGGTGACATCGACCATCAGCGTGTTCATCGACACCTTGCCCACCACCGGTATGCGGTGGCCGTTGATCAGCACATGGCCCTTGTTGGTGAACACCCGGCGATAGCCATCGGAATAGCCGACGGTGATGTTGGCCAGGCGCGAATCACGGGCCAGGGTGAAGGTGCGGTCGTAGCCGACGGTGTTGCCGGCCGGGTAACTGTGCACCGCCGCCACGTGGGACTTGAACTGCATGGCGCGTTGGTACTCGGTGCGCGCCGGTACGGTGTCACCGAACAGCGCGCCACCGGTGCGTACCATGTCCAGGCGCGCCTCCGGCACCTCCAGCGTAGCGAACGAGTTGGCGGCGTGCAGCGTGAGCTTGCTGCGGTCGAGCTTCGCGTGCTTGATCAACCAGTCGGTCTGCTCGTTGAAGGCCGCCAGGCCCTTGCGCACATCGTCCTTGTCTTCCACGGCGAAGTGGGTCATCAGCGCGACCAGTTTGAGGTGCTTCTGGTCGGTGATCTGCAGCGCTTCGCCACGGCCGGACCAGGTGGCCATCTCCACCCCGTTGCGGCTCATGCCGCTGGAGTTGAGCGCCATGTGAATGCGCAAGGTCTTGCCATGGCGCGCGGCGACGGCATCGACCTGGCGGGCAAATTCGGCGCTGCCCACCAGCTCTTCCATGTCGTACTGCAAGGCATCTTCCAGCTCGCTGAGGCTGGCCAGGCGTACCCGCACCAGTTGCCCGGTGAAGCCACTGGCGCGGACCACGCGGGCCTCCTCGTTGCTGGCCACCGCCACGCAGGGTACGCCCTGGGCGATGATCGATGGCATTACCAGGCCGATACCGTGGCCATAGGCATCGGCCTTGAGCACGGCGCACAGCTTGGACTTGCCGGCCAGCTCGGCCTGCAGGGTGCGGATGTTGTGCTGCAGGGCGCTGGCGCTGACTTCGACCCAGGCGTTGCTGTTTTGCACGGTCAGGGCGTTTGTACCGTTGTCCATCGACAGCGGGGGGGCGGCATACAGTGGGGCTTGGCCGGTGATCAGCAGGGCCAGGGATGCGGCCAGAAGTGTACGGCGAAATGGCATGTAGGTTTCTCTTGTTCTTTTGGTTTGTGCGCGCCTTAACAGACGCAGGTGTGTTTGAGTTCGATGAAGGTCACGCCGGGTGTGGCGAAACCGCTGGCCAGGTCGGCCTGCAGCGCGTCCAGGTCACGCGGCTGGCGCACCGCGCAACCAAAGGCACGGGCCAGGCCGATGAAGTCCGGGTTACGCGGCAGCACGCCGACGGGCTCGATGTTCAGGCCGAGCATGTCATCGCGGATCTGCCCGAGGGCATCGTTGTTCCACAGCAGCACCACCAACGGCCGGTCCAGTTCCTCTACAGCCGTGGCCAGCTCCTGGGCGGTATAAAGGAAACCGCCGTCGCCTACCAGCACCAGGCCTGGGCGATGGTCGGTGGCAAGCATGCCGCCGATACCGGCCGGCAGGCCGTAGCCGAGTGTGCCGTAGCCGGTAGGATGCAGCCAGCTGCGCGGCGCCCGGCTGGCGAAGGCGTAGTTGCCGGTGTAGGCCAGTTGGGTCATGTCGCTGCTGATGAACGCATTGTCGGGCAGCACGGCGGCAATGCGGTCCAGAATCGCCTGATGGGTGGCCTGCAACGGTGCATGCCCATTACGAATGGCCTGGCGCAGGTTGCTCACCGCTTCGCTGGCCTGGGCCGGGTCTCGATCGAGTGCTGGCAGGTGTTCGAGCAAGCCGGCCAGGGTTTGCCGGGCATCACCTTGCAAGGCAATGGCACAGGGGTAGAAGTCGTTGAACTTGCGCGAGTCGATGTCCACGCGCAGCAGCTCGCCAGTGATCGGCAGGCGCTCGCGCCAGAAGTCGGTATCGGCCATTTCGGTGCCCACGGCAAGCACCACATCAGCCTCGCTGATCAGCCGCCAGCCAGGTTCCACGCACAGGCTGGAACCGGCATTCAGGGGCGCCTGCGGCGGCAGCAGGCCCTTGCCGGCCACGCTGGTGAATACCGGTGCCGCCAGCCGGGTGCTCAACTGCGCCAGTTGCTCGGCCGCGTGCAGCGCACCGCCACCCGCGATGATCATCGGCCGCTTGGCCGCTGCCAGCTTCAGGGCAGCCTGGTCGAGGGTTTCGCGGCACGGCTGGCCACGCTCGGGGCGGCGCGCCACCTCATCGCTCCAGTCACGGCTGACGGGTGCGGCCAGCACGTCCAGCGGTACCGAAATGTGCACCGGGCGCGGCCGTTCACTGTCGAACACGGCCCAGGCACGGGCGATCAGCTCGGGCAGGTCATCGCCGCGCAACGCCACGGCCGAAAACGCGGTGATCGGCGCAGTCATGGCGCGCTGGTCCTGGGTTTCATGCAGGCAGCCCCAGCCTTTGCCCAGGCTGGCGGTATGGTTGACGCTGGAAATCACCAGCATCGGGATGGAGTCAGCATAGGCCTGGCCGATGGCGGTGGCGGCGTTTGTCACCCCCGGGCCGGTGATGACAAAGCACACCCCCGGCTTGCCGCTCACCCGCGCATAGCCGTCAGCCATGAAGCCTGCGCCCTGCTCGTGGCGGGTCAGCACATGGCGGATACCACTCCCCGGCAGGCCGCGGTACAGCTCCAGGGTGTGCACCCCGGGGATGCCGAACACGGTTTGCACGCCGTAGTTGGCCAACAGGCGCACCAGCGCCTGGCCGGCAGTCAGGGTAAGGTCATTCATGTCGTTCTCCTTGCGCCTGGCCGAGGCGGATCAGCGCGTCGACCGCGGTGGTGCCGTGGGCACCGACCATCAATGGGTTCACATCCAGCTCCAACAGCTGCCCGGCGTTTTCGCAGGCGTAATCGGCCACCGCACGGATAGCTGCGACCAGTGCGTCGAGGTCGGCGGCCGGGCGGCCACGGAAGCCTTGCAGCAGGCTGGCACTGCGCAGGTTCAGCAGTGCGGCGCGGATGGCGCTGTCGGTGGTGGGCAACAACAGGCTGACACTGTCCTTGAGCAGTTCGACCAGCACGCCGCCGGCACCGATCACCAAGGCCAGGGCAAAGTCGTGTTCACGTTTGATGCCCACTATCAGCTCGGCCAGCGGGGGCTCGGCCATGGGTTCGAGCAGTACCTGATCGAACGCGACGTGCGGGGCGTAGGCAGCGATGCGCTGGCGCATCTGCACCAGTGCGGCTTCCAGGGCGGCGGCATCACGCAGGTTCAACGCCACCGCACCGGCCTCGGTCTTGTGCGGCAGCTGTTCGCTGACCGCCTTCAGTACCAGCGGGTAACCCACGCAGGCGGCGTCTGCCACGGCGCGCTCGGGCGTACTCAGCACGCCCGCTGGCACCGGCAAACCGAAGGCGCGCAGGGCGTGCTTGGCTTGCCATTCGTCCAGCAACCGGCTTTCGCCCGTGAGGGCTTGGGGGCACAGCGGTACCCGTGCGGCCTCGCCTTGCTCCAGCAACCGCCGGCGGTTGCGCTGGTAGGCGACAATGCGGCCCCAGGCCGCCAGGCCGTCTTCCACGCCCTGCAGCGCAGCAATGCCCCGGGCATGCAGGCGCTCACGCGCACTGGCGGGCAGAAGCTCCGGAAAAGCGGAGGTGACAAAACCGATCTTGCCGTGACGCTCCAGCGCGTCGCAGTACAGCGCCAGCAGCAGGTCGCACTCCTTGCGTTCGCCAGTGAAGGCCGCCGGGTAGTCCAGCACCAGCATGGCGGCATCAGCTGCCCCGCTCAGGGTGCTGTCAAGCATGCGTTGCAGGGCCGCTTCATCGCCCCAGATGGCAGTAGTGAAATCCAGCGGGTTGACCAGGTTGGCATAGGCCGGCAGCACTTCGGCCAACTGCGCCACCTGCCCTTGTCCCAGTTTCGGCAGACTCAACTGGTTGCGTTCGGCATAGTCGGCGATCAGGCCAGCATCGCCGCCTGAGCAGGCCAGCGCGATCAGTTCCCCATTTGCCGGCAAGCGCCCGCAAGCGGCGGCCTTGAGCGTTTCGACAAAGCTCACCGGGCCGCTGACGCGGATCACGCCCAGGCGCTGGAACAGGCTGTCGTACAAGGCATCGGAGCCGGACAACGAGCTGGTGTGGCTCAGCGCCAGTTCAGCGCCGATCTGCGACACGCCCGTCTTCAGGGCAATGACCGGTGTACCCTGCTGCAATGCCTTGTAGGCTGCGCGTGCAAAGCCCGGCACGTTCTTCAAGCCTTCCAGGTGCAGCCCGATGGCCGTTACCCGTGGGTCGTCGAGCAGCACGTCCATCAGCTCGGCCACGCCCAATTGCGCCTGGTTGCCGACCGAGGCCATATAGGCCACCGGCAGCGAGCGGTCGCTCATGGACAGGTTGTAGGCGAAGTTGCCGCTCTGGGTCAGGATCGCCACGCCCTTCTCCACCCGCTTGCCGCCATGGGCCACCGGCCACAGGGCGGCACCGTGCAGGTAATCGAGCAGGCCATAGCAGTTGGGGCCGAGCAGGGCCATGTTGCCGGCCGCAGCGAGCAGGCGCTGCTGCAACTGGCGGCCCTCTTCGCCGCTTTCGGCAAAGCCGGAGGCATAGCAGATGGCACCACCGGCGCCACGCGCGGCCAGCTCGGCAACGCACTGCAAGGTCAGCTCACGGTGGGTGGCGATGAACACCGCGTCCGGGGGGTAAGGCAAGTCGGCCACGCGGGCAACGCAAGGGATACCTTCCAGGCTTTCATGCTGCGGGTTGACCAGCCACAGCTCGCCGCCGTAGCCACCTTCGGCGCAGCGCTTGAGCGCCCGCGCCATGCTGCGCCCACCAACGAAGGCCAGGTGCCGGGGCGCCAGCAGGCGCTTGAGGTTGTCACGAATCGATTGCGACATGGGTGTTCTCCTGGCGCTCAGCGCAGCAGCGGGCGCAGCAGTTCGCGGGCGATGATGTGCCGCTGGATTTCCGAGGTGCCCTCCCAGATACGCTCGATACGCGCGTTGCGCCAGATGCGCTCGACCGGCCCTTCGTCCATCAGGCCCATGCCGCCGAAGATCTGCACGGCTTCGTCGGCCACCTTGCCCAGCACTTCGCTGGCAAACAGCTTGGCCATGCCGGCTTCACCGTCGGTCATGCTGCCCTGGTCCATCTTCCAGGCCGTGTGCAGCGTGAGCATTTCGGCGGCGCGAATCTGTGTGGCCATGTCGGCCAGCTTGAACGACACGCCCTGGTAGCTGCCGATGGCCTGGCCGAACTGCTTGCGGTCGGCGGCCCACTGCAGCGACAGGTCGAGGGCGCGCTGGGCTTGGCCCACGCAGTTGGCCGCGACCATCACCCGGCCGGCGGTAAGCCAGGCGTTGGCCACTTCCCAGCCCTTGCCGACTTCGCCCAGCACCTTGCTGGCCGGCACCCGGCAGTCGTCGAAGAACAGCTCGTAGGTGTGGTAGCCACGGTTGCTCACGCACTTGGGGCCGCGGCGGATGGTCATGCCCGGTGTGCCGCGGTCCACCAGCAGCGCCGTGACCGCATTGCGCTTGCGCCCGTTGTGCTCGTAAGTGTCGGTGACCGCGAAGACAATCGCGAAATCGGCGTGGCCGGCGTGGCTGATGAAGTGCTTGCTGCCGTTGATGACAAAGTCATCGCCCTGGCGCACGGCGCGAGTCTTGATGGCGTTGGCATCGGAACCGGCACCCGGTTCGGTGAGGGCGAAGCAGTCGGTTTTCTCGCCCTGCACACAAGGCAGCAGGTAGTCGTTGATCTGCTCGTCCTTGCAGGCCATGAGGATTTTCGACGGGCGTGCGACAAACACGTGCAGCGCCCAGGACACCTTGGACAGCTCACGTTCGATCAGCGCCTGGGACAGGTAGTCCAGGCCACCGCCGCCGACTTCCTCAGGCATGTTGAAGGCATAGAACCCGGCGGCGATGGCCTTGCCACGGATGTGCGCAGCCAGCTCTGGCGACACGGCATCGGCGCGGTCCACCGCTTCCTCATGGGGCAGCAACTCTTTGGCAACAAAGCTGCGTACCGCTTCCACCAACATTTCTTGTTCTTGGGTCAGTTGGAAATTCATCTGCGAAGGTCCTGGTCAGGGTCGGTATCGGGTTACTGGCCGGTGAAACGGGGGGCGCGGCGTTCAACCGAGGCTTGCAGCGCCTCGGCGCCATCCTGGCTGCGGCCGCACAGCAGGCCGGCGTGGCGCTCGGCCTCCAGCTGCTCGGCCAAGGTGCGGCGGGCGCCGTCGCGGATCAGCTGCTTGGTCTGCGCATAGGCGAACGTCGGGCCATTGGCCAGGCGCCAGGCCAGCTCGGCCGCCACGGCGGGCAGTTGCTCGTCGGCGCAGACTTCGCTGACCAGCCCGGCCGCCAAGGCACGCTCGGCGCCCCACAGTTCATCGAGGAACAACAAGCGCTTGGCCTGCTCGCTGCCGATCAGCCGTGGCAAGTGCCAGCTGGCGCCGGCATCGGGGCTGTAGCCCATGCTGGTGTAACCAGCCTTGAAGCGCGCAGAAGCGGCGGCGATACGCAGGTCGCAGCACAGGCTGAGGTCCATGCCCCCGCCCACGGCGGTGCCGTTGATGGCGGCGAGGGTGGGCTTGTCGAGGCTGTGCAGCCGCAACATCAGGGCGTGGGCGGTTTCGGTCCAGCCGTAGCTTTCCAGGGTGCCCGCGGCTTCGGCGGCAGCCCATTCGGCCAGGTCGGCGCCTGCGCAGAAGCTGCGGCCGCTGCCGGTAAGCACCACCACGCGTACGGCCGGGTCGCTGTTGTGGCTTTCGAGCAAGGCGTGCAGTTGCTTAAGGGTGGGAATGTCCAGCGCGTTGCGTTGCTCGGGGCGGTTGAGGGTGATCCAGGCAACGCCGGCTTCGACTTTGCTCAACAGTGACGACGACGGGGTGGTCATGGGGGGCCTCGGTGTTGTTGTGATGGTTTTGGGAGGGCTTGATGAGGGAGATACTAAACGAGTGTTCAACAAGGCGGGATGGGCTGTTACAACTTCGCACAACTCGGTTTTTGCTGTTACGCGGGTTTCTTTTGGCATTGCATTTTCGTTGCCTGTGAGATCGAGCGCCGCGCGGGCGGCGCTCGATCTCACAGACAATAAAAATGCTTCGCCGAACACTTACAACCAACGACCCACGGCATCAAACGCCAGGCGCGCTCGGCTCAAAGGCACCCTGCCGGCGGCGATTGACGAAGAAGTACGCCGCGTAGCACAGGGCAATAAAGCCAAAGCCCCAGTACAGCGACGGCCGCTGGGTTTCATCCAGTGCCAGGAACACAAACAGCGAGCTGCACAGGGTGATGCACAGCAGCGGCACCAGTGGGTACAGCGGCGCCCTGTACTTCAGGTCCTGCAGTTGCCCACCTTCACGCAGGTAGGCCTTGCGGAAGCGGTACTGCGCCAGGGCGATGACGATCCAGGTCACGGTGCCGGACATGCCGCTCACCGCCATCAGCACCATGAACAGGGTGTCGGCGGCAATGAAGCTGGTCATAAGCGACACCAAGGCAAAGCACAGGGTGATGCTCAGCGCCCGCAGCGGTACGCCGCGCTTGCTCAGCGGCGCCAGGCTTTTCGGCGCCATGCCGCTCTTGGACATCGCCCACAGAATGCGCGTAGACGCATACAGCCCAGAGTTGCCCACCGACAGGATGGCGGTGAGGATGACGAAGTTCATCACGTCGGCAGCAAAGGGAATGCCGACCATGTCGAACACCTGCACGAAGGGGCTTTCCATCAGGCCGGCCTGCTCGAACGGCACAATGGCCGACAGCACGGCAATCGCCAGCACGTAGAAAATCAGCACACGGAACACCACATTGCGCACCGCCCGCGGGATGCTCTTTTCCGGGTGCTCGGTTTCACCGGCCGCCACGCCCATGATTTCACAGCCCTGGAACGCATAGACCACGGTCATCATTACCGCGAACACCGCCGACAGGCCATGGGGGAACAGCGACTCGCCCACCAGGTTGTCCAGCATCGGCGCCGGTGCCCCGCTGCTCAGCGGGATGGCGCCAAAAATCACCAGCAGGCCAATGATGATAAAACCAAGGATGGTCGCCACCTTGATGCCCGAGAACCAGTACTCGGCCTCGCCAAAAGCGCGAGTGGCCAGGGCGTTGAGGCCGAACAGCACGACCACGAACAGTGCCGACCAGTACCAGATCGGCACCTCGGGGAACCAGCGGGTCATCAGCATGCCGGCAGCGGTGAACTCCAGGCCCACGGTAGTGGCCCAGCTCATCCAGTACACCCAGCCGATCATGAAGCCGGTGGCCGGGCCGATGAACTTCGTGGCGTGGGCCTGGAACGAGCCGGACACCGGCATCTGCACCGACAGTTCACCCAGGCAGACCATCACCAGGTACATCAGCAAGCCGGCCACCAGGTACGCCAGGATCGCGCCCACCGGCCCGCCCTGGTTGATGGTCACGCCCGAACCCATGAACAGGCCGGTGCCGATCACCCCGCCCAGCGACAGCATGAAGATGTGCCGGCTTTTCAGGGCGCGGGTGAGCTGGATTTTTTCGTGGTTGTCAGTCATGGCGCACCTCGCCATTGCGGCAGGTGCGGGGGGCGGTACGAAAGAGGGGCTGAGCGCTACGGCATGTCATTATTCTTGTCTCCAATAAGCCTCATGGACCGCGTGCAACACGGTTGCCATGGATTATTGGAAACGGATGTAAGGTGCCGTTGTACGAACGGATCGAAGATGTAAAAAGTCGTAAGTTTTTTGTACGTCAGCTCTGGATCAACTGTTCCAGGGTCGCACGGGCCTGGCCGAGCTGGTTTGCCAGTGGCTCGGCAAGTGCGTTCAGCGCCTGCCCGTCATGCTGGCGGGCTGCGTCTTCCAGGCGTCGCAACAGCGCAGCAAGGCCAGAAAAACCCAGGGAATCGCAACTGCCGGCCAGGCGATGGGCCAGGTGCAGCACTTCGGTAAAGTCCTGGGCCGGCAGCGCCTCGGCCAACCCCGTGGCGTGCTGCTCCAGTGACTGGTGCAACACCTTCAGCAGGCCTTGCAGCTTCTGCTCGCCCAGCAGCGAGCGGTGGGTGGCCAGCAGCGACCAGTCCATGTTCGCGTCAATACCGGCCTCTTCAGTCGGCTTCGCGTCGGCCAGCGCCTGGCGCAGGTTGGCCAGCCGCAGAGGCTTGGCCAGCACACCTTGCATGCCGGCTTCCAGGTAACCCGACACTTGCCCCGGTTGCACGCCAGCAGTCAGCGCCACTATCCGGCTGTAGTGGTTTGGCCCGGGGGTGGCCCGAAGCTGCCGGCAAAGTTCCACCCCGCTCATGCCGGGCAGGTGAACGTCGAGCAGGATCAGGTCGAAGCGCCGCTGAGCGCACAGCTGCAGGGCCTGCCCGGCATCCTCGGCAAAGCTCACCCGGTGGCCATCGCGCACCAGCAGGCTGCCCGCCACCTCACGGTTCAGCGCGACGTCCTCGACCACCAGGATATCCAGGCTGGCGCTGACCGAGTGGGCCGGGGTATTGGCCGCAACGGGCTGCCCAAGGGCGATGTCGAGTTCGAACCAGAAGCAGCTGCCCTGCCCTTGCACACTGTCCAGGCCAATGCAGCCCCCCAGCTTTTCCACCAGGTGCTTGCAGATCGCCAGGCCCAGACCGGTGCCGCCGTAGCGGCGGGCCACGGCTTCGCTGGCCTGGACGAAGCGGTCGAAGATTTTTGCCTGTACAGCCGGCTCGATGCCGATGCCATTGTCACTGACAGACAGCCGCAGGCGCTGCGTGGTCGCATCGCTGGCCAGCACCTGTACCTTGAGCCGCACCTGGCCGTGCTCGGTGAATTTGATGGCATTGGCCAGCAGGTTGCTGAGCACCTGACGCAGGTACTGCTCGGCGCCGTGCTGGTAACCGGCCAACTGCTCATCAACCTCCAGATGCAGTGTGTCGCCGTTGTCCGCAGCCATGGGTTCGAGCAGCGCCAGCACTTCCTGGCACAATTGGCGCAGCGAAAAGCCGACCAGCTCGGCGCGGCTCTCCCCTTCTTCGAGCCGGGCGAAGTACAGCACTTCGTTGAGAATTGCCAACAGCCCCTCGCCGGCCTTGTACAAGGCTTCCAGGCGCTGACGGTCGGCTGCATCCAGCCGGCCACCGCGTAGCAGCTCGGCCATGCCCAGGATACCGTTGAGCGGGGTGCGCAGCTCGTGGCTCATGGTTGCCAGAAAGCGCGACTTGGCCAGGTTGGCGGCCTCGGCGTCATCCTTGGCCCGGGCCAGGCTGGCGGTACGTCGCTCGACCATGGCCTGCAGTTCGTCGCGCTTGTCTTGCAACGCCAGGCGGTCGCGCTCGCGGCGTTCAATGTCGCTGAGAATGGCGCGGCGCATATCGTCCAGGGCATTGGCCACCGTGTCGATTTCGTCAGGGCGCGATGAACGGCGGCGCCCCAGGCGCAACGGTTCCTGCCATTGGCCGGCGCCAATACGCCGGGCGAACTCGGCCATCACTTGCAGATGGCGGGTGACCAGGCGATAGAACAGCCCCGACAGCGCCACTGCAAGGCCGCACAGGAACACCCCCATCCACAGCAGGCTGGCAAGGCCGGTGGCATACAACCGATGGTGCACCGCCCCCAGGTCGATACTCACTTCCAGCTCACCCAGGTGCCTGGCGGGGCCCGAGGGGGGCTGATAATCCAGGGGGAAGCGCTCGATGCGCAGCGGCCCCTTGGGTTCGGCCTCCCCTCGCAGCAGTTGAAAATCGTCGCTAACCAAGCGCACCCGGGCCACGTCGGAAAAATCCACCAGGCCGCGCAATTGCGTATCGAGCTGCGCCTCGTCGAGGTCCCACAGGCTGCGCTCCAGGCTGGCGAGGTAGCCGGCGCGGATCAACGCCATGCGTGCCTCGATGTCGCGCATCTCGCGGCGGTATTCGAAATACAGCTGCACGCTACTGGCCAGAACGGTAAAGCACAGGCTGAACAACAGGATGAACCGAAGCAGGCGGCGCAGCAGGCCATCGGTGTGCAGGCGAATCATCGGGCATCCGCCGGCAGGTTGATCATGTCGCGGTAGGTGACCTCGCTCTGCTCCAGCCAGCGCGTGATCTCGCCAGCCTGGTTCATGCGCCGCAACTGCGCGTCGATTTCATCCATGTGCTGGCTCAGGGGTGATTGCCGCGACACGGCAACGCGCAGGTAGTCCACGCTCAGCGCGCTGGGCAATACGCGGATGTCCTGCGCGCCTGGCAGGTGCTCGATGAACAGTTGACCGGTGCGCCGCTCCTGGATCACATAGTCGATGCGCCCGCGGATCAGCTTGCCGAAGTTCTGCTGGCTGGAAGACACCCGCTCGATGTTCTGATGCCGGGCGACGAAGCGGTCGAATTCGGCGCCGTAGCTTTCGCCGTACAACAGGCCGCCGCGGTAACCGGCCAGGTCCTCCAGCTGCTGAAACTGCACTGGCCGTTTGCGGTTGTAGAACACAGCCACTTCCTCGCGCACTACCGGCTCCGTGGAAAAATGCATGCGCTGGTCACGTTGGTCGCTGTTGTAGGCCAGCACCACGTCTACCCGCCCGGCGGCAGCGTCCATCAGGCAGCGCTTCCAGTTGCCCAGCACCACGGTCTGCACGTCGTAGCCCATGCGTGCGAACAGTTCGCGCACCACGGTTGGCGCCAGGCCACGCACCTGGTGGCCGTCGCTCCAGGACATCGGCGGGTACACCGGGTAATCGCAATAGCGCACCGTCTGTGCCGCACCGGCCGGCACACTGAGCAACGCCAGCGCCATCCCCCAGGCACGGCGGGCGCGGTGGGTCATGCGGCCACGCTGGCAGTGAACAGGTAGCCGGTGCCGTGAATGGTGATGATCAGTTGCGGCTCGGCCGGGTCATCGTGCAGCTTGCGCCGCAGGCGACCGACCAGCACGTCGATGGAGCGGTCGTTGGGCACCCACTCGCGGTTGCGAATCTGGTCCATCAGCTGGTCGCGGCTCAGGGTATGGCCGCTGTTGCGCAGGAACACGCTGAGCAACTGGAACTCACCGTGGGTCAGCAGGGTTTGCCCGCCCCGTGGGTCGATCAGGCGACGGCGGTCGGTGTCCAGCGCCCAGTCGGCAAACTGCTTCAGCGACTGCGCGCAGGCCGGTGCCGGGTGCACTTCGCGGGCATGGCGCACGCGGCGGATCAGGTTTTTGGCGCGTGATACCAGCTCGCGGGGGTTGAGCGGTTTGATCACGTAGTCGTCGGCGCCGCATTCCAGGCCGACAATGCGGTCGATGTCGTCGTTGCGGCCGGTGATGAGGATGATGCCCACCTCCGAGCGCACCCGCAGCTCGCGGGTCAGGGTGAGGCCGTCCTTGCCGGGCAAGCGGATGTCCAGCAGCACCAGGTCGACATCCTGGCTGCCAAGCAGGGCTTCGGCCTTTTCTGCCGTGTCGGCACAGTGCACGTCGTAGCCTTCCTGGGACAGATAGGCCTGCAGCAAGTCACGAATAAGCGGATCGTCATCGACGATCAATACCCGAGGCGTCATTGCGTGTTGTCTCTTTTTATTGGTGTTGTTCTACACACTCGCGCCAGCAGCGTACTCGTTACTGAACAGACGATCAACAGCCCTCGGGCAGGCTGAAGCGCCGCCGACCACCGGCCTGCAGGCCATCGACCCAGGCCTCGCAGATAATCACGCCCTGCTCGGGGGTGAAGGTGCCGGGGTTGAGCCCCGACTCCAGCCACAGGCCATCGAGCAGGGCACTGAGGCTGATGGCCGCGAGGTCGGCATCGAAGCCCTGCCAGCCCTCCTGCGTGGCCAACTCGGCCAGCAACCGGCTCAGCTCCTTGCGGTACTCGCCATAGGAATGATCATGCACCTGGTTGATCGCATCGGCCGTCTTGACCGCGCCCCAGAAAGCCAGCCAGGCGTCGAGCAGCTGCGGGTCGAGCAACTCTGCGCAAAACGAGGCGCGGAAAAACGCCGACAGCCGCTCCCGGGCATTGGGCGCGGCCTGCGCCATGGCTTCACGCAGCAGCCCCATCACCCGCCCGGTGACGGCCAGGTAGGCTTCGGCAACCAGCTCGTCCTTGCCGGCGTAGTGGTGGCTGATCAGCCCGACCGAGACCCCGGCCTCGGCCGAAATCTTGCGGATCGAAGCCCCTTGGAATCCGTGGCGTTTGAGGCACACCAGGGTCGCTTCGACCAGGTTGGCCTTGCGCAATTCCGGCAGCATGCGGTGGTAGCGGGCTTCCTGGCTCATCAAGGGTTCTCGGTTCAGGGGCTGGACTGAACGACTGTACAACAAGCCGGACTGCGTGATAAACCCTTGGCAGACGTACCCACAACAACAAAAGCGGCTGCCATGAACGACCTGATCACACGCGAGCTGGACCAAGGCCTGCTGACCCTGGCCTTCAACCGCCCGGACAAGCTCAACGCCCTGAACACCGCCATGTACCTGCAACTGGGCGACCTGCTGCTGGCAGCGGGTGAAGACCCTGGCGTCGATGCCATTATCATCACCGGTGGCGCCCACTGCTTCACCGCTGGCAACGACCTGCGCGACTTCCTCGACAACCCGCCCACTGACCTGGACAGCCCGGTGTTCCGCCTGATGCGGGTGGTCATGGGGCTGGACAAGCCGCTGATCGCGGCAGTCAGTGGCGCAGCAATCGGCATCGGCGCCACCTTGCTCCTGCATTGTGACCAGGTGCTGGTCAGCCGCTCGACCAAACTGCGCATGCCTTTCGCACCGTTGGGGGTGTGCCCGGAGTTTGGCTCCAGTCTGTTGCTGCCACGCTTGCTTGGCCAGGCCCGCGCCGCCGGCCTGCTGCTGGGTAACGCGTTGCTGGATGGCGAACAGGCGGTGGCCTGGGGGCTGGCCAATGAGCTGCATGAAGATGGCGAAGAGTGCCTGGCCGCAGCGCGCAAGCTGGCACGGCAGCTGCAAACTTACCCGCAGGCGGCGCTGCGCATCAGCAAGCGGCTGATGAAGGACAGCCAGCGGGCGGAGCTGGAGGCCACGGTGGTGCGGGAAAGCCAGTTGTTCATCGAGTGCTTGCGCACCGGAGAAGCACGCGCCGTGTTACGGCGGCTGATCAAAGATTGAAACGATGACGCGCCCCTTGTGGGCGCGACTGTGTTGCTCAAACTTTTCAAGTTTGCGCGGTACCTGTGGGAGCGGGCATGCCCGCGAACACGGGCATAGCCCGTGCCATCCACCGAGCAGACTGCTTCGCGGGCTTGCCCGCTCCCACAAGTACCGCGCAGGTTTGGGCCATGCTGTATGTGTGGGTGCATGATCGCGGGAATGTGTTGCACTAGTACCCGGTCATCTCCAGATACCCGCGCCCACCGGCATTCCCGCTCAACCGCACCGGCCCTTCCCAGTACGGGAACCGTGTGTCCATCCAGGCCTGTGGTTCCACCGCCTCGACCTGCACATCCACCCCATGCGCCGGCACCTGCACCCGCCAGCGCGTCGGTACCTGTTTGCCATTCTTCTGCTCGGCCCAGGCCAGGGCCTGCAACTGAACCTGCGCGCCTTGCAGCGCTACCACTTCACCTTGCGGGCCAACCCACGTGCCGGCGCGGTAGGCATCGCCCTCGGCCTGACGCACCTGGAACAACATCAGCCTGGCACCACTGTCCAGGTGCAGGGAAAACCAGTCCCACCCCGTTTGCCCGGCCGCCAGCGGCTGGCTGCTCCATTCCCGGTCCAGCCAGGCCTGGCCGGTGACCGCGATGCACATGCCTCCACGCTCTACCTCCCCGTGCACACGGTAAAACGGCTGGCTGTAATAGTAAGAGGCCTGCCCCTTGCCGGATTTCTCGCTGTAACCCTGGTCGCCGTGCAGCACCAGGGGGCGATCACTGCGCAAACGCAAGTCGTAGCGAAAACCTTCGCCACCGGCAGCCATTTGCAGGCTTTCGATGCCCGCCCTGCCCTGCAACGACCAATCATTGATCCAGGCACGGAACGGCTGGGCCTGCACGCCGGCCTGGCCGATACCGCCGCGCGCCAGGGTTTCGCCAGACTGGTGACCACCCGGCCCGGTCAGGGCCGCGTGCCCCATCCACAGGTTGGGGCTGTTCCAGTCGGTGGTTTCAGGGCCGGGGCGCAGGGCCGAGCGGAACAGGGTCCACTGGGCGCCCCAGTCACGCCCCTGGGCGTCCTTGAGGTTGGCAGTGACGTACCACCATTCGATGCGAAAGCCATCGTGTGCGCCATGGTCACGCGGGAATTCCAGGCGATGCGCGCGGGCCACCTGGTTGAAACCGTCCGCCTGCTGCCCCAACCCGGCATAGCTTGGTGGCGCCGGCGGGTCACAAGCGCATAGCAGGCCGCATAGCAACAGCAAGGCGTTACGCTTCATCGGTAAACGGCCTCAACAGTTCGCGGGGCTGGCGGCGCGCCAGTTGCCACAACGGCCAGGCGCTGGCCAACAGGCTGGTGAACAACCCCAAGGCGGCCAGTTGCAGCAGCTGCACGGGGAATACGTAAAGCGGCAGGCGCCAGCCGAACGCCTGCACGTTGACCACCGCCACCAGGCACCATGCCAGCAACACCCCCAACGGGATTGCCAGCAGTACCGTGAAACTGCTCAGCATCAGTGTCTGCCCCAAGCTCAGCCACACCAGTTGGCTGCGCTGCACACCCAACGCCCACAGGGGCGCCAGCTGGCTCAGCCGCGTCTGGCCCAGCGTCAGCAGGTTGATGAACAGCGCCACCCCGGCCACGCCAAGCGTGAGGCTGTTGAGCGCGGCAGTGGCGGCAAAGGTGCGGTTGAACACCTCGGTAGACCAGCGTTTCAGGCGCGCCTGCTCCACTACGCGGCTGTCGTCCAAGGCGAAGTGCTGCTGCAACGCTGCCTTGATGACGGGCAATTGTTCAGCGGGCAGATCAACGCTCAACCCGGTCAGCGTGGCCTGCGGCCATTGCTTGCGCAACCAGCTGGCATTGACCAGCACGTGCCCCTTGGGGTTACCGTAATCGGCATAGATCCCCACCACTGTCATCGCCTCTGAAGGCAGCGCCAGGCGGTCGCCCAGTTGCACCCTCAGGCGCCTGGCCAGCTGTTCGCTGAGCATCACCGCATGCCCGCCGGCCAACGCTTCCCAGGCGTGAGGCTTCTCCTGCAGCAACGGCCAACGCTTCAGGTATCCCGGGTGATCGACGATGCCCTGAAGCTGCACCGGCCAGCCCTGCAACTGCGTTTCTACGCGCCAGCCGGGCAGCACCACACTGGCTGCCGATTGCTGCCCTAGCCATTGCGCAATTTCCAGACCTTGGGCTGTATCCCGAGGGCTGACGTACAGGTCGGCAGACAGGCGCAGGTCCAGCCAGCCGACAAAGGTCTTGCGAAAGCCTTCGGTCATGCTGCCCACGCCGACACTGGCAGCCAGCGCCAGCAACAGTGCCATCAGCGCCAAACTCAGTGCCGGCAGTTGCTGGCGGCTATCGGCGACGAACCATTGCGCCAAAGGCCGCCGGCAATACCGCGTCAGCAAGGCCAGAGCCCGGTCGAGCAAGGCCGGCAACAACAGCGCCGCCGCCAGCAACAGCCCAGCAAGCATGGCAAACGCGCTGGCCAGGCGGTTACCCAGCACGCCACAGCCCAAGGCCAGCAGCAACAGGACGCCCGCTATGCAAGCCTGGCGCCTCAACCATGGCCCCTGCGCCAGCCGCCAAGCCTGAGGCTGCGCCAACGCCAGCAATGGCAACCGGGCTGCACGTAACACACTGCCCAGCCCTGCCAGCAATGCCCCCAGCACACTCACAAGCAGCCCCACCAGCCACCACCACGCGGGCAGGCTCAGGGTACCGGCAACCTGGGCGCCGTACAGGCCGCGCAAACTGGCTGCCACATCGGGCAACAACCACGCGGCCAGCACATACCCGCTGGCCACACCGGCCAGCCCGCCCAGGACGGCGAACAGACCCAGCTCCAGCATCAAGGCGCACAGCAGGGTGTTCAAGCTGACGCCACAGGCGCGCAGATTGCGGATCAACCCACGCCGCTGTTCTAGCGCCAGACCGATGGCGGCATGGGCGATAAACAGGCCTACGACGAACGCCAGCAGGCCGAGAGCAGTCAGGTTGAGGTGAAAGCTGTCAGTCAGCCGCTGCAACCCGCCGTCGTCCTGTTGCGGTTGCAGTTCGAGGTAAACCGCAATATCAGCAGGCAGCGGCCCTGGCTTGCCGGCCACCAGCAATCGCGACAACTGCCCAGGCGCGTGCAGCAACCGCTGGGCATGGCCGATATCGACCACGATCACCCCAGGCGCCAATGCAGGCTGCAGGATCATGGGGGGTAGCAATTGCCCTTCGCTGTCGCGCACCGCTGCCCCACGCTCTGCGCCCAGTTGCCGCAAGGTGTCTGGCCCGGCCCACGCTTGCCCGGGCGTGCCGATGAACGCTTGCACATCGAATGCTTGCGGCTGCACACCGGCAATGCTGCTGGCCGGCGGCAGGCTCAAAGGTTCGATGCCCAACAGGCGCACACTGCGCGCGGGCCCCCCAGGCAAACGCAAGCGCCCTTCCAGCACGGGCGTTACTGGCCAACCCTGCTTGCGCAATTGCACGTAAAGCCCTTGGTCGAAGCGCTCACCGTTGCGCGGCACCAGCTGCGCCTGCAGCGGCCCGGCCAGCACGGCACTGGCGCGGGCGTAGTCGCTGCGTGCCTGGCTGTTCAGCGCCTGCACGCCCGTCCACAGCGCCGTGGCCAGCCACAGCCCGGTGAAGATGCTGAAAAACTGCACACGATGGCGCCGCCAATGGCTGAAAAACGCCAACAGGGCCAGCGACAAAAGCCTCATCACCCCGACTCTGGCTGAACGTGACCGGCCTGCAGCTGGCAACGCCGCTGCAAGCGTGCCGCCAGCCGGGGGCTGTGGGTCACCATCAGCACACCGCTGCCGGCCTCGGCGACCAGTTGCAGCAACAGGCTCAGCACCTCATCGCTGCTGGCTTCGTCAAGGCTGCCGGTGGGTTCGTCGGCCAGCAGCCAGGCCGGGCGCCCAGCCAGGGCGCGGCCGATGGCGACCCGTTGCTGCTGGCCACCGGACAACTGCTCAGGGTAGCGCGCCAGCAAACCTGCCAGGCCCAACTGCTCTGACAGGTAACCCACCCATTGTGGGTCATGCCTGCCAGCCAGCCTGGCCTGAAAGGCGAGGTTCGCCGCCACGTCCAGGCTACTGATCAGGTTGTATTGCTGGAACACCAGGCCAATCCCCTCCCGCCGCCACTGCGCCAGCGACGCCTCGGAACGGCCGTCGAGCGGGACGTCGTCGATCAGGATGCGGCCGCTGTCGGCACGGTCCAGGCCGGCAATCAAGTGCAGCAACGTGCTCTTGCCGCTGCCCGACTCCCCCATCAGCGCCAGGCTGCTACCGCGTGGCAGGCGCAGGTCCACCCCCTGCAGGACAGGGAGCGGGCCTTGGGGGGTGGGGAATGATTTGTGGAGCTGTTCGATGGCGAGCATCGACGGGCCTTGGTGGGTTGGGTGTCCTTTCAGGAATAGCAGGTTCGGGGAAATACACCCGAAAACTCGTCCGGTTTTCACGACATACAACCCGCTGCCTTGACAGGTGGCGCTCGAATCAAAAGCCCCAACAAAATGCTACCAACACCAAACTCATCGAAGCCGGCAACAAACAAACTCTTTAATCGCCAATAAACAAAAAAGGAAACTTCCTACAGAAGATTCATTGATTTATAAACATTAACTTTTTGACATGAAATCAATGACCTGAAGCAAAAACATTGGTCTACGATCAGCCTTTACTTCGTTGTTCCGGCAAGAGGCTCAGCCATGGAAGACCCAGACAAGCCGCACACGACGGGCAAGGTCGATAGTGTTTTGAAGGGCGCCCACCAGTACAACTATTTTCAACTGCTTGAATTACTTTACCAACTGCATGGTGATGACCTGGAGCAGCGGCCGCCTTCTCGCGAGACGCGTCGCCGATTGCGCCTGGAAGTATCCCCCCGGCTGTCTTTCCCTGCTGCCGACGTGCTGCGTGCCGATAGCCTGGGAAGTGACCGTTACCGTATCGAGGCCAGCTTCCTCGGCCTGCATGGCACCGACTCGCCGCTGCCCACCTACTACCTCGACGAAATCGCCTACGAAAATGCCCATGGCATCGGCTTGCGCCCGGCGTACTTCAACTTCTTCAACCATCGCCTGCATACCCTGCTGCACCAGGGCTGGCGCAAGTACCGCTATTACCGGCGCTTTCAGCCAGGCGCGACAGACGGCTTCTCCCGCTACATCTTTGCCTTGATCGGCCTGGATGATGCGCAGTTGCGCGGGGCCACCCCGCTCCCCTGGAGCCGGCTGCTCAGCTTCGTAGGCATGATTGCCAGCCGCAGCCGCTCGCCCGGCATGGTGGCGGGCACGATCGCGCACTGTTTCGACCTCGAACAGGTTGCCATTCGCGAATTCGAAAAGCGTAGCGTGCAAATCCCGCCACCCCAGCGCAATCGCCTGGGCGGCTGCAACAGCCAGGTGGGCTGCAACTTTCTGCTCGGCGGCCGCACCGAGTCACGCAGCAGCAAGTTCACCATCGTGCTCGCAGGCCTGAGCCAGCAGCAGTTCCGCGAATTCCTGCCCAGCGGTGGCAACTTTCAAAAATTGAGCCGACTGCTCGACTTCCTGCTCCGAGACGTTGGGGCGTATGACCTGGAGTTGCGCCTGAACCCCACAGAAGCTCCGCCCTTCAGCCTGCGACCAGAGCACGGCACCCACCTCGGCTGGACCAGCTTCATCGCTGATCGCAATGACCCTACCCCACCCCCTGTTCGCATCACGGTACGCACATGAGTAAAAATATTCTTCAACCCGGCATCACACTGGCCGTTCTCAATCCGGAAAAACTGTTGCACGGCAGCGAGCCCCACCATCGCTTCGACAAGGCTGGCGGCACCGTTGGCAGCCAAGGCACCTGGCGATTGCATGATTGCAAGGCGCGCATCCTGCCGGTGCATTGCGAAGTCAGCTGGCATGAGGGCCATTTCTGCGTCATCGACCACAGCGGCGAGAGCTTCATGAATGGCAGTGACGCCCCACTGTTGTCAGGCACTCACATCCGCCTCAGGCATAACGACAGGCTGCAGATCGGTGAATATCAGGTTGTGATTCGCCTGTGTCACGCAAGCGAAGACCACCCGCAACAGCATGCAGCCAATGACCCGCTTTCGCAGCTACGGCTCAAGCAGCAGATATGCCCGTTGCAGGCACTGGGTTCGCCCGCGACCGCCCTGTTGAGTTTCCTTGGGGCACCACAAGCTGCACCGGCGGATGAACGAGATCCTCTGGCCTATCTGGAAAAGGCCGCAGCTGCCCGGGTTGACCCCGCCATTGCTGAAATCTTCGGTGAGGAGGCGAGATGAACAAGCGTATTGGGTTGTTGTTTGCGTGCCTGGCGTTCGGTGGCTGCACCTCGATCAGCAGGATGTACCAGGTAACAATGGACCCATCCCTGCCAATCGGTGGCCCCAACAACGACATCAGCCACGTGGCCCTGAGCCTTTATTCAGTCGCCCCACCGGCGATCATCAGCTCGGCGCAAGTTGATGCGCAGGGTCGCTCGGCGCTACCTGAGCACACGAAGAGGATGGCGGCCAACCTGGGCGCCAAGAATGCAGAAGAACTGCATGACAAGCTGAGTGCGCTGGCCGAACAGTTACATCGGAACGACCCCGCGACAGCCGAACATCAACAAGCTATCAACGGTGCAACAGCACCTGCTGCACTGGCCAGTTATGCAACGATGCAAACCAACGTGCCCACTGACGCCACCCCGCTACCGCAGCCGCAGCCTCCGTCTTCCATTGCCTTCAAGGTCCTTCAACTGAGGGACAACTCGCTGCTGCTCGATGCCACCTATGAGCAAATCGAAGAGGATTTGGACAAGGCACTGGGCACCACGCTGATCCGTGTCGATGACTATCGCCTGGTCCCAGGCCAGTTCAAGTTCAAGTTCATCGAGCATGAAGAGATCAACGAACGTACACGCTACATCGCCGTCGTGGCTCGCCTTGGTGACAACCCGCAGGGCAGTTGGAAAGATGCAGTGCGCATCCAGGCGCACGGTTACAACCACACTGTAAACGTGCACTTCGAGAATAACGGCGTGGAGCTCAGGCACGACAGTGAATACCGCCGTGACAAGTGACTTTGCACTTACAAAAAATCCCGATCCAGATTTCTGGTATCGGGATTTTCATGGCGCCTGTGGCCCCCTATCTTTCGGCCACCGCGTTGCCACTTACATCTCGCAATAGCCGCTGTGGCAAGGCGAACCCTGCGAAGAGCTGATGGGTAAAGGGGTTGTTGGCATCCGCCGCATGAAACTTGTAGCGCGCTGTATCGCCGGCAATGTTGAAGCTCAGATCGACGCTGCTTCCAGTGCGGGCATTCAGCCCGCCGCGACTGAGCAGCCTGTAGAACGACCATGGGCCGTGATACCCCAGGCTCACGGTAGTCCCTGCCGCCTGCACCAGGGACACCCGACTGTACCCGCTCTCCCCGGCAGGGCCTGGCCACGTCATGCCCAGCGGCTCCTTCCCCCTGTCGGCAAACGCATGCAGTTGCCCATCAAGCCCGAACACACTGCCACGCAATCCCTTGCTGAGGGCCACCGGTTCAAGGCCAAAGCTCACCTTCAGTTCGCCCCGGTTGTCGAAGAACGCGTTGCGGATGACATCCGCCTGCTTGAGTTGAGCCATGACCTCGGGGCGGACCAGGTAGCTTTCAGCGGCACTGGAATACAGCGCATTGAGGTTGTCCTTGAGGAACAGCGTAAGGTATTGGTCCTGAAAACGCCTGAGCTGGCCCTGCGGGCCGAAGAACGCCTCGAAGTCCTTGAGCGAAACATCCTCCCCGCCCGGGTTGATAGGGTAGCGTGAAGCCAGTCGCTGCTGATAGACGCTGTATACCTCTACATCCCAACGCTGCTCCAGCTCTCGCAACGCCATGACCATCAGCACCTGAGAGGTTTGCTCTGCGAGCTGGCGAACATGCCGGTTCAAGGGCTCGGGCAAACCGGTGGCAATGCGCTGCAGGTTGCGAATGGGGTCGGGATCTTTTTCCGAAAAGCGATTCAGGGCCACTGCAAGCGCAGCCTTGCCGCGATTGGGGTTGTCCTGGACTGCCTTGGCATAGTCATGAACGGCGCTGATCGCCTGTAGCGTTTCGTCATAGTAGGACGGTTTGTCACCCTGCCCATCGAGCATGCCGGACAAGCCGGCAAATGAGCGGTAGATGCCCATGGCCTGTGCGCGGCCGCGTTGCTCTGCCGAAGCTTGCTCGCCCTCCTGGAAGGCTTGCGGATAGATGAGCGTATTACTGCGTACGGTTTCCAGCAGGCGGCGAATCGGCGCGGCGGGCCCGGTTACCTGTTCCAGCACACTCAAGGCGTGGGCCAGATCGGTGAATTCGGTAACCGAGAACTGGTTCAGCACGCGCCGCCAACTGTCGATGTAGTCGGCGCTGTACAGGGCTCGCAGACGCTCCGTCAAGGCTTGGCGGTCTACCTCGGAGTAGTCCAGGTTACGTCGCTCGCCCAAAACCCACTGGTCGACCAAGGCATGGTCTGCCACGTTCTGGCTGTGATGCTCGAAGTAGTCCCGGAAGCCGTTTGCCGTCAGCAATGGCGCCAGCGCCAGGTTGGCATCGACCCCCGACTGGTGACCGCGCGTATTCAGCGGCACATAGACGATATCGAACGCGGGGCCGATCTCGTTGCGCAGGTCCAGCTCGCCATGCAATTGTTCCCGGGCCTGCTGTCGCAGGCTGATATAGACACGTTGGGCCAGTGGCAAGCTGCGCAACTGTTGCTGGGCTTCAGCCACGACTTTCTGGTACTCCGGCAACTCGACATCGGCATAAGCCAAGGCGTACTGCAGATGGCGCATCAATGCGGCTTGCAGTTGGCCTTGACCGGGATAGGCCTTTTGCCATTCCCGGGCCATCCACTGTTCAACCAGCTCCGGCCGGCGATTGGCGCGCTCCTCGATCATGCGCAATACACGCAGTGCCGCCAATTGCGCGTCGCTACCGGGGGCGGATTGCTTGATGGTCGCCGCCACACCGCCCGCCAGCGCCGGTAAAAAGTGTTTGGCCAGCGCATTCAGGTACGCTCGGTCCACCTGCGGGCCGATGGCCTTGCCCTGGTATAAGCCCATGTCGGTGACGCCGGTCCAGCCTGAGCGATAGTCGCCATACAGGCTCACGGCATCACGGATTTCATCCAGCGACGTCAACAGGCTGCGCCCGGTCAGGTCACTTCTGGCATCCGTACGAGTGCTGGCAAATGCCTGGCTCTTTTCCAGTACGTGCTCAGCCTTGTCACGGTTGGCGCTGTAGAAGTACAACCAACCGCCGGCAATGGCCAGCCCGCATACGCCAGCAGCTACGGCGCTGCTTTTCAGCAGCCGGGCCTTGTGCCGGGTGACCTTGTGGTTATCGCCCGCCAATCCGGCCTCGGGGTACACCACCCGTTGCAGCAGTTGCTGCGCGAAGTACACCACCGATGTGCCTTGGGGTTTGATCGATAACGCAGGGGGATCGAAGGCAAAAGCACGCGCGCTGGCATCCGCGAGCAGATTACGGACCTCACCTCGCTGGTAAACCGACGAAAAGTACAAGCCACGCACCAGCGCCGGCGTAGAGTACCGGTCGCTGCCCAGCACATCCCCCAGAAAGCCCTGCAACATCTCGTTCGCGCCGCTCAGTTCTCGCAGTAGCGAGTAGGCGCGCTTGCGCGCCGAGCGAGGTGCTGCGTCAGTAGCCTTCATCAAGTGGATACCGAGGCGCTCGACGAAGGCCTGGTAGGCCTTGCCAAGCTCTTCCTGCCAGGCATCAAAAGCCGTAACCGAACCCAGTGTAAAGGTGAAGCCCTGCACTTCTTCCCGCTCACGGGCCGCAAGCCTGGCGAACAGCGCTTCGAAGCCATCCAGCAAATCGAATTTGCTCATCACCACGTAGAGCGGCAAGCGCGTCCCCAACTCGCCACCCAGCTCCGTCAGGCGCGCACGCAGTACAACCGCCAGGTCACGTCGCTGCTGCTCGGTGCTGCTAAACAGGTTGGCCATGTCGACCAGCAGGATCACGCCATTGAGGGGGCGCCGGCTACGGTTATGGGCGAGCCAGCCGATCATGTGCTGCCACAAGCGACGCTCGATGCCGGCTGGCAGCCCGGCAGGCTCGGCCGGGTTGGCTGAGCTCGCTGACACCTCCTGCGTTGCTGGCAGTGCCTTGCCATCGCCCTCGTCATCGTGGCCTGCCGGTAGCTGGACACTTTCCGGCGCCGGCCGCTCGGGCTGGCTGATGAGTTCACCCGGCGGATCTATCAGCACCGCGTCGTCACCGATCCACCAGTCAATGGCAAAAACCAATGCAGGGTCGGTAGTCACTCGCTGGGCTGCGCTGCGCTCGGTGCGTGTGAGTGCAAAACGTTGATCAGAACGGCTGACGAAGCTCGACTTGCCCGCATTCTCCTCACCGAGGATGAGGTACCACGGCACATCATAGCGATGCCCTCGCCCGCCCTGGCTGTTGCGCAATCGGGCCAGGCTGGCGTCGAGCGAACGCTGTTGGGCCTGGAGGTACACCAGGCACGGGTCATCGGCCTGGCGCTGCTGCCGGTGCTGCTCACGCACGATTGCCCCGTTGCGTCGGTACACCTGTGCGCTCCATGCCAGCAACGGCATGACCACCAGCAGCACAGTAGCTGCAACCCGCACAGGCAGGTCGGCCAGCGGTTGCCACTCGCGCCAACGCCAGTCGGGGCCCGACCACCATAACCAGACCAGCGCCACGGCAAGACCAAGCAGCACCGCGCAAACAATTACCGGCATTGCCTGGCGTTGAACCAACGCCAAACCCTGCAG
This sequence comes from Pseudomonas sp. YNh, assembly GCF_037993085.1. Lineage (NCBI taxonomy): Bacteria > Pseudomonadati > Pseudomonadota > Gammaproteobacteria > Pseudomonadales > Pseudomonadaceae > Pseudomonas > Pseudomonas sp. YNh. Next base: position 5,938 of record NZ_JBBMRJ010000014.1, on the reverse strand, counting down.
CAGATACTCCCTTTTCACTTTCATGGCGGCAAACCCTACCGACTGCATATTGATCGAGCATCAAACTTGCTCACAGCCAGAGACAGTAGCAGCACCTCAAAACAACATCCAATGCTATCAACCAAGAAATAAGATCTAACACTTTCAAGGCAGACAACCGCTGGTGCTTTGCACTATCAAAATAGGGCACTGGAGAATCTAAGACATCTTTCCCGGCAACTTGTAGGACCGTTCCTACAAATAACAAAAGTCGACACCACTCAACTTTTACGAAAGACGCAAGATAGAGCAGCGGCAGAACACACATGAAATTTAAAGATTGGTTCATGCAGGAAAAACAGTATCTTCAGCAGCTCGGCGACGACTTTGTCGAGGACGAGCCGCGGCTGGCGCCTTTTCTCGGCAGCACAGCCTCGGCACCGCATGCCGCGCACGTGCTGGAGCACTTCGCCTTTCTGACCGCACGCGTGGCCATGAAGATCAACGACCACCTGCCCGAATTGACTCACCCGCTGCTGCAACTGGTCTATCCCAACTACCTGCGCCCGTTGCCAAGCATGACGCTGATGCAGTTCCAGCCCGTCGATAACGCGCTGAGCGAAACACAGGTGCTGCCCAAGGGCACACAGGTGTTCTCCCGCCCCGTTGCGGGCGTGAGCTGCGAGTTCCGCACCTGCGCGGAGCTGGCCATCGCGCCACTGGAAATCCGCACTGTCAGGTTGCAGCCCGGCGCCGAATCGGCGGTCATGTTGATCGAGCTGGGCGCCTTGTCTGAGCAACCGTTGCAGCGCATGAAGTGCGACCACCTGCGCTTTCACCTGACTGGCGGCAGCCGCAATGCCCTGACCCTCTATCAGTGGCTGGCGCAACACCTGGACAAGCTCTACATCAACATCGGCCAGCAGTGCTTTGCCTTACCCGCTTCAGTGACCTTCGTCGGCTTCGCGGCCGATGAAGCCCTGCTGCCCAGCCCCGGCGAGCAGCTGGATGGCTACCGCATCCTGCAGGAGTTCTTCTGCTTCCCCGAGCGCTTTCATGGTTTTCGCGTTGCAGGGCTGGAGAGCTACTGGCCCGATCAGGCGGCCACACCCATCCAGCTGGAATTCCACTTCAATGCGCCGTTTCCGCCAGATGTACAGATCGACAGGACGACTGTGCTGCTCAACTGCACCCCCGCCATCAACCTGTTCAGCCGCCGGGCCGAGCCCATCCCCCTGAATGGACAACCCACCCATGAAACCGTGCAAATGGGGCGAAAGGGCCGCGAAGGGGATGAGATTTTCAGCATTGACCGTGTCTGCAGCCAGCGCCAGAAATCCAGGCATCACGTCCAGGACTTCCAAGCCTTCGATTCGCTGAGCCGTGGCTACCCACTGGACGAACCCACCCCCACCCGCTACTACAAGCTGGACATCGAGCATGAGCCGATCAACGACAAGGTTCGACACCGCATACGACTGGTGCAACACGACCTTGCGCCCTACCTGGGCGTGCATGAGGAACTGAACATTGACCTGACCTGCAGCAGCGGTAGCCGTGCACACCAGCTGAAGGTTGGCGAAATTGATGCGACGACACAGGACACGCCGTCGTTCGTCAACTATCGCAACCTGACCCGCCCCACCCCAAGCTATCCGCCCGTGCTGCAAAGCGGTGCGCAAGGTGAATGCCACTGGGCGCTGATCTCCAATCTGGCCCTGAACCGCCTGTCGCTCTCCTCGCCTGCCGCCCTGGCGTCGGTGCTGCGGGTGTACGACTTTGTCGGGGCTCATGACCTGCAGCAGAAGCGCAGGACCACCCAGCGCCTCGACGCCATCAGGCAGGTGGACAGCGAACCCTATGACTGGCTGATCAAAGGCCGCCCCGTACGCGGCTTGCGTACCACCCTGCACATCGACCCTGCAGGCTTCGAGTGCGAGGGCGAGTTGCAGCTGTTTGGCAACGTGCTTTCACATTTCATGGCGTTGTACGCCAGCAGCAACGCCTTTCATCAACTGCAGATCATCAACACCGCCAACGCAACCCACCAGCTTTGGCCCGCCCGTACCGGGCGACAGCCGGTGATGTGACCAGGAGGTCCACGCATGCAAAGCGCACCTGAACGTGATTACCAAAAAATCCTGGCAGATAGCCACGATTCGCCGCCACCCAGCGAACTGTTTCCGCATATCGACGCACTGGCCTTCGACACCCGATCAAACACCCTTAACCCTATTCTTGATATCGCTTCGCCCTTGCTGGGTCTGGTCATTCGCCTGGAGGGCACCGAACGCTATGCACATGTCGAGCAGCTGCACGCGCACGTCAAGACCATGATCTACGGCATGGTCGAGGAGGTGCGCCAGCTGGAGCACTGCGATGAAGGTGACCGCGTGGTGTTCTCGTACTGCCTGTGCTGCGTGGTGGACGAAGCTGTAATGGCCACGCCCTGGGGCAGCGACTCACCGTGGAAGGCGGAGTCCCTGCTCAGTGCCATCCACCAGGAAACGTGGGGCGGCGAGAAGTTCTTCAGCGTGCTGGAGCGCCTGTTGGCGGCCCCCGAAGGCCGCTATGACCTGTTCGTGTTTCTGTATTGGTGCCTGGCTCTGGGCTATCGCGGCAAGTACGCCAACCAGACCAATGGCGACGCGGAGCTAGAGGTTTGGCTCACCCGCATCCGAAACCGGGTCAATGAACTGCGTGGCGCAAAGGCCAGCGCCGAACCGCTCACCGAGCCGCTGAAAAACGTCGCGCCCCGGCATTACCGCATGCAACGGCAACTGCCCTGGTGGACGCCATGGGTTGTCATGGTGGTGTTCTGCACAGGCGTGTATCTGTACTTCGCCAGCAAACTGGACAGCATTACTCAGCAAGTACTGATTTCACTGCAATCAATGCTGCAGCAATAAACTCGGCACTTCCGATTTGATTTGACTCAACAGTCACTGCGCTTATGAGCGCAGTAAGTACGGCTTTGCCATGTGAAATCCAAAAGCCGCACTTTCAGAAACTTCCTACAAATTTTTAGGAAGCACTTATGACGACCCGGAATGGATTCCTCGCTATGGTCCCGAGTGCACTTGTACCACACGCGTTATAACGCGCCCGGTTTCATGAACCTGCCCGATGGGATGACCCGCAGGAGTTCGCATGAGCAACTTGAACGATGTGCGCTTTACCTTCAGCACCCCCGCCGATGAGGCGATTGCGTTTGACGTGGTGTCATTCGAACTGACCGAAGGGGTCAGCCAGCTGTATCGACTGGAAGTCCAACTGGTCAGCTTCGCCGACAACGCCGACTTCGCCAACCTGCTCGACCAGCCCGCCGTGCTGACCCTCTGGCAGCAACAACAGCCGGTGCGCCATGTGCACGGTCTGATCAGCCGCTTCGAACAGGGCAAGACCGGCCACCGCCGTACCCGCTACCGCGCCGTGATCGAACCACAGCTGGCACGCGCCGGCCTGCAATCGGACTGGCGCATCTTTCAGCACCGCACGGTGCCGAAGCTGCTGGAAGAGCAGTTCCGCGCGCGTCGGTGGGGCACGCTGACCCAGCATCTGGACGATTCGCACCAAAACCGCGAGTTCTGCGTGCAGGCCGGTGAAACGGACCTGGATTTCTTCTGGCGCCTGTGCGCCGAAGAAGGCCTGATCTCGATATTCGAACACAGCGAAGGCAGCCATGGCCTTATCCAGGTGGACCAGATCAGCCAGTTGGGCATGCTCGAGGGCGAACCGGTGCTGTACGTCGCCAACCGCGGTGGCACGGACCCGCAGCCCTGCCTGCACCAGTTCACCTACCGCGAGCAGGTAAGCACCAGTGTGCAGGTACAGCGCGACTACACCTTCACCCACCCGCGCTACAACCTGGAACACACCCTGTACCCCAAGGACATGGGCAACCAGGGCAACGACTACGAGCGTTATAACTACCCCGGCCGCTATAAGCACGACAACGCCGGCAAGCCGTTCACCCAAACCCGGGCTGACGCGCTGTTTGGTAACGCCCGTGTGGCCGAGGTCGTAGGTGACGATGCGCGCGTGCAACCGGGTATTGCCTTTCAGCTGGAGGGGCATGCCCGTGAAGACATGAACATCCTCTGGCGGCCCATGCACATCACGCACAAGGGCCACCAGTTCACGGCGCTGGAAGAAGATGCCGCCGAGGCAGAAATCGGGGCTTCGTACACGCTTACCGCCAGCCTCATTCCGGCCACCGTCCAGTGGCACGGGCCTGCCCGCCCCAAACCCGTGATCGAAGGCCCGCAGATGGCCAAGGTGGTCGGCCCACCCGGCGAGGAAATCTACTGCGATGAGCACGGCCGCGTACGCGTGCAGTTTCCATGGGACCGCCTGGGGCAGGACGATGAGAAGAGTTCGTGCTGGGTGCGGGTGACCCAGGCGTGGGCGGGGGCCACCTGGGGCCACATGGCGATACCCCGTGTCGGCCAGGAAGTGGTGGTCAGCTTTCTCAACGGCGACCCCGACCAGCCGATGATCACCGGGCGCAGCTACCACATCGTCAACCGCGCACCGTATCGCCTGCCCGAGTTCAAGGCACTCAGCCCGATCCGCAGCAAGGAGCATCACGGCCAGCGGCATAATGAACTGCGCCTGGACGACACCACCGGGCAGATCAGCGCAGCGCTGATGAGTGACCACGATCACACAGCGCTGTATCTCGGATACCTCACGCATCCGCGTCATTTCGGCGGGCAGCCCCGCGGGCAGGGCTTCGAATTGCGCACCGACACCCACGGCGTGATTCGCGCTGGCGGTGGCTTGCTGCTGACCACCGAACTGCGCGCCCGCGGCGTCCAGCATCACACCGACCTGGCCGAAACCGCCGAGCGCTTGCAGACCGCCCAGCAGTACCACACCACCTTCGCCAGGGTAGCCCGCGATCACCAGGCCCAGGACAGCGGCGATCAGGATGAAGTGGGCGAAGCCCTGAAGGCACAGCATGACGCCATCTGCGGCTATGGCGGCAACCCGCAGGCCAACCGCTTTCCGGAACTGGTCGACCCACAATTGGTGCTTGCCAGCCCAACCGGTATCGCGACCACAACCCCGGAATCGACCCACATCGCCAGCGGCGAGCACCTGGGCCTGAGTACGGGTGGCCACACCAGCATGGCCATCGGCAAACGGCTGCTGATCAGTGCCAGCCGAGGGGTACGGCAGTTCGTGCAGAGCATGGGCTGGCGACTGGTCGCTGCCTCCGGCGACATCGACCTGAAAGCACTCAAGGACAACATCAACCTGCTGGCCAAGCTGAAGATCACCGCCACGGCCGAACGCATCACCCTTACGGCCAAAGAGGAGCTGGTCATTCAGGGCGGCGGTAGCAGTACTACCTACAATGCAGGCGGCATTCTGCATGCGACGGCAGGTACTTACACCGGGCACGCAACCGACTTCATCTACAAGAGTGCGCAAAGCCAGACAGCCACCTTCTCAGAAGCCCCAAAAGCGGCCAAAGGCAATCTTGACCTGTTCCGCGACTACGCCAACAACCACCCATTGAAAGGCGCCTCCTATCAAGTGGAGGATGCTCTGGGCCAGGTGCTCACGGGCAAGCTGGGCGAAACAGGGTCTGCGGCGGTCGCAGCGGTCAGCCCTGGCCCCACTGCAGTTGATTTCGAGAAAGACCCTGCCGCCCCGTGGGACGCCGGCAGCTACTTCGACAACCTGACAAAAAACTTCTCAGGCCCGGGTACAGCGCTGCCCCCCCCTATCTCACTCCAGAACAGCGAAGGGCTCGCCAAGCATGGCGCACAAATGCTCACAGCCACCCTGGACGCCATTGCCCCTTCCTTAACCCCTACCAACCAGACCAGCACTGCTGCGCGCCTGGCCAGCGCACTCACCCAAGAGGGGGGCTGAAGCAATGAATGCACAAGCCAAGCAAGAAATCGAAGCGCGCGAAGTCGCCCTCGTCCCGTTGAACAATCTGGTC
>NZ_JBBMRJ010000013.1:0-163111 GCF_037993085.1 Pseudomonas sp. YNh | reverse complement strand
CTATGTTCAAAGCAGCTAGACAATGTAGGCGAGTCCATACATAGGAGCGGCCTTGTGCCGCGAATGGGCTGCAAAGCAGCCCCGAGATCTTGAATTCACTCGAGATGTTCAGGCTTGATCGGGTCTCCCGATTTCACATCGAGCTTTTCGCGAATGTCCGCAAACATATAGTCGTAGAGTTTGTGCGGCGAGCTCAGGGTCTCGAATTTCTTCGGCGGCGCCAGATACGACTGCGCCTTGCGAGTCAGCAGCATGAGAAAGCTTGGCAGCACCTGGTCCTTGGCGAGGAAGAACTTTTCTTCCACAGGCTTGCCTTCGATACTGCCATGCATGCGGAACTGAATGCCTCTGCCTTCCTTGGGGTCCGACACTGCCTCGTACTCGATGTTCAGGTCATAGCTGTGGTCGGCACTGTTCAGCGCAGAGCGCTCGATGTGTACATGACCAGGGTGGTACTGGGCCATGGCTAGCTCCTTTGGAAGATCGAAAACGGCGGGCGCCAGGCACCCGCCAACTGCATTCAACGGTAGCTGATCCCAGGCTTCTCGGTGGAAACCCGTGTGCCGGCAGTACCTTTGACAATGTCTTCAATGTTTTCCAGCGAACTGATCACCGCCACCTTGCCGGTGTTGCGGGCAAAGTCACTGGCTGCTTGCACCTTCGGCCCCATGGAGCCGGCGGCGAAGCCGAGGCGTTCGAGTTCGTCCGGGTGGGCCTGGGCAATGGCTTTTTGCGTCGGCTTGCCCCAGTCAATGTAGGCTGCATCGACGTCAGTGGCGATAATCAGAAGGTCGGCTTCCAATTGCTCGGCCAGCAGTGCCGAGCACAGGTCCTTGTCGATGACCGCTTCGATACCTTTGAGCTTGCGGTTTTCATCGTACATGGTGGGGATGCCGCCACCGCCTGCGCAAATCACGATGCTGTTCTTTTCCAGCAGCCACTTGATCGGGCGGATTTCGAAGATGCGCTTGGGTTTCGGGCTGGCCACCACACGGCGGTACTTGTCGCCATCGGCCTTGACCACCCAGCCTTTCTCTTTGGCCAGGCGCTCGGCCTCGTCCTTGCTGTAGACCGGGCCGATGAACTTGGTCGGGTCCTTGAAGGCGGGGTCGTTGGCGTCCACTTCCACTTGGGTCAGCAGGGTGGCGAACGGCACCTCGAAGGCCAGCAGGTTGCCCAGTTCCTGTTCGATCATGTAGCCGATCATGCCTTCGGTTTCGGCACCCAGCACGTCCAGTGGGTAAGCCTCGTCAGGCTTGTAGGACAGTGCCTGAAGCGACAGCAGCCCGACTTGCGGACCGTTGCCGTGGGCGATGACCAGTTCGTTGCCAGGGTGAATCTTGGCGATCTGTTCGGTGGCGGTGCGGATATTGGCGCGCTGGTTGTCAGCGGTCATGGGCTCGCCGCGACGCAGCAGGGCGTTGCCGCCCAATGCAACAACGATACGCATGGGGAATGTCCTTTACGCAGATGGGGTGAGCACCTCGATCCTTTGTGGGAGCTTGCTTGCCGGCGATCACCGGCGAAGCCGGTGCCATGCACCGGGTTGCCTGCATCGCCGGCAAGCCAGCTCCCACAGGAGCGGGGTGGGTGTCAGAGGTCAGCCAGGGTCGACACCAGGATCGCTTTGATGGTGTGCATGCGGTTTTCCGCCTGCTCGAAGGCGATGCAGGCCGGCGACTCGAACACGTCGTCAGTCACTTCGATGCCGTTGGCCAGGTCCGGGTACTGTTCGGCGATCTGCTTGCCTACCTTGGTGTCGGAGTTATGGAACGCCGGCAGGCAGTGCATGAACTTGGTCCGTGGGTTGCCAGTGGACTTCATCAGCTCGGCATTCACCTGGTAAGGCTTGAGCTGCTTGATGCGCTCACCCCAGGCTTCGATCGGCTCGCCCATCGAAACCCACACGTCGGTATGAACAAAGTCCACACCCTTGACCGCCGCTTTCGGGTCTTCGGTGAGGGTGATGCGGGCGCCGCTTTCCTCAGCGTACTTCTTGCAGCGCTCGACCAGGTCGTCATGCGGCCACAGTGCCTTTGGCGCGGCGATGCGCACATCCATGCCGAGCTTGGCGCCAATCAGCAGCAGCGAGTTGCCCATGTTGTTGCGGGCGTCGCCCAGGTAGGCGTAGCTGATGTCGTGCAGCGGCTTGTCGCTGTTCTCGCGCATGGTCAGCACGTCAGCGATCATCTGGGTGGGGTGGTACTCATCGGTCAGGCCGTTGAACACCGGTACGCCGGCAAACTTGGCCAGCTCTTCGACGATTTCCTGCTTGAAGCCACGGTACTCGATGGCGTCGTACATGCGCCCGAGCACGCGGGCGGTGTCCTTCATGCTCTCTTTGTGGCCGATCTGCGAAGAGTTGGGGTCGATGTAGGTAACGTTCGCGCCCTGGTCGTAAGCCGCCACTTCGAAGGCGCATCGGGTACGGGTGGAGGTTTTTTCGAAGATCAGCGCGATGTTGTTGCCCTTCAGGTGCTGCTGCTCGGTGCCAGTGTACTTGGCACGCTTGAGGTCGCGGGACAGGTCCAGCAGGTAGCGCAGTTCGCGGTTGGTGTGGTGTTCCAGGCTGAGCAGGTTGCGGTTGTGAATGTTGAACGCCATGATTGCTTCTCCTTGAGTCCGGTAGTGTCCCGGCCGGCACTTTGTGGGCGCGGCCGGGTGCAATGGTCGTTAGTAGTCGATCGGGTCACGCACAATCGGGCAGGTCATGCAGTGGCCGCCGCCCCGGCCCCGGCCCAGTTCGCCGGCGCTGATGGTGATGACCTCGATGCCGGCCTTGCGCAGCAGGGTGTTGGTGTAGGTGTTGCGGTCATAGCCGATGACCACGCCCGGCTCGATGGCCACCACGTTGTTGCCGTCATCCCACTGTTCGCGCTCGGCGGCAAAGCTGTTGCCGCCGGTCTCGACCACGCGCAGCTTGTCTTTCTTGCCCAGCAACTGCTCGGATACCACTTCGAGGAACGAGGCATCCTGGGGCGCGATGTTCATGCCATAGGGCTTGCTGGAGTCTGGGGTGATGATGAATGGCTTGATCTCTTTCACCACCTCCGGGAATACCGTCACCAGGTCGCGGTCGCAGAAGCTGAACACGGTGTCCAGGTGCATCGCCGCGCGGGACTTCGGCAGCCCGGCGACGATGATTTTCTCGGCCGCGCCTTTCTCGAACAGGTTCTGAGCGAGTTGGCCGATGGCATGGCGCGAGGTGCGCTCACCCATGCCGATCAGCACGATGCCCTTGCCGACCGGCATCACGTCGCCGCCCTCGAGGGTGGCGTTGCCGTGATCCTTGTCCGGGTCGCCATACCAGACCTGGAAGTCAGCACCGGTGAATTCCTTGTGGAACTTGTAAATGGCTGTGGTCAGCAGGGTTTCCTGGCGTCGCGCAGGCCAGTACATCGGGTTGAGCGTCACGCCACCGTAGATCCAGCAGGTGGTGTCGCGGGTGAACTGGGTGTTAGGCAGTGGTGGCAGAATGAAGCTGGAGTGGCCGAGGTACTTGTTGTACATCTTGATCACTTCGGCGCCTTCGCTGACTGGAAGGTCCTGGCCTGCCACGCCGCCAATCAGGAACTCTGCCAGGTGGCGCGGTTCCAGCCCTTCGAGCCAGCTACGCACCTCGTTGGTCAGGCCGACACCCACGGTGTCAGAGGTAATCTTGCGATCAAGGATCCACTTGAGGGCTTCGGGTTGCTGCACGATGTCGGTCAGCAGGTTGTGCATTTCCAGCACTTCCACGCCGCGCTCGCGCATTTTGGTGACGAAGTCGAAATGGTCACGCTTGGCCTGGTCGACCCAGATCACATCGTCGAACAGCAGCTCGTCACAGTTGCTCGGCGTCAGGCGCTTGTGCGCCAGGCCCGGCGAGCAAACCATCACTTTGCGCAGTTTGCCGGCTTCGGAGTGGACACCGTACTTCTGTTTTTCAGCGGACATGGTTTCATTCCTCCAATTGAACGAAGACGTGGGTCAAAGGGTCAGGAAGCCGTCGTACAGGCCATAAGCTGCCACCAGGGCGCCAATGACCACGGCTGCGAAGATCAGTTTTTCCACGTTGGTGAAGATAGGTTGGCCAACTTCACGCTTGGCTTTGGCGAACAAAATCGCCCCAGGTGCGTAGAGCAGGGCCGAGAGCAGCAGGTATTTCACGCCGCCGGCGTACAGCAGCCAGATGGCGTACAGCAGGGCGATGCCGCCGATGATCAGGTCTTTCTTGCGTTCGGCCAGGGCCTGCTCGTAGGTTTCGCTGCGCAGTGCCAGCAGGAACGCATAGGCTGCCGACCACAGGTAGGGCACCAGGATCATCGAGGTGGCGAGGTAGATCAGCGACAGGTAGGTGCTGTTGGAGAACAGCGTGATCACCAGGAAGATCTGCACCATGGCGTTGGTAAGCCACAGGGCGTTGGCCGGTACCTGGTTGGCATTTTCGCGGCGCAGGAACTCCGGCATGGTGTGGTCTTTGGCGGCAGCGAACATGATCTCGGCGCACAGCAGTACCCACGAAAGCAAGGCCCCCAACAGCGAGATGATCAAGCCGACGCTGATCAGCACCGCGCCCCAGTGGCCGACCACATGCTCCAGTACGGCTGCCATCGACGGGTTCTGCAGCTTGGCCAGTTCCGGTTGGGTCATGATGCCCAGCGACAGCACGTTGACCAGCACCAGGAACAGCAGCACGGTGACAAAACCGATGACCGTGGCCTTGCCCACGTCGGAGCGCTTTTCCGCCCGGGACGAGAAGATGCTCGCGCCCTCGATGCCGATGAACACCCACACGGTGACCAGCATCATGTTGCGCACCTGGTTCATCACGCTGCCCAGCTCCGGTGTACCCAGGGCCCAGATGTCGGCGGTGAAGATGTCGAGCCTGAAGGCAAACAGGCAGATCAGCGCGAACAGCACCAGCGGCACCACTTTGGCCACGGTGGTGACCAGGTTGATGAACGCGGCTTCCTTGATGCCACGCAGCACCAGGAAGTGCACTGCCCACAACAGGATCGACGCGCCAATGATGGCGGCCGGCGTGTTGCCTTCACCGAAGATCGGGAAGAAGTAGCCCAAGGTGCTGAACAACAGCACGAAGTAGCCGACGTTACCCAGCCAGGCGCTGATCCAGTAGCCCCAGGCCGAAGAGAAGCCCATGTAGTCGCCGAAACCGGCCTTGGCGTAGGCATACACCCCGCCATCCAGGTCAGGCTTGCGGTTGGCCAGGGTCTGGAACACGAACGCCAGGGTCAGCATGCCGACCGCGGTGATGCCCCAGCCGATCAGCACAGCGCCAACCCCTGCACTGGCGGCCATGTTTTGCGGCAGCGAGAAGATCCCGCCGCCAATCATCGAACCGACGACAAGTGCAACTAACGCGCCGAGCTTTAGTTTTCCGGATGAATCAGACATTTAACAACTCCTGCCAGGAGAAAGTTGACGTCAGCATAAATCCGACGCCGTTGCCGTTAGCTGACTTGTGTCAGTTTAAGGCGACGTGAAGGTAGGAAATTTCCTTCACGGGTGCTCCTGGAGAGTGCCGACAGCTTAAGCTGCAAGCCTTGCGCGCTGGCACCTCCATGTCTTTCTAGAGCAAACGCTCTGTTCAGCCTGCGATGCTTGAAGCTAGCCGTTTTTGACGCTTTCGCAAATTTTTCACAATAATTTTGAGTTTTATCGGGAACTGTTCTAGTTGCTGTCCAGCTGCTAGCTTTTAAGGAAGGTTGCATAGACAAAGCAGTTATGAGTGCTATAGCTTGAGTGGCGGGTTCTCTTATAAGTAACCACATGTATATGGCCCGCAGGGCTGTTTCAAAGGCATGACAGCGCGTAAAAAAATGGGGGATGCATGAGCGAACCGGGACAGAAGTTGCGCCTGGGCGCGCTGATCGCACTGGTGGTCGGCTCGATGATTGGCGGCGGGATCTTCTCGCTGCCGCAGAACATGGCGGCGCGTGCCGATGTCGGGGCGGTGCTGATCGGCTGGGGCATCACCGCCGTCGGCATGCTGGCCCTGGCCTTCGTGTTCCAGACCCTGGCCAACCGCAAGCCAGAACTGGACTCGGGGGTGTACGCCTACGCCAAGGCGGGTTTCGGCGACTATATGGGCTTCTCTTCAGCCTGGGGCTACTGGATCAGCGCCTGGCTGGGCAACGTCGGTTATTTCGTACTGCTGTTCAGCACCTTGGGCTTCTACTTTCCGGTTTTCGGCGAAGGCAACACGCCGATCGCCATCGGCTGCGCCTCACTGCTGCTGTGGTCGGTGCATTTTCTGGTGCTGCGCGGCATCAAGGAAGCCGCGTTCATCAACCAGGTGACCACCGTGGCCAAGGTGGTGCCGTTGCTGATGTTCGTGGTGATTGCGGCGTTCGCCTTTCGTGCCGATATCTTCACCCGTGACATCTGGGGCTTGAGCAACCCGCAATTCGGCAGCGTGCTGGAGCAGGTGCGCAACATGATGCTGGTGACCGTGTTCGTGTTCATCGGCATCGAGGGCGCCAGCGTGTACTCCGGGCGCGCCGAGCGTCGTTCGGATGTGGGCAAGGCCACCGTCATCGGTTTTCTGGGTGTGCTGGCGCTGCTGGTGCTGGTCAACGTGCTTTCGCTGGGGGTGATGACCCAGCCTGAACTGGCCGGTTTGCAAAACCCGTCGCTGGCCTCGGTGCTGGAGCATATCGTCGGCCCTTGGGGGGCGTTGCTGATCAGCCTCGGCTTGGCGGTTTCGCTGCTGGGTGCGTTGCTGTCGTGGGCGCTGCTGTGTGCCGAGATCCTGTTCGCCACGGCGCGGGACAAGACCATGCCGCGCTTCCTGGCCAAGGAAAACGCCAACCATGTGCCCTCCAACGCCCTGTGGCTGACCAACTGCATGATCCAGGGCTTCCTGCTGATTACGCTGTTCTCGGCCGGTACCTACACCAGCCTCATCTACCTGGCTTCGTCGATGATCCTGGTGCCTTACCTGTGGTCGGCGGCGTATGCCGTGCTGCTGGCTGTGCGTGCAGAAACCTACGCCGGGCAACCGGGGCTGCGCCGCAAGGACTTGCTGGTGGCGCTGGTTGCCTTGCTGTACGCCGTATGGCTGTTGTATGCCGGCGGGCTCAAGTACCTGCTGTTGTCGGCGCTGCTGTATGCCCCCGGCGTGATCCTGTTTGCCAGGGCCAAGCATGAGCAGGGCCAGGCATTGTTCACCACATGGGAAAAGCTGATTTTCGCCGCCGTGCTGGCGGGCGCTGCACTGGCGGCCTACGCCCTGTACTCAGGGCTGTTGAGCTTGTGACGGGGCAGGGCAGGCGTGTTCCGGGCGTGACCAGATCCACAGGTTGCCCAAGGTCATGCCGGCGATTGCCAGGAACACGGGCCAGTGGTGCTCCAGAAACGTCAGCATCAGGCCCGCGCACAGCAGCATGCTGATGGTAGCGCTTACCTTGGCCCGGCGCTGGATCACCTTGCCGTTGCGCCAGTTGTAGAGAATCGGCCCGAACAGCCGGTGGTTCTCCAGCCAGGCAGACAGGCGCGGCGAGCTGCGGGTCGCCGCCCAGGCGGCCAGCAGGATGAATTCGGTGGTCGGCAAACCGGGTATGACGATCGCGACCAAGCCCACCCCAAGGCTCACGTAAGCCAGGATTCCATACAACAGGCGGGCGATCTTCGAGCGGGCAGGTCGGGTCATGGTCTCACTGCAAAAAGCGGTTCGGCCACCGGTAGGGTGGCCGGTTACGGCGTATCAGACCAGCGCGGCATCCGCAGCATAGGCATGTTTGAGCAGTTCGGTGAAACGCTCGAAGGCGGCAACTGCACCGCGTTCGGCAGCGGCTTCCTCTTCAGCCGACAGCTCAAGGCCATCGAGGATGCGGGTGAACTGCTTCCAGCCTTCGGCACGGCCACCGGCTGGCTCGCCCAGGTGGCGGGCACCGAAGGTGTCGGACAGCTCCAGGGCCACGGCACGCTTGATCAGAAACGCAGCGCCCAGTTTGGAGCCTTCAGAGACGAAGATCCAGCCCATTGCCTCGCCCAGGCTCGGCTTGCCCACGGCGCCTGGCACGGCGGCTGGCACTTCGGTGTCGAGGTCGGCGAGGTCCAGGCGGGCCTGGTCGGCACGGCAGCGCTCGGCCAGGTCGGGGACTATGGCGTTCAGCTGCGGATCGTTGTACAGGGCTTGCAGCTCGGACTGGAACAGGTACTGGGCAACGACGAAGCGGGCGAAGCTTTCGCGGCTGTCGAAGGGCGCGTGGGATTTGACCAGGGCATCCAGCTCGGCGTGCGGGGCGTGGGTGATCTGGTTCAGGCGCTGGGAGCGCAGGGCTGGGCGTTCGGTCATGGGGCAGTCCTTGGAAAGAGGGGCGTCTAGATACAAGACGAAACAGCGGCGGCGGGACAGTAAAAAAACTGGGTTGTAGTGTTGTCTGTACCGTCCTCTTCGCGGGCACGCCCGCTCCCACAGGTTCAACGCAGGCCGTGGACCTGTGATGTTTCTGTGGGAGCGGGCGTGCCGCGAAGAGGCCGGTACAGGCGGAAGGGATCAGATATCCCAAACCACATTGATACCGAAGTTGCGCCCCGGCATGGTCAGGCGGTCGATGTTGGCTGGCTGGGTCACAGCGGCTTCACCCTGGCCGTCGTAGCTGCGCACCGAGTCCCACTGCCAGTATTTCTTGTCGGTGAGGTTGTACAGGCCGGCGTTGATGGTCACGTCGTCGGTCACCTTGTAGAAGCCGGTCAGGTCCAGCACGCCGTAGCCCGGGGTGCGGAACTTCGAGCTCGAACCGTCTGGCGAGTAGAAGCTGGAGTCGTCGACACGGGTCTTGCGCTTGACCAGCGTCCAGCTCAGCAGGCCGCCGTAGTTCTGCTGCTCGTAACCGAGGCCGAACACGCCCTTCAGCGGGTTGACGCTGTTCAGCGGCTCACCGGTGTCATCGTTGCGACCATAGGTGTAGGCAATAGAACCCTGGGTATACAGGCCTTGCGGCGCGCCGAAGTGATCCAGGTTCAGGCGGCCCTTGACCTCGGCACCCTTGATGGTGGCGTGCTTGATGTTGTTGGCCTGGAAGGTCTGTTCCAGATTGGCGCTTTGCACCGCATCTTCGTCGATGAAGTCGCGGTACTTGTTGTAGAACACCGCGACGTCGAAGTTACCCACGTCGAAGTTGCCACGCAGGCCGGTTTCATAGCTCTTGCTCTTTTCCGGCTCCAGGCCTGGGTTGCCTTCTACGCGGTAACCTTCCTCAAGGTTCACGAACTTTCCGTACATGGCCTTGGCGGTCGGGGTACGGAACCCTTCGGCATACTGGCCATACCAGGTGTAATTGTCGTTGAAGGCGTAGGTCAGGCCGAACTTGGGCGAGACGCGGTGCCACTTCTTGTCCGAGTCGTCCTGGGAGGTGGGTGCCGTGCCGGTGGACTCCAGGCCACGCAGGAATTCGTCGGTGAACTTGGGTTCCATGCGCGTGTAGTCGTAGCGCGCACCGGGCATGAAGGTCCAGTTGTTCCAGCGGATTTCATCCTGCACGAACAGGCTGTAGGTGTTCACGGTCGGGTCCGGGAAGTCGCTGACCAGAACCTGGCCGTCTGCCGGGCGTTCGGCGCCTGCGGCGGAGCAACCGGAGCCCACGGCCAGGCAGGTGCCCGTGCCGCTGCGCGTACCGGTGATTTTCTCGTGCTTGATCGTGGTGCCATAGGTCAGCAGGTGGTCGGTGGCGCCGATGCTGAATGCCTTGTCCAGCTGGGCATCGAAGACCCACTGGCGGTCCTTGTAGGTCGTGTCACGCGTGCGCAGTACCTGGCGGCCAGGCGGTGCGTAGACTTCTTCGGTGTGCTGGTCGGTCTTGGCGATCTGGTAGTTGAGGCTCCACTTGACGTGGTCAGCGACCAGCGAATCCAGGCCGAACTCATGGTTGATGCCAAAGCGCTCGCGGGTAATGGTGTCGTTGCCACTGCGCGCCTTGTAGTAACCCATGCCGCCAAAGCCCGGAATGAACGGCCCGCCCACCGCGCTAAGGATGTTCTGGTCGCGGTCATCCTTGTAGCGCTCGTAGGTGAAGCCCAGGCGCGCGTCGTCGTCGTAGTTCCAGCCCAGCTTGGCCAGCACGTTGGTGGTGCGCACGTCCATCGGGTTGGCTTCGGTGCGCGACAGGCCGGCACCGCTGTGGCTGCCGTGGGTTTCGGTCTCGTGGCCGTTACGCTGGCTCAGGTGCAGCAGGCCATCGAAATCACCCTCGCGGCCGGCCACGGTGGCGGAGGTCAGCCAGCTTTCGTCGGCCGAGCTGTAGCCGGTCTTCAGCCGCGCACCCACGTCCTTGCCGGGCTTGATGATGTCGTCGGGGTCGAGGGTGAAGTAGCTCACAGCGCCGCCGATGGCATTGCTGCCGTACAGCACCGAGGCCGGGCCGCGGAGGATTTCCACGCGCTTGACGATTTCCGGGTCGACGTAGTTGCGTTGGGTCTGGGCGTAGGGGCCGTAGAAGAAACTGTCCGGGATCGATACCCCGTCGACCTGGGTGAGGATCCGCTCGCCGTCGATACCACGGATGTTGTAGCCGTTCAGGCCGCTGCGCTGGCCGGTGCCGGCCACCGATACGCCCGGCTCGTAGCGCACGAGGTCCTGGATGTTGTTGACGTTCTGCCGGTCCAGCTGCTCTCGGGTCTGCACGCTGACGGTGCTTGGCACCTGGCTGACGTCCTGGGCACTCCGGGTGGCGCTGACGGTCACCTGCTGCAGGGCGATTACGTTGCCGCCAGCCTGGCGCTCAAGCACCACGTTGCCGTTGCTGATCTTGCGAAAACTCAGCCCGGTACCCTGCAGCAGGCGCTTGAGGGCGGCATCTGGCGGCAGCGAGCCTTGTACACCCGGCGAAGCCACGCCGTCGGCCAGCTCGGCGCTGAAGCCGACTTGCCAGCCGGTGACCTGGCTGAAGGCATTGATCGCCGACACCAGCGGCTGCTGGCCGATGCTGAAGCGGTAGTCACCCATGCGCGGGCTGCTGGCCTGGGCCGGTTCGGCGGCCAGCGCTGGCAGGCTGCAAGCGCCGCTGGCGAGCAGGGCCAGGGTCAACAGGGACAGTTGCCCGGTTCGGCGGGGAAGGGTGGACGTGCGGGTAGGACCAGTGGACATCGGAAGCGCTCCCTGATGCGCGGGCTGTTATAGGTGATTGCTGTTCTCGTTTTCAAACAAGAATCAGTTGCATTGGCTATAACGAGACGGGCGGGGCAGGGCGATCGCGTAAAAATAATTTCGGGGTCAGTTAAGAATCACCAGGGCAGGGTACTCATGCAGCTGTGCCGAGGTGATATGGGCCAGTGCGCGCAGGGTTTCCAAGGGCTGGTCGAGGCGGTAGTTGCCGGTGACTGCAACGTCTTCGAGCTGGGCATTGCGGTTGATGATCCAGCCGGGATAGTAGCGCCGCACTTCAGCCAGCACCTGGCTCAGCGGGCAATTCTCGAACACCAGGCGGCCGTCAACCCAGGCCAGGTCTTTTTGCATGTCGGCGCGTTGGCGCTGGCCGAAGCCCTGCGGGCCCACGCTGATGCTGTCGCCGGCACTCAGGCGGATGCGCTGGTCGCGTGCCCCTTGCAGGTCGACATCGCCGCGTTGCACCCGCACCTGAGCCTCGCCATCGAGGTAGCGCACGGCAAAGTCGGTATCGCGCACCTGTGCGCGCAACGGCCCGGCCTCTACCTCAAGCGGCAGCAGTGCGCCCTCGGGTATCTGGAAGTAGGCCTCACCCTGCAGCAGGCGAGCAACCTGGCGGCCGTCCCGGCGGTCGCTGGCAAATGCCGAGTTGGTGTTGAGCAGCACTTTTGCACCGTCTGCCAGTTGCAGGCGCTGGCGCTCGCCCACCACGGTCAGGTGGTCGGCCTGCAGGCGGGTAGGCAGGTTGCCGACGGTGAACAGCCCGACCAGCAACACTGCAGCGGTGGCCAAGGGTTTCCAGTGGCTGCGCAGGCGCCCGCGCCACGAGCGGCGTTGCTGCTGGTGCATCTGCGTGGCCGCCTGGTGCAACGGCATACCGTTCCACAGTGCTTCTGCCTCGACATAGGCCTCGGCGTTTTCTGGCGCGGCACTCAGCCAGGCTTCAAAGGCCTGTGTGTCTGCGGCATCGGCGCATTGCAGGCGCACCAGCCAGTCCAGCGCCTCGTCCATGGCACGAGCACGGGCACTAGGCCCGGCAGGTGACGGGCGAGGGGCAGGGCTGTCGGTCACGGTGAATCCTTGAATGGTTTTTTGCGAATGATCAAGGCTAAGACGGGGTGTGGCAAGGGCTTTGCGTCGCCGTTCGCCTGCGGTCAGCTTACTTGAGGCGTTCGGCAACACCCATGCAGATCGCCATGATCAGTTTCAGTTCCTTTTGCACCGTACTGGGCGAAACACTGAGTTGTTCGGCGATTTCCAGGTAGGTGGCGCCGTGCAGGCGGCTGAGGATGAAAATGCGCTGCTGGCGTTCACTCAGCTGGTTGAGGCTGACGCTCAGGTGCTTGAGCAGCTGCTCGGCGTGGGCGGCATCCTCGCTGCTGGAGGCGGGTGCGGCCACGCTGTGCAGCACTTCGTCGGGCACGTCGTCGACCAGCATGCGTGCCTGCACCCGGCGTGCGCGCAGGTGGTCCAGTGCCAGGTTGCGCGCGGTCTGGAACACGAACGGCTCGATGTGTTCGATGGGCCGCTCGCCCAGGGCGCGGGACACCCGCAGGTAGGTTTCCTGCAGCAGGTCTTCGGCCGTGCTGGGGTTGCCAACCATGCGCTGCAAGGTACGCAACAGGGTGAGGCGCTGGATGAGGAAGACGGAGTTGAACCGGGACTGACTCACGGGGGGACCTGGCCGACGAAAGGTTAATGATAATGCTTATCATCCGTCGCGTTGGTCAAGTGTGGAAATGTTAGGAAAAGGTAAAGATTGTGAGTTCCCGCCCTGTGCGGTCCCTTGTGGGAGCGGCCTTGTGTCGCGATGGGCTGCGTAGCAGCCCCGGAATCTCAGCTACGCAGCAAATATTGCAGGGGGCCGCTGCGCAGCCCATCGCGACACAAGGCCGCTCCCACAAGCAGCGTGCCAGGTCTTAGCGGGCCTGGCACAACGCCAGGCAGTTATCCAGCATGCGGTTGCTGAACGCCCACTCGTTGTCATACCACGCCAGCACCTTGAGCATGCGCCCGTTGGCCCGGGTATGGTTGGCATCGAAAATCGACGACAGCGGGTTGTGGTTGAAATCGCAGGAAACCAATGGCAACGCGTTGTAGCCCAATACCTTGGAATGCTGGCTGGCTTCGAGGAACAGTTGGTTGACCTGCTCAGCCGTGGCCTCGCGCTTGAGGTTGACGGTGAGGTCCACCAGCGACACGTTGATCACCGGCACCCGCACTGCCATGCCGGTCAGTTTGCCGGCCAGCTCCGGCAGCACCAGGCCCACGGCCTCGGCGGCGCCGGTCTTGCTGGGGATCATCGACTGGGTGGCCGAGCGCGCCCGGTACGGGTCGCTGTGGTACATGTCGGTCAACACCTGGTCATTGGTGTAGGCGTGAATGGTGGTCATCAGGCCTTGCTCGATGCCGAACTCGCGGTGCAGCACCTGGGCGATCGGTGCCAGGCAGTTGGTGGTGCAGGAGGCGTTGGAAATGACCTGGTGCGAGGCCCGCAGGATGTCATGGTTGACCCCGTACACCACGGTGGCATCGGCACCTTTGGCCGGCGCCGAGACAATTACCTTGCCCGCCCCTGCCGCAAGGTGTGCAGCGGCCTTGGCGCGGTCGGTGAACAGCCCTGTGCACTCGAACACCACGTCGATCGCCTCGGCCTTCCAGGGCAGTTCGGCCGGGTTGCGGATGGCACTGACCGCGATACGGTCACCATTGACCGTCAGGCTTTCGTGGTCGGCCTCGACCGTGGCGTCGAACGTGCCGTGCACGCTGTCGAACTTGAGCAGGTGAGCATTCATGGCGCTGTCGCCCAGGTCGTTTATGGCGACGACCTGCAGGTCCTGGCGGTAGCCTTGGGTATACAGTGCGCGCAGGACGTTGCGACCGATGCGGCCGAATCCATTGATGGCGATGCGTAGGGTCATGGCAGTACCTCTGGCAGTCCGAGTGAAACCTGTGGCAAAAAGGAGCTTCACTGAAACGGTTTTGTTGTTGGAATTACAAGATTATTCACTAGCTGATAGAAAACAAGCCTTTTTAGTGGCAGTATTTTGTTTAAACATACAACGAGTGGTTGGGCGATGCGCCTCCACCGATGCAGCAGGCTCCTTTGCTTGAGCCTAGGCCGCAATCGTTTGGAGGGGAAATGCCCGGTAAACCGCCCTTACAATTAGCCTGGAGTCCAGTACATGCATCCGCGCATCCTTGAGGTCACCCAGCGGCTGATCGAACGCAGCCGAGCCACCCGCGAACGCTACCTGCAGCTGATTCGCGGCGCGGCCAGTGAAGGCCCCATGCGTGCCAGCCTGCAATGCGCCAACTTCGCCCATGGCGTGGCCGGCTGTGGCAGCGAGGACAAGCAGACTCTGCGCCTGATGAACGCGGCCAACGTGGCTATCGTCTCGGCCTACAACGACATGTTGTCTGCCCACCAGCCGTACCTGCACTTCCCCGAGCAGATCAAGCAGGCACTGCGCGAGGTCGGTTCGGTCGGGCAGTTCGCGGGGGGCGTGCCGGCCATGTGCGACGGCGTGACCCAGGGTGAGCCTGGCATGGAGCTGGCCATCGCCAGCCGCGAAGTCATCGCCATGTCCACGGCGGTAGCGCTGTCGCACAACATGTTCGATGCCGCGCTGATGCTGGGCATCTGCGACAAGATCGTCCCAGGCCTGATGATGGGTGCGCTGCGCTTCGGCCACCTGCCGACCATATTTGTCCCGGGCGGGCCGATGGTGTCCGGCATTTCCAACAAGCAGAAGGCCGATGTGCGCCAGCGTTATGCGGAAGGCAAGGCCAGCCGTGAAGAGCTGCTGGAGTCGGAGATGAACTCCTATCACAGCCCGGGTACCTGCACCTTCTACGGCACCGCCAATACCAACCAGCTGGTGATGGAAGTGATGGGCCTGCACCTGCCGGGCGCCTCGTTCGTCAACCCGTACACGCCGCTGCGCGACGCCCTCACCGCCGAGGCCGCGCAGCAGGTCACGCGCATGACCAAGGCCAGCGGCAGTTTCATGCCATTGGGCGAAATCGTCGACGAGAAGGCACTGGTCAATTCGATTGTCGCCCTGCACGCCACGGGCGGCTCGACCAACCACACCCTGCATATCCCGGCGATCGCCCAGGCGGCAGGTATCCAGCTGACCTGGCAGGACATGGCCGACCTCTCCGAGGTGGTGCCAACCCTGTCCCACGTCTACCCCAACGGCAAGGCCGACATCAACCACTTCCAGGCCGCCGGTGGCATGGCCTTCCTGATTCGCGAGCTGCTGGATGCCGGGCTGCTGCACGAAGACGTCAACACCGTGGCTGGCCACGGCCTGCGCCGCTATACCCAGGAGCCGTTCCTCGACAATGGCAAGCTGGTGTGGCGCGAGGGGCCGCAACAGAGCCTGGACGAAAGCATCCTGCGCCCGGTGGCGCGGCCGTTCTCGGCCGAAGGCGGCCTGCGGGTGATGGAAGGCAACCTGGGCCGTGGCGTGATGAAGGTGTCTGCTGTCGCCCCCGAGCACCAGGTGGTCGAAGCCCCGGCGCGCGTGTTCCAGGACCAGCAGTCGCTGGCCGATGCGTTCAAGGCCGGCGAGCTGGAACGCGACTTTGTCGCCGTGGTGCGCTTCCAGGGCCCGCGTTGCAACGGCATGCCCGAATTACACAAGCTCACACCCTTCCTCGGTGTGCTGCAGGACCGTGGCTACAAAGTGGCGCTGGTCACCGACGGGC
Organism: Pseudomonas sp. YNh; assembly: GCF_037993085.1. Taxonomy (NCBI): domain Bacteria; kingdom Pseudomonadati; phylum Pseudomonadota; class Gammaproteobacteria; order Pseudomonadales; family Pseudomonadaceae; genus Pseudomonas; species Pseudomonas sp. YNh. Next base: position 147,285 of record NZ_JBBMRJ010000013.1, on the reverse strand, counting down.
GCATGTCCGGTGCCTCGGGCAAGATCCCGGCGGCCATCCACGTTTGCCCCGAGGCGTATGACGGCGGCCCGCTGGCGCGGGTGCGCGATGGTGATATCGTGCGGGTCGATGGCGTCGAAGGCACATTGCGGGTCATGGTGTCGGCCGAAGAACTGGCCAGCCGCGACCTGCCGCCGGCCCCCCAGGGCAATGACCTGGGCTGCGGGCGCGAGCTGTTCGGCTTCATGCGCATGGCGTTCAGCCCGGCAGAACAGGGCGCGAGTGCCTTCACCTCGGCCCTGGAGAACCTCAAATGAAGGACCTGCTGGTTGGTGACATTGGTGGCACCAATGCCCGTTTTGCGTTGTGGCGTGACAACCAGCTGCATGAGGTAAAAGTCTTCGCCACTGCGGACTACACCAGCCCGGAGCAGGCTATCGAGGCTTATCTCGAAGGCCAAGGTATCGCCCGCGGCGGGTTGGCGGCTGTATGCCTGGCGGTAGCAGGGCCGGTCGATGGCGATGAATTTCGCTTTACCAACAACCATTGGCGCCTTAGCCGTACGGCTTTCTGCAAGACCTTGCAGGTTGAACGGCTGTTGCTGATCAACGATTTCACCGCCATGGCGCTGGGCATGACCCGCCTGCGCGAAGGGGAGTTTCGCGAGGTGTGCCCTGGTCAGGCCGACCCGTCGCGGCCAGCGTTGGTGATCGGGCCAGGCACTGGCCTTGGCGTGGGCTCGCTGCTGCGTCTGGGCGATCAGCACTGGCAGGCCTTGCCGGGGGAGGGCGGCCATGTCGACCTGCCGGTGGGCAATGCCCGCGAAGCGGCAATCCACCAACAGATCCACGGGCAGATCGGCCATGTCAGTGCCGAGACCGTGCTCAGTGGCGGTGGCCTGGTGCGGCTGTACCAGGCAATCTGTGCGCTGGATGGCGATACACCCAGGCACAAGACCCCGGCGCAGATTACTGACGCAGCGCTGGGCGGCGAGCCACGGGCGCTGGCGGTGGTTGAGCAGTTCTGCCGGTTCCTTGGGCGTGTGGCGGGTAACAATGTGCTGACCCTGGGCGCGCGAGGCGGGGTCTATATTGTCGGCGGCGTGATTCCGCGTTTTGCCGAACTGTTCCTGCGTAGCGGGTTTGCCGCGAGTTTTGCCGACAAGGGCTGCATGAGAGGTTACTTCGCCGGTGTGCCGGTGTGGCTGGTGACGGCGGAATTTTCCGGTTTGCTGGGGGCCGGTGTGGCCTTGCAGCAGGCCTTGGACCACAGATAAGTGTAAAGGGCCGCTGATAGTTCCGGCACAGCACGGTCCCTGCAGGAGCGGCCTTGTGCCGCGATGGGGCGCGAAGCGGCCCCAATAACAGGCAACCAAGACCTGTAACTAACAAGAGGAAGGACCACCTTGAGCACTGCCGGCAAATCGATCCTCATGGTCGACGACGACCAGGAAATCCGCGAACTGCTGCAAACCTACCTGAGCCGCTCCGGCTTCCAGGTGCATGCCGAAGCCGATGGAAAAGGCTTTCGTCACGCCCTGGAAACCACCCCCTGCGACCTGGTCATCCTCGACGTCATGCTGCCCGACGAAGACGGCTTCAGCCTGTGCCGCTGGGTGCGCCAGCACCCGCGCCAGGCACGGGTGCCGATCATCATGCTCACCGCCAGCTCCGACGAAGCCGACCGGGTCATTGGCCTTGAGTTGGGCGCCGACGACTACCTGGGCAAACCCTTCAGCCCTCGGGAACTGCAAGCAAGGATCAAGGCCCTGCTGCGCCGCGCCGAATTCGGCCAGTCGGCGCCGGGCAGTGCGGTGCTGGCTTTCGACGACTGGCGCCTGGACACGGTCAGCCACCGTCTGTTCCACCACGACGGCGAAGAGGTGATTCTGTCCGGCGCCGACTTCGCCCTGCTCAAACTGTTCCTCGACCATCCGCAGCAGATTCTCGACCGCGACACCATAGGCAACGCCACCCGTGGTCGCGAGCCGATGCCGCTGGACCGCATCGTCGACATGGCGGTCAGCCGCCTGCGCCAGCGCCTGCGCGATACCGACAAGCCCCCGCGGCTGATCCGTACGGTGCGTGGCAGCGGCTACCTGTTGGCGGCGCATGTCTGCAGTGCGCCCTGAGCGGCGCTGGCGCCTGCTGCCGCGCTCGCTGCTGGGGCGCATGCTGCTGCTCACCCTGTTGGTAGTGCTGCTGGCCCAAGGCTTGTCGAGCATCATCTGGGTGGCCCAGTTGCGTGCCAGCCAGCTGCAGGGCCTGCGCGCCAGCGCCAGCAGCCTTGCCCATTCCATGAGCGCCAGCGTCAGTTACTTCCGCTCGCTGCCGGTGGCCTATCGGCCGATGGTGCTCGACCAGTTGCGCAGCATGGGCGGCACGCGGTTTTTCGTCTCGCTCAACGCCAAGCCGCTCGACATGCCGGTGCTGCCCATCACCCCACGCAAGCAGGCTGTGATCGATGTATTCCAGCAGGTACTGCATGAGCGACTGGGCTCGCAGATGGATATTTCCGTTGAGTTCGTCGCGCCCGACGATCTGCGCATTTTCAACAGCGGCCTGAAACTCGACGAGCTGCCACGCTCCTGGGCGCATTACTCACTGACCCTGGAGCCGCTCAACCCGCCGGTGCTGGTGACGCAGATCCGCCTGGGTGAGGGCGAGTGGCTGTACATCGCCTCGTTGCTGCCCGAGCCCTATACCAGCCTTGAGGCCGAACGCCTGCCACGCCAGCAGATCGGTTTCATCGTGCTCACCACCGCCTTGCTGCTGTTGTTCATCGGTTTGCTGGTGCACTGGCAGAGCTGGCCGCTCAAGCGCCTGGCGCGCGCTGCGCGGGAGATGTCGCTGGGCGCCGATGTGGCCCCGGTGGCGGAAGGTGGTGGTAGCGAAGTGGTCGAAGTAAGCCGGGCGTTCAACAGCATGCGTGAGCGCATCAGCCGCTACCTGACCGAACGCAGCCAGCTGTTCAGCGCCATCTCCCACGACTTGCGCACGCCGATCACCCGCCTGCGCCTGCGTGTGGAACTGCTGGAGGACGAGCGCCTGCAGGCCAAGTTCAGCCAGGACCTGGACGAGCTGGAGCTGCTGGTGAAAGGTGCGCTGCAGTGCGTGAAGGACACCGATATCCACGAGAACATAGAGCCTGTCGACCTCAACCAGGTGCTGGAAATTCTGGCAGAGCCTTATCTGCGTGATGGCCGGATCACGGTCGAAGGCCGGGCGCATGCGCCTTACCCAGGCAAGCCGCTGGCGCTGCGGCGTTGCATCGGCAACCTGATCGACAACGCCATCAAGTACGGCGAGCAGGCGCGGCTGCGCATCATCGACAGTGCCGAGGGCTTTGTGCTGCAGGTGGACGACCAGGGGCCGGGCGTCCCGCAGCAGCAGCTGGAGCAAGTGTTCGAGCCGCATTTTCGGCTGGCCGGACAGCAGCAGGGCTATGGGCTGGGGTTGGGTATCGCGCGCAACATTGCCCATAGCCATGGGGGCGAGGTGAGCTTGCTGAACCTGCGCGAAGGCGGGTTGCGGGTGACTCTGTATCTGCCGCGGGGACAGGACTGAGTTGTTTGTGGTGGCAGTTCTGGCCCTATCGCCGGCAAGCCAGCTCCCACAGGTACAGCGTAAACCTTGAATTTTTTATGGTCTTTGTGGGAGCTGGCTTGCCGGCGATAGGGCCATTGCAGGCCACATAGATGTCACTGCCCAGTGACAATCCTGGCCTGCTTCGTGACCTCCCGGCGAACCCGACTGACTAGACTTCGCACACGACTGGCAAGGATCAAGCTGGCCCATGAACACCCTCCACCTGCCTTCCACCAGCTGGCTCAACGCCCCGGCCCACACCGCCTGGCGCATGGCCGAAGCACAGCGCCTGCTGGCCTTCGCCAAGGCCGCGAAACTGCCCGACGGCTTCGGCAACCTGGAGGCCAAGGGGCAGTTAGCCCCCGGCGCCCGTGCCGAAACCATGAACACTGCTCGCATGACCCACTGCTTCGCCCTGGCTCACTTGCAGGGCATCCCGGGCTGCCTGGGCTACGCCGCACACGGTGTAGCCGCTTTGCGCGGTGCTATGCAGGATGCCACCTATGGCGGTTGGTTCGCCCACCCCCGTGGCCACGATGACAGTGGCAAGGCGGCTTACCTGCATGCCTTCGTCGCCCTGGCCGCCAGCTCTGCAGTGGTGGCGGGCGCGGTCGACGCGACCGCGCTGTTGGCCGACGCAATCCATGTGATCGAAGCGCATTTCTGGAGCGAAGAAGAAGGCGCCCTGCGGGAAACCTTCTCCCGCGCATGGCAATTGCCCGAGCCGTACCGTGGCGCCAACAGCAACATGCACGCGACCGAGGCCTTTCTGGCCTTGGCAGACGTCACCGGCAACAGCCTGTGGCTCAAGCGCGCCCTGCGTATCGCCGAACGCATTATCCGTACCCATGCTGCTGCCAACGGCTACCGGGTGATCGAGCATTTCGACGCGCTCTGGCAGCCACTGCCGCACTACAACCTTGGGCATCCGGCCGACCACTTCCGGCCTTATGGCACCACGCCCGGGCATGCCCTGGAATGGGCGCGGCTGCTGCTGCACCTGGAAGCCAGTCTCGAACGGGCCGGCCTGCATGCCCCGCAGTGGCTGCCGGATAGCGCCCGGGCACTGTTCGACGCAGCCTGCCAGCAGGCCTGGAAGGTCGATGGCGCGCCCGGTTTCGTCTACACCCTGGACTGGGCCGGGCAGCCCGTGGTGCATGCACGCCTGCACTGGGTGCACGCTGAGGCCTGCGCTGGCGCAGCGGCCCTGTTGCAGCGCACCGGCGAGGCGCAGTACGAGCAGTGGTACCGCACCTGCTGGGAGTTCATCGCCAGCCACTTCATCGACACCCTCGGCGGCAGCTGGCACCACGAACTCGATGCCCACAACCAGCCGGCCGGGACCCTCTGGCCGGGCAAGCCCGACCTCTATCACGCCTACCAGGCGCTGCTGCTGCCAGGTTTGCCACTGGCCCCCAGCCTGGCCAGCAACCTGGCCAGCAATGTAACCAAACGATGACATTCACGCATCGCTTCGTTACCTGGCGGGGTGGGCACGCTGTTTAGACTCCATGCAACGCAAGCGACCGACTTGCACGGCATAACAACAAGAAAGGTGCTTCGATGAATCCCACGCTCCGTCTCGCTGCCGCAATTTCCCTGGCTTCCTTACTCCCGCTCAGTGCCCAGGCTGCCGAAGCCAAAGGCAGTGTCGAGGTGGTGCACTGGTGGACCTCCGGTGGTGAAAAAGCGGCTGTCGATGTGCTCAAGGCCCAGGTCGAGAAAGACGGCTTTACCTGGAAAGATGGCGCCGTCGCTGGCGGTGGCGGTGCCACGGCCATGACCGTGCTCAAGAGCCGCGCCGTAGCCGGCAACCCGCCGGGTGTCGCACAGATCAAAGGGCCAGACATCCAGGATTGGGCGGCCACCGGCCTGCTCGACGGCGATGTGCTCAAGGATGTGGCCACGGAGGAAAAGTGGGACGCATTGCTCGACAAGAAGGTCGCCGACACCGTGAAGTACGACGGTGACTATGTCGCCGTGCCGGTAAACATCCACCGTACCAATTGGCTGTGGATCAACCCCGAGGTCTTCAAGAAAGCTGGCATCGACAAGGCGCCTGCCACCCTCGACGAATTTTACGCTGCTGCCGACAAGCTCAAGGCCGCCGGTTTCATCCCGCTCGCCCACGGCGGCCAGCCGTGGCAGGACAGCACCGTGTTCGAAAGCGTGGTGCTGTCGGTGATGGGCGCCGAGGGCTACAAGAAGGCCATGGTCGATCTCGACAACGCCGCCCTGACCGGCCCGGACATGGTCAAGGCGCTGACCGAACTGAAAAAGGTCGCCACCTACACGGACCCGGATGGCAAAGGCCAGGACTGGAACCTGGAAGCGGCCAAGGTCATCAACGGCAAGGCCGGCATGCAGATCATGGGCGACTGGGCCAAGAGCGAATGGACCTTGGCCAAGAAAACCGCCGGCAAGGATTACCAGTGCGTGCCGTTCCCTGGTACCGAAAACGCCTTCCTCTACAACATCGACTCGCTGGTGGTGTTCAAGCAGAACAACGCCGGCACGTCTGCCGGCCAGCAGGACATTGCCCGCAAAGTGCTGGGCCAGGACTTCCAGAAGGTCTTCAGCAGCAACAAGGGGTCGATCCCGGTGCGTAACGACATGCTTGCCGACATGGGCAAGTATGGTTTCGATGCCTGCGCGCAGGCGTCGGCCAGGGACTTCCTGGCCGACGCCAAGAATGGCGGCTTGCAGCCGAGCATGGCGCACAACATGGCCACCACGCTGGCCGTGCAGGGCGCGTTCTTCGATGTGGTGACCAACTACATCAACGACCCCAAGGCCGACCCGGCCGATGCGGCGAAGAAGCTGGCGGCGGCGATCAAGGCTGCCCAGTAAAGCTGACAATCATCCTGTAGGAGCAGCCTTGTGCTGCGAAAGAGCCGGGATGGCTTGAGGCATTGCTGTGCCTGCAATGGCCTGTTCGCAGCACAAGGCTGCTCCTACAGAAGTGCGTGCCGTTTCTGAAACGGGGATCTGAACCATGACCACGACTACCGCCCAACTGCGGGCCTCACCCCTGGACGCGCTTCAGCGCTGGCTGCCCAAGCTGGTGCTGGCCCCCAGCATGTTCATCGTCCTGGTGGGCTTCTACGGCTACATCCTCTGGACCTTCGTGCTGTCCTTCACCACCTCGACGTTCCTGCCCACCTACAAATGGGCCGGCCTTGCGCAATACGCGCGGCTGTTCGACAACGACCGCTGGTGGGTGGCAAGCAAGAACCTGCTGCTGTTCGGTGGCCTGTTCATCGCCATCAGCCTGGCCATCGGCGTGTTGCTGGCGGTGCTGCTGGACCAGCGCATCCGCCGTGAGGGCTTCATCCGCACCATTTACCTGTACCCCATGGCGTTGTCGATGATCGTTACCGGCACCGCCTGGAAGTGGCTGCTCAACCCCGGCATGGGCCTGGACAAGTTGTTGCGCGACTGGGGCTGGGAGGGCTTTCGCCTGGACTGGCTGATCGACCCCGACCGGGTAGTGTATTGCCTGGTGATCGCTGCCGTGTGGCAGGCGTCGGGCTTCATCATGGCAATGTTCCTGGCCGGCCTGCGCGGGGTCGACCCGTCGATCATCCGTGCGGCGCAGATGGATGGCGCCAGCCTGCCGCGCATCTACTGGACCGTGGTGCTGCCCAGCTTGCGCCCGGTGTTCTTCAGTGCCCTGATGATCCTTTCGCACATTGCCATCAAGAGCTTCGACCTGGTGGCGGCGATGACCGCTGGCGGCCCGGGCTACTCGTCCGACCTGCCAGCAATGTTCATGTACTCGTTCACCTTCAGCCGCGGCCAGATGGGCATGGGCTCGGCGAGCGCCATCCTCATGCTCGGGGCGATCCTGGCGATCCTCGTGCCGTACCTGTACTCGGAGCTGCGGAGCAAGCGCCATGCATAGCCCTGTCGACAAACCCGCGCTCAGCCTGAGCCGTATCGCCATCCACGCGGTGTTGCTGAGCGCTGTGCTGCTGTACCTGGTGCCGCTGGTGGTGATGCTGCTGACCAGCTTCAAGACCCCTGAAGACATCAGCACCGGCAACCTGCTGAGCTGGCCGGCGGTGATTACCGGCATTGGCTGGGTCAAGGCCTGGGGCACGGTCAGCGGTTACTTCTGGAACTCGATCATGATCACCGTGCCAGCGGTGCTGATCTCCACCACCATTGGCGCGCTGAACGGCTATGTGCTGTCGATGTGGCGCTTCCGTGGTTCGCAGCTGTTCTTCGGCCTGCTGCTGTTCGGCTGCTTCCTGCCATTCCAGACCGTGCTGCTGCCGGCCTCGTTCACCCTCGGCAAGCTGGGCCTGGCCAGCACTACCGGCGGCCTGGTGCTGGTGCACGTGGTCTACGGCCTGGCCTTCACCACGCTGTTCTTCCGCAACTTCTACGTGAGCATCCCTGATGCGCTGGTCAAGGCCGCGCGCCTGGACGGGGCCGGGTTCTTCACCATCTTCCGGCGCATCATCCTGCCGATGTCCACGCCGATCATCATGGTCTGCCTGATCTGGCAGTTCACCCAGATCTGGAACGACTTCCTGTTCGGCGTGGTGTTTTCCAGCGGTGATTCGCAGCCGATCACCGTGGCCTTGAACAACCTGGTCAACACCAGTACCGGGGCCAAGGAATACAACGTCGACATGGCGGCAGCGATGATCGCCGGCCTGCCAACCCTGCTGGTCTATGTGGTTGCAGGCAAATATTTCGTGCGCGGGCTGACGGCCGGCGCGGTAAAGGGGTAAGTCATGGCAACGCTTGAACTTCGCAATGTGAACAAGACCTACGGCATCGGCCTGCCGGACACCCTCAAGGACATCCAGCTGTCGATCAAAGATGGTGAGTTCCTGATCCTGGTCGGCCCCTCTGGCTGTGGCAAATCCACCCTGATGAACTGCATCGCCGGCCTGGAGCAGATCACCGGCGGTGCGATCCTCATCGACGAGCAGGACGTCAGCGGCATGAGCCCCAAGGACCGTGACATCGCCATGGTGTTCCAGTCCTACGCGCTGTACCCGACCATGAGCGTGCGCGAGAACATCGAATTTGGCCTGAAGATCCGCAAGATGCCGCAGGCGGCCATCAATGAAGAAGTGACGCGGGTCGCCAAGCTGCTGCAGATCGAGCACCTGCTGGCGCGCAAGCCGGCACAGCTGTCCGGTGGCCAGCAACAACGGGTAGCCATGGGGCGCGCGCTGGCGCGGCGGCCAAAGATCTACCTGTTCGATGAGCCGCTGTCCAACCTCGATGCCAAGCTGCGGGTCGAGATGCGCACCGAAATGAAGCTGATGCATCAGCGCCTGAAGACCACCACCGTTTACGTCACCCATGACCAGATCGAGGCCATGACCCTGGGTGACAAGGTGGCGGTGATGAAGGACGGCATCATCCAGCAGTTCGGCACCCCGCAGCAGATCTACAACGACCCGGCCAACCAGTTTGTCGCCAGCTTCATCGGTTCGCCGCCGATGAACTTCATTCCGGTGCGCCTGGCCAGGCAGGACGACCGCTTGCTGGCGCTGCTCGACAGCGGCCAGGCGCGCTGTGAGTTGCCCCTGGGGCTGGCAGCTGACGAACTGGATGGCCGCGAGATCATCCTGGGCATCCGCCCTGAGCAGATCGCCCTGGGCGCTGCGCAGGGCAATGGCTTGCCGGGTATTCGCGCCGAGGTGCAGGTTACCGAACCTACCGGGCCCGACTTGCTGGTGTTTGTCACCCTCAACCAGACCAAGGTGTGCTGCCGCCTTGCGCCGGATGTGGCGTGCAGCGTGGGTGACACCCTCAACCTGCAATTCGACCCGGCCCGGGTGCTGCTGTTCGACGCCGACAGTGGCGAGCGCATACGCCTGGCCAGCACTGTGGCAACCGCAAAGGACAACGTGGCTCACTTGAAGGGCCGTTGACTCGTCTACACCATCAATAAGAAAAAAGAGGACGCAAAGGGATGGAACAGCGCAAACGTATCAGGACATTGGGCTCGCTGGCTTTGCTCGCCGTTGTCGGCAGCAGCGGCGCGCAGGCTGCCGAAGCTTTTTCCAGCGAATCGAAATGGATGACCGGGGATTGGGGCGGCACTCGTACCGAGTTGCTGGAGAAGGGCTACGACTTCACCCTCGACTATGTCGGAGAGGTGGCCGGCAACCTGCACGGTGGCTACAACGACGACAAGACTGCACGCTACAGCGACCAGTTTGCCCTTGGCGCACACCTGGATCTGCAGAAGATCTTCGGGTGGCACGATGCCGAGTTCAAGCTGGCGATCACCGAGCGCAGCGGCCGCAACCTGTCCAACGACCGCATCAGCGACCCGCGCGCCGGGCAGTTCAGCTCGGTGCAGGAGGTGTGGGGCCGCGGCCAGACCTGGCGCCTGACCCAGATGTGGATCAAGCAAAAGTACTTCGACGGCGCGCTGGACGTGAAATTCGGCCGCTTTGGCGAGGGCGAGGACTTCAACAGCTTCCCGTGCGACTTCCAGAACCTGGCCTTCTGCGGCTCGCAAGTGGGCAACTGGGTGGGCGGCATCTGGTACAACTGGCCGGTCAGCCAGTGGGCGCTGCGGGTGAAGTACAACATCACCCCGGAATTCTTCGTGCAGGTCGGCGCCTTCGAGCAGAACCCCTCCAACCTGGAAACCGGTAATGGCTTCAAGCTCAGCGGCAGCGGCACCAAGGGGGCAATCCTGCCGGTGGAGGCGGTGTGGTCGCCCAAGGTCAACGGCCTGCCGGGGGAGTACCGCCTGGGTTACTACTACAGCACGGCCAAGGCCGACGATGTGTTCGACGACGTCAACGGCAACCCGCAGGCGCTGACTGGCGGGGCATTCAAGTCGCATTCCAGCAAGCACGGTTGGTGGGTAGTGGCGCAGCAGCAGGTCACCGCCCAAGGTGGCGACGTCAACCGCGGCCTCAGCCTGTTCGCCAACTTCACCGTGCACGACAAGGCCACCAACGTGGTCGACAACTACCAGCAGGTGGGGCTGGTCTACAAAGGCGCCTTCGACGCCCGACCCAAGGATGACATCGGCTTCGGTGTGGCGCGTATTCATGTGAATGACGACGTGAAGAAACGCGCCGAACTGCTCAATGCCCAGAGTGGTATCAACGATTACGACAACCCGGGCTTCGTTCCGCTGCAACGCACCGAGTACAACGCCGAGCTCTACTACGGCTTCCACGTCACCAACTGGCTGACCGTACGGCCCAACCTGCAGTACATCAAGAGCCCGGGCGGGGTGGACGAAGTGGACAACGCGCTGGTCGCGGGCTTGAAGATTCAGTCGTCATTCTGAGGGCATTTGTTGTAAATTTACGCCAATCCCTTTTCGGTTCCCGGCACCCACTGGCCTGCAGTGGTTGTCGGGGATAGGCCGAGACAGCGCTATCTCAAACAACAAGAGCTCTGAACCATGCCCGAACATCCGCTCCATCGCTTCTTTTCCTCGCAGCGGCCAAGGCCGACATTCGAGTGGGAGCGTTACCAGCAGCGCGATGTGCTGATCATCGATCACCCCCGTTGCCAGGCGGTATTCAGCCGCCAGGGCGCGCAGCTGCTGCACTTTCAGCCGGCAGGTGAACGGCCTTGGCTGTGGTGCGCCGAGCAGTGGCCGCAGGTGGGGGCGATCCGTGGCGGTGTGCCGGTGTGCTGGCCGTGGTATGGCCGTCACCCCAGTGAGGACCTGTGGCCGGCCCATGGCTGGGCGCGCCTGCTGGACTGGAAGCTGGTGGACAGCCGCGAAGACGAGGAGGGCGTGACCTTGAAGTGGCGCCTGGACCTGTGCGACTGGCAGGTCGACCTGCACGCAAGGCTGGGCTGCCGTATGGAGCTGAGCCTGAGCACCGAGCACCAGGACAGCGAACCCTGCCAGCTGAGCCATGCGCTGCTGGCGTACTGGCGTATCAGCGACGTGTCTGAGATAGCGCTGTCCGGGTTGGAGGATATCGAAGGTTACGACCGCCTCAACCGCCAGGCCTGCCGTGAAGAGGGCGCGCTGAAGCTCAAGGGCGGCTGTCAGAAGGTTTACCCCGGCACGCCGAGGGTACAGCTGCAGGACCCGGCCTGGCAGCGCGAGCTGTGCATCGATACTGGCGACAGCGACGACACCGTAGTCTGGCACCCGGGTAATCGACCACTGATGGGCGTGACCGGCCGTGAAAGCCAGCGCTTTGTCTGCGTCGAGGCCGCCAGCGGCAGTGGTGAGGGCCTGAGCCTGGCGCCGGGGCAGCGTGCCCACCTGCGCCTGCAGGCGCACCGGCTCAGTTGAGTTCGTCGTCCTCGATCGGGTAGCGGCTGGCGTTCAGGCTTTCCTTGATCTTGCGCAGGTGCGGCTGGAAGTCGACGCCGCGGCGCAGGGTCATGCCAGTGGCCAGCACATCGAGCACGGTCAGCTGGATGATCCGCGAGGTCATCGGCATGTAGATGTCGGTGTCTTCCGGCAACGGGATGTGCAGGCTCAGGCTGCAGGCGTTGGCCAGCGGCGAGCCTGCGGCGGTCAGGCCCAGCACCGAAGCGCCGTTTTCACGGGCCAGGCGGGCCACTTCGACCAGTTCGCGGGTGCGCCCGGTGTAGGAAATGATCACGAACAGGTCGCCGGTGTGGGCTACCGAGGCCAGCATGCGCTGCATCAGTACATCGGCGTGGGCCGACACCGCCAGGTTGAAGCGGAAGAACTTGTGCTGGGCGTCCAGGGCCACCGGGGCCGAGGCGCCCAGGCCGAAGAAGTGGATCTGCCGGGCCTGGATCATCATGTCCACGGCGCGGCTGACCTGCTGCGGGTCCAGTTGCTGGCAGGCGCCGTCGAGCGAGGCGATGGCACTGGCGAAGATCTTCTGGGTGTAGGCTGCCGGGTCATCGTCGGCCTCTACCGCGCGGCTGACGTAGGCGGCGCCGCTGGCCAGGCTCTGTGCCAGTTGCAGCTTGAGTTCGGGGTAGCCGCTGACGCCAAACGAGCGGCAGAAGCGGTTGACGGTCGGTTCGCTGACCTTGGCCGCCTGGGCCAGCGCAGCAATGCTGAAGCGGGTGGCTTGTTGCGGGTTGAGCAGGATGACTTCGGCGACTTTGCGTTCGGCCTTGTTCAGCTCGTCGAGGCGTCCCTGGATCTGCTCCAGGAGGTTTCGCACGCGGTCCATGGGTGTGTCCTTGGGTCGGGAAGACAGCCGGCTGACGAAGCAGCAGGCTTTTTGCACGGTCGTCTATCGTACTGTCGGTGCGGGTGGCGCACCACTTGTCTGTAATACTTGTGTGCAATGTTGTGGTTTTTACTACATTATCCCTTGAAAACCGTATTCGAAAGCGGTATTCCTAGACCAACTTTAGGAAAGAACCTACATCATGGCTGCGATCAGTGTCGATCCTTGCACGTTTGCCCTGTTTGGCGCCCTTGGCGACCTGGCGTTGCGCAAGCTGTTTCCTGCGCTCTACCAGCTCGACCGGGCCAACCTGCTGCACCCGGACACCCGCCTGCTGGCGCTGGCCCGCGAGGCAGGCAGCGCGCAGGAGCACCTGAACAGCATCGAAGCCCACCTGCGCCGGCATGTGCCCGAGGCCGATATCGAGCCTGCCGCACTGGGCCGCTTCCTGGCCCGGTTGAGCTACCAGCACCTGGACTTCCTGCAACCTGAGGGTTACCAGGCCCTGGCGGAGCAGTTGCCGGGAGACCTGCCGCTGATCGCCTACTTCGCCACGGCGGCAGCGGTGTACGGGGCCATCTGCGAAAACCTCGACAACGCCGGGCTGGCCCCGCGTACCCGGGTGGTGCTGGAGAAGCCCATCGGCCACGACCTGGAGTCGTCGCGACGGGTCAACGATGCCGTGGCGCGGTTCTTCCCCGAAAACCGGGTGTACCGTATCGACCACTATCTGGGCAAGGAGACGGTGCAGAACCTGATTGCCCTGCGCTTCGCCAATAGCCTGTTCGAAACCCAGTGGAACCAGAATTCCATCTCCCACGTGGAGATCACCGTTGCCGAGAAAGTCGGTATCGAAGGCCGCTGGGGCTACTTCGACAAGGCCGGCCAACTGCGCGACATGATCCAGAACCATCTGCTGCAGTTGCTGTGCCTGATCGCCATGGACCCGCCCAGCGAGCTGTCCGCCGATGCCATTCGTGACGAGAAGGTGAAGGTGCTAAAGGCCCTGGCGCCGATCACGGGCGAGGGTTTGAGCACCCAAGTGGTGCGTGGTCAGTATATTGCCGGCTACAGCGAGGGCAAGCCGGTACCTGGCTACCTGGAAGAGGACAACGCCAACGCCCGCAGCGACACCGAAACCTTCGTCGCCCTGCGTGCCGATATCCGCAACTGGCGCTGGTCGGGCGTGCCGTTCTACCTGCGTACTGGCAAGCGCATGTCGCAGAAGCTGTCGCAGATCGTCATCCACTTCAAGGAAACGCCGCACTACATCTTCGCCCCGGAACAGCGTTTGCAAATCGGTAACAAGCTGATCATTCGCCTGCAACCGGACGAAGGCATTTCTTTACGGGTGATGACCAAGGAGCAGGGCCTGGACAAAGGCATGCAACTGCGCAGCGGCCCGTTGCAGCTTAATTTTTCCGACACCTGGCGCAGTACGCGGATTCCGGATGCCTACGAGCGCCTGTTGCTCGAAGTGATGCGTGGCAACCAGAACCTGTTCGTGCGCAAGGACGAAATCGAATATGCCTGGAAGTGGTGCGACCAGTTGATCGCCGGCTGGCGTAATGCGGGCGATGCGCCCAAGCCTTACGCGGCGGGCTCCTGGGGGCCGATGAGCTCGATTGCATTGATTACACGCGATGGGAGGGCGTGGTATGGGGATATCTGAACTGAAATTGCCGGCGGCCGTGAAGGTCCACGAGCTGGCCGACGCCAAGACGCTGGCTGCAACCCTGGCCCACGATGTGGCCGAGCGCCTTCGTGCAGCCATTGCTGCCAAGGGCCAGGCCTGCGTGGTGCTGTCTGGTGGCCGCAGCCCGGTGCCATTCCTTGAGAAGCTGGCCAGTGAGCCCCTGGACTGGGCCAAGGTTACCGTCAGCCTGGCCGATGAGCGCTGGGTGCCGGTGGAGCATGCTGACAGCAACGCTGGCCTGTTGGCCCGCCACCTGCTCACGGGTGCGGCGGCCAAGGCCCGCTTTGTTGGCCTGTACCAGCAGGCGGAAAACCTTGATGCCGCTGCGCTCAAGGCTGACCAGGCCTTGACCGGGCTGCCGCCGATCGACGTGCTGGTGCTGGGCATGGGTGACGATGGCCATACCGCCTCGCTGTTCCCCGCCAGCCCCAACCTGGAAGCAGGCCTGGACCTGGCCAGCACGCGTCGCTGCCTGCCGTTGCTGGCGCCGAGCGTGCCGCACCAGCGCCTGTCGATGACCCGCTCGCTGCTGGCCAGCGCCGCCTTCATCGCGCTGTCCGTGCAAGGGCCGGGCAAACTCGCTACCCTGCGCGCCGCGCTGGCTGGCAACGACCTTACTGAAATGCCGATTCGCGCTTTTCTTCACGACCCCCTGGACATCTACTGGTGCCCATGAGCCAAGGATCCACTGTCATGACCACCCTCGAACGCCCACAGCCAAAGCTCTCGATGGCCGACAAGGCCGCCCGGATCGATGCCATCTGCGAAAAGGCGCGCATCCTGCCGGTCATTACCATCGCCCATGAGGAAGACATCCTGCCGCTGGCCGATGCCCTGGCCGCCGGCGGTATCCGTACCCTGGAAGTGACCCTGCGTTCCCAGCATGGGCTCAAGGCCATCCAGGTGCTGCGTGAGCAGCGCCCGGAATTGTGCGTTGGCGCAGGCACTGTACTGGATCGCAGCATGTTCGCCGCCGTCGAGGCTGCCGGCGCGCAGTTCGTCGTCACCCCGGGCATTACCCAGGACATTCTCGAAGCGGGCGTGGACAGCGAAATCCCGCTGCTGCCAGGCATCAGTACGCCCTCTGAAATCATGATGGGCTATGCCCTGGGCTACCGCAGGTTCAAGTTGTTCCCGGCGGAAATCAGCGGCGGCGTTGCGGCGATCAAGGCCTTTGGCGGCCCGTTCGGCGATATTCGCTTTTGCCCAACCGGCGGCGTTAACCCGGCCAATGTACGTAACTACATGGCATTGCCCAACGTGATGTGCGTGGGCGGAACCTGGATGCTCGACAGCAGCTGGATCAAGAACGGCGACTGGGCGCGGATCGAAGCGTGCAGCGCGGAGGCGATGGCGCTGCTGGACGCCAACTGAATTTGTTGTGTGCTTTACAGCTTGAGGGGCACTTGGTCAGCGCCCCTTTTTTTATGGGCGTTTTTTGTGTGATCGGGCCGCCGGTGCATGAAGCCTTTCCCGATTATCGATACCGAATACGACGATTACGATGGCGCTGCAATCTTGAATGCAAAGCGGAGAGTTTGTATGAGCTTCATCGATAAAGAAATGATTAGAACGATTGGCAACTTTCCACATAAGCGCGGAACTTATGAAATAGAAACTTATTTGTATGGCGTAGACGGTAAGGTCAATCCTGGCTGTTGGATATTTGGCGACACCGTTTACGGTGACATGTATGTCGTCAATCAGAACTGGGGTACCTACTCTACCCCGATACTGGCGTATCTGGAGTATGCGGGGATGGCAAGGGTCCCCAGTAGCGTAACGCATACTGAAGAAGTGTCTACGGTGGAGGGGTATAGCCGCTCTTTCTCTTCCTCTGTAGAAGCAGAGGTCAACCTCGGTGCGGGATTTCTGGGGAGCGTTGTGGGTGGGAAGCTGACATCCACGACCACTCAGGGTATTAGCCACTCGACTGCGCGGTCTCGGAAAATTGAATTGGAAGGGCCGGGTATTTTCAACTTTTATCAGATGCACATGGTCTATGCGCATTGTGTTACAGGTGCGGGAAATTTCGCGGATTTATTCAAATACGCAAAGGCTAAAACCTACGCCAAAGCGGGTAGGAAGGACAGGGAGGATCTGTGCATACTGACGTCTATTGCAACCAGTTCAATCATCACGGTAGCTGCTGAAAATTCGGTCAAGCCGCTAGGGTGGAATGAAATTCAAGAGGCAGCGTTGGTGAAGGGCCATCAGTTCCCGGAAAATAGTGGCCGATGGGTATTCAATTATGGTGCTTACTTCACGCCCGGTAATCGCTATTAAATTCTGACAGAAAAAAACCGCATCAAGGATGCGGTTTTTTTGTAGCTGGAACCATCAGGCTGCTTGTGCTTCCTGCTGGCTCAGCGAGCGGTTCAGCGCGCTGAACAGGGCCTTGAAGCTGGCCGTGGTGATGTTCTCATCGATACCCACGCCATGTACCGGGCGGCCACCGGCCACGCGCAGTTCGATGTAGGCAGCTGCCTTGGCGTTGGTGCCAGCGCCAATCGCATGCTCGTTGTAGTCCATGATCTCCACGGCAATCGGCAGGCCGGCCACCAGTGCTTCCAGGGCGCCGTTGCCCTTGCCGCGCCAGTGCAGGGTGGTTTCGCCTTCACCGGCAACCTCCACTTCCACGGCGCTGTGGCCGTTTTCTTCCTGCAGGCGATGGCTGACCAGTGCGTATGGCGCGTTGGCCTGGAGGTATTCCTTGTGCAGCAGGCTGTAGATCTGCTGGGCGGTCATTTCCAGGCCCAGGCGGTCGGTTTCACCCTGTACCACCTGGCTGAATTCGATCTGCATGCGACGCGGCAGGCTGATGCCATATTCCTGCTCGAGCAGGTAGGTGATGCCGCCTTTGCCCGACTGGCTGTTGACGCGGATTACCGCTTCGTAGCTGCGGCCGATGTCGGCCGGGTCGATCGGCAGGTATGGCACTTCCCACAGTTCGCCTTCCTGCTGCTTGGCGAAGCCCTTGCGGATGGCGTCCTGGTGCGAGCCGGAGAACGCGGTGTGGACCAGGTCGCCCACGTACGGGTGGCGTGGGTGCACCGGCAGCTGGTTGCACTCTTCGACCACTTTGCGCACGCCGTCGATGTCGGAGAAGTCCAGCAACGGGTCGATGCCTTGGGTGTAGAGGTTCAGTGCCAGGGTCACCAGGTCGACGTTACCGGTGCGCTCGCCGTTGCCGAACAGGCAGCCTTCGGCACGGTCGGCGCCGGCCATCAGGCCCAGCTCGGTGGCGGCGATGCCGGTGCCACGGTCGTTGTGGCAGTGCAGGCTGATGATCACGCTGTCGCGGCGGCTGACATTGCGGCAGAACCATTCGATCTGGTCGGCGTAGATGTTCGGCGTGGACACTTCCACGGTGGCCGGCAGGTTGAGGATGATCTTGTGCTCAGGCGTCGGGTTCCATACCTCGATGACCGCGTCGCAGACTTCCTTGGCGAAGTCCATCTCGGTGGCACTGAAGGTTTCGGGCGAGTACTGGAAGGTCCACTGGGTTTCCGGCTGCTGGGCAGCGTACTTGACGAACAGCTTGGCCGCGTTCACCGCGATGTCCTTCACGCCTTGCTTGTCCTGGTTGAAGACAATGCGGCGGAACGACGGGCTGGTGGCGTTGTACAGGTGGACGATGGCCTTCTTCGCGCCGCGCAGCGATTCGAAGGTGCGTGCGATCAGGTCTTCACGGGCCTGGGTCAACACCTGGATGGTGGTGTCGTCCGGAATGTGGCCGTCCTCGATCAGGGTGCGCACGAAGTCGAAATCGGTCTGCGAGGCAGACGGGAACGACGCTTCGATTTCCTTCACGCCCACCTGCACCAGGGTCTTCCAGAAGCGCAGTTTCTTCTCCGAATCCATCGGCTCGATCAGCGACTGGTTGCCATCACGCAGGTCGGAGCTGCACCAGATCGGCGCGGCGGTGATGGTCTTCGAGGGCCAGGTACGGTCGGGCAGGTCGATGGTCGGGAAAGCGCGGTACTTCTTCGAAGGGTCTTTGAGCATGGACATGGAAGCAATCCTTTTGTGTGCGGCCGAGATCGGGCCTGCCGAGCAATAACGAGATGAAGAGGCGAGGCGACGCGATTCAGCCTGGTAGTCGGGCGCTGACCAGGCAGAGGCTGCGATGTTGTCGGAGCAGGATGAGGGTGCTGAAGGTTTTCATGCCTTCAACCCTAACCAGAGAGGTGAGGGATGGCAAGTGTCCGCGAAAAATTGAGAGGAATGCTTAAAAAAAGCAATTGGGCGAGATTTTATGGCTGTAATTTGCTGAGTGTTTCTTGATTTTTGCGCGGTATTTTTCGATGGCGCAACCCAGTGGTATGGGTGCTGACAGTGCTGGCCTCTTCGCGGGTAAACCCGCTCCCACAGGTACGGCGCAGTGTCTGTGGGAGCAGGCATGCCCGCGAAGCAGGCGCCGCAGCTTCAGGGTTGGAACGCACCAATGAAAATCGCCGGGTCCACCCGCGCATCATTCAGGCTGACGTTCCAGTGCATGTGCGGCCCGGTTGCCCGCCCGGTCGACCCCACGCGCCCGACCACCTCGCCACGGCGCAGTGATTGCCCCACCTGCACATCGATCTTCGACATATGGCAGAACATGCTGATAAAGCCCTGCCCATGGTCGACGAACACCGTGCGGCCATTGAAGAAGTAATCCCCCACCAGGATCACCTTGCCATTGGCCGGGGCCTTGATCGGCGTGCCCGCAGGTACCGCGAAGTCCAGCCCTGCATGCGGGTTGCGCTCTTCACCGTTGAAGAAGCGGCGCACGCCGAACTTGCTCGACAGTGGCCCATTGACCGGTTTGTCGAGGATCAGGTTGCTCGGCAGGGCGGGGCTGAAGCTGCGGTAGGCCTTGATCTGCTCGGCCAGCTCGCGGTCGATGCGCTTGAGGTCGGCCGGGTTCGGGTTCACCTGGCGCGTGTTCTTCAGGGTGATGCGCTGCTCGGGGTACTTCTTGCTCCCGACGCTGAAGGGCAGGGTGCGGCCGTCCTGCTTCAGCACGGCAGTGCCCGGCTTTTGGGTCAGGGGGATGCCGACGATTGCCAGCCAGTTGTCCTGCTCCTTCACCACCAGCACCGGCTTGCCGTCGAAACGGGCGCTGGGCGCGCTGGTGGCGGGGCCCAGGTCAACCACCGCCACGCCACCCGGCACCGGCTTGTTCAGTGTGCGGGTGATATAGCTGGCCTGGGCACCGCTAGCCAGCAGCAGGAGGGAGAGGGCGAGCAGGGGCGCGAGCAGGCGGGGCATGTGTCAGTCCAGTAGTGAAAGAGTGACCGGGGTCAGGTGGTTGTCTTCGACCCGCACCTGCAGTTCGCCTTCGTTCAGGCGGGCGGTGAGGCGCTGGCCGTTGCGGGTCTGTTCGGCACTGCGAATGGCCTGGCCCTGGTCGTCCAGCAGGATGCTGTAGCCGCGGGCGAGGGTGGCCAGCGGGCTGACCACTTGCAGGGTTTGCAGCTGGGCCTGGAAGCGTTGGCGACGGTCTTTCAACACATCCCGCATTGCCCGGGGCAGGCGCTCGGCCAGGCTGTCGAGGCGCTGGCTCAGCAGTTTCAGGTTGCGCCCCGGGTGCTGCGCGGCCAGGCGGGTGTCCATGCGTGCCAGGCGCTCGCGGCGCTGGTTGAGGCTGAGCATGAAGGCGCGGCGCAGGCGCATGTCCAGATCGTCCAGGCGCTGGGCTTGCTGACGCAGGCGCTCGCCCGGGTGACGCAGGCGCCGGGTCAGTGACTCCAGGCGCAGGCGGTCATGGGTCAGACGGTTCTGCATGCGCAGCAACAGGCGCCGTTGCAGGCCGTCCAGCCGTTGCTGCAAGCCACTGTTGTCGGGGGCCAGCAACTCGGCCGCGGCAGACGGCGTGGGGGCGCGTACGTCGGCGACGAAGTCGCTGATCGACACGTCGGTTTCATGGCCCACGGCGCTGACAATAGGGGTGACGCAAGCGGCCACGGCTCGCGCCACGGCTTCTTCGTTGAAGCACCACAGGTCTTCCAGCGAACCACCACCCCGGGCCAGGATCAGCGCATCGAAACCAAGGCTGTCGGCCAGGCGAATGGCGCGCACGATCTGCGCGATGGCTTCGCGCCCCTGAACCGCCGTAGGGATCAGGTTCAGTTCCACCTGTGGGGCACGGCGGCCAAACACGCTGATGATGTCGCGGATCACAGCGCCGGTAGGCGAGCTGATGATGCCGATCCGTTGAGGATGGGCCGGTAACGGTTTCTTGCGTTCGGTGCTGAACAGCCCCTCGGCACTGAGCTTTTCCTTCAGCGCCTCGAAGGCAAGGCGCAGTGCGCCGTCACCGGCTGGCTCGACGGTGTCGAGAATCAGCTGGTAGTCGCCACGCCCTTCGAACAGCGAAACCTTGCCGCGTACCCGCACCGCCAGGCCGTCGCGCAGGGCCTGGCGCACCCGCGTTGCGTTTTGCCGGAACAGCGCGCAACGCACCTGGGCGCCGCTGTCCTTGAGGGTGAAGTACATGTGGCCGGATGCCGGGCGGGCAAGGTTGGAGATTTCGCCTTCCACCCAGACGCTGCGGAACACGTCTTCCAGCAGCACGCGGGCGCGGCCGTTGAGTTGGCTGACGGTAAGGACCTCACGGTCCAGGCCGAGTCGTTCGAATGGGTCTTTGATCATGGCAGGCATCATAAAGGACATCGGCCCCGGTTGTCTGTCTTGCCCCTACTGCCAGCCTTGACCTAACCCTTGTGGGAGCGGCCTTGCGTCGCGAAAGGGCTGCGAAGCGGCCCTTTCGCGACGCAAGGCCGCTCCCACAAGACCGCAACCGGTGCCTTCAGCCCTGCATCGTCGCCACGAACTGCCGCACCATCTGCCCCGCATCACGACGACAGGCCAGTGCCACTGTGCTCTGGCAATCACCTTCCAGCGCTACGAAGCTGACTGAAGCCGGCGCAATCTCGCGCATGCACTGCGGCAACAGCGCTACCCCGAACCCCGCCTGAATAAGCTGCAACTGCGTGGTCTTGCGCGACAGCACCTGCGCGGCTTGCGGGAAAAAGCCCGCCTCCATGCACAGCGAAGCCGACAGGTAACTCAGCCCGCCACGATCCCGATGCGGGATGGAAATAAATCGTTCGTCCCTCAACTGCTCCAGCTTCACCCGTGGCGCGCTGGCCAAGGGGTGCCCGGTAGCAACCGCCAGCAACAAGGGTTCGCTGAACAGTTCGTGCAGCGCCAGTCCTTCGTGCTGACGCAGCACTGGCAAGCGCAGCAGGCCGATGTCCAGCCGCCCGGCAGCAATATCCTCCAGCTGTGCCTCCGAAGGCTGCTGGGCGATCTCCAGCGAAACCCCCGGGTTGTCTTTCAGGTAGTTGCCCAGGCGAGCCAGCAGCGTGCCGGTCAGCGGCACGGTACTGGAATGGTTCAGGCGCAGGCTGCCTTGCAGCCCCTGGCCAATGTCGCGGGTTACGCGCTCGGCCTGTGCCAGGTCGGCCAGCAAGCGCCGCGACCGTTCAAGCAAGGCCTGGCCGGCCAGTGTCAGGCGTGGCAGGCGCGCGGTGCGCTCGAACAGCGGCGTGTCCAGTTGCTGCTCCAGCTCCTTTATCTGCCTGCTAAGCGCCGACTGGGCGATGTACAGCCGTTCGGCGGCAGCGCTGAAACTGCCGCACTCGGCGATTTCCACGAAGTAACGCAACTGGCGGATCGACGTCATGTCATGCCTTTTCGAGATGGCTTTGGCGATAAAGGCATATTAGTCGGCATGGCTCATCGCTGGCTAACCTTGGCCTGTCTTCCCAGGAATTGCTGCCATGCTTGCCCAACTGTCTTTTTCCGGCCTTGACTGGTTACCCATCCTGCTGGGTGTTGGTGTTGCCTACATCGTCTTTGGTATTGCCGGTTTCGGTACCGCGCTGGTGGCCGGGCCGGTACTGATCCATTTCATGCCGTTGTCACGCATCATCCCGCTGCTGGTGCTGCTGGACTTTGTTGCCGCGTTCGGCAACCTGCTGCCGTCGCGCCGGGATGTGGTGCGCAGCGAGTTGTTACGGCTGTTGCCGTTCATGGCCCTGGGCTGCACATTGGGCGTGGTGTTCCTGCTGCAACTGAAGTCCGACATTTTGCTGCTGTTGATGGGGGTGTTCGTGACCGCCTATGCATTGTACGGGCTGGCAGTGAAAGTGCGGCCGGCCAGCCTGTCGGGGTTGTGGGCGGTGCCGATGGGTACGGCAGGCGGGTTGTTCGGGGCGCTGTTCGGCAGCGGCGGGTTTCTGTATGCCCTTTACCTGAGCGCACGGCTGGAAGTGAAAGAACAGGTACGCGCCACCCAGAGCGCGCTGATCAGTTGCAGCACGGTCGTACGCCTGACGCTGTTCCTGGTTGCCGGTGTGTATGCCGACCAAAGCCTGCTGCTGCTCGCCGCCTGCTTGCTGCCAGTCATGTTCGTCGGCCTCTGGGTGGGGCGCCGGCTGACCAACCGGCTGTCCCGTGAAGCCTTTGTTCGCCTGGTCACCTGGCTGGTGCTGGCCAGCGGCCTGGCGTTGATCGGTCGCTACCTGAGCGCCTGAGCGGTAGAATTGCGTCATTACCGGCGTTTTTCAGGCTTGCCCCGTTCATGAACACCCAGAGCATCATCGTTCCCAAGCTGTCCACCGTACCGGTGCATGAAGCCCGCGCCCGCGCCATCCTGCGCTGGCTGGTGCGCGAGAAGGTCGTTGAAGAACAGCTGACTACCTGTGGCCGCACCGGCAACCGTATGGGCCATGCCCTGGCCGCAGGGGCGCGCAAGGTGGCCCTCCAGCCGGACAAGCTGCCCTTCGACCAGCAGGTCAACGGCATGGAGGTGGTGCTAAAGCGCTGCATCTACACCCCCACCGATGGCTTTCTCGAAGAAGCCGGTTGCCCGGAGTGCCGGCGCGAGGTGGGCGAGCCGCTGTTCGAAAGCCTGGAAGAGTGGACGCCGGCGGTAACCGACAACTTCACCTGCCCGCTGTGCGGCTTTGAAGATGACATCAATGGCTTCATTTACCTGCAGCCATGTGCCTTTTCCAACCTGGGGTTCATCTTCAACAACTGGGGCGAGGCCGGGTTTACCCAGGCCTTTCTCGACAGCTTTGCCGACTGGCTCGACCAGCCGGTAGCCGTGGTGCAGGTAAAAGTGCCACAAGGCTGACCGAAGGCCCTTATTTTGCATTGAGCGGCGCGCCCTGCATGAGTATAATGGCGCGCTTCCATTTTTCCCGCCCGGGAGCCCCCGCGATGCTGCGTATCAGCCAAGAAGCCCTGACCTTCGACGATATCCTCCTTGTACCTGGCTACTCTGAGGTACTGCCTAATGAAGTCAGTCTCAAGACCCGTTTGACCCGTGGCATCGAGCTGAACATTCCGCTGGTTTCCGCCGCCATGGATACCGTGACCGAAGCGCGTCTGGCCATTGCCATGGCCCAGGAAGGCGGCATCGGCATCATCCACAAGAACATGACCATCGAACAGCAGGCCGGCGAAGTACGCAAGGTCAAGAAGTTCGAGGCTGGCGTGGTCAAGGACCCGATCACCATCGAAGCCGACGCCACCGTGCGTGACCTGTTCGACCTGACCCGCCTGAACAACATCTCCGGTGTTCCGGTGCTGGCGAACGGCGACCTGGTCGGTATCGTCACCTCCCGTGACGTGCGCTTTGAAACCCGCCTGGACGCCAAGGTCCGCGACGTGATGACCCCCAAAGAGCGTCTGGTCACGGTCCGCGAAGGCGCCGACAAGAACGAAGTCCGCGAGCTGCTGCACAAGCACCGTCTGGAAAAAGTCCTGATCGTCGACGACAAGTTCAGCCTCAAGGGCATGATGACCGTCAAGGACATCGAAAAAGCCAAGGCCTACCCGCTGGCCAGCAAGGACGACCAGGGTCGTCTGCGCGTCGGCGCTGCGGTCGGCACCGGCAAGGACACCGGCGAGCGCGTTGCCGCCCTGGTTGCCGCTGGCGTTGACGTGGTGGTTGTCGACACTGCCCACGGTCACTCCAAAGGCGTGATCGACCGCGTTCGCTGGGTTAAAGAAACCTACCCGCAAGTGCAGGTGATCGGCGGCAACATCGCCACCGGCGCCGCAGCCAAGGCTTTGGCCGAAGCTGGCGCTGACGCCGTCAAGGTCGGTATCGGCCCAGGCTCGATCTGCACCACCCGTATCGTTGCCGGTGTCGGCGTGCCGCAAATCAGCGCCATCGCCAACGTCGCCGCTGCACTGGAAGGCACTGGCGTGCCACTGATCGCCGACGGCGGTATCCGCTTCTCCGGTGACCTGTCCAAGGCCATCGTTGCCGGTGCGTCCTGCGTGATGATGGGTTCGATGTTCGCCGGTACCGAAGAGGCCCCGGGTGAAGTCGAACTGTTCCAGGGTCGTTCCTACAAGGCCTACCGCGGCATGGGCTCGCTGGGTGCCATGGCACAGGCGCAAGGTTCGTCCGACCGTTACTTCCAGGACTCCTCGGCCGGCGCCGAGAAGCTTGTTCCTGAGGGGATCGAAGGCCGCGTGCCTTACAAGGGCGCCCTGGCCGCGATCATCCACCAGCTGATGGGCGGCCTGCGTTCGTCCATGGGCTACACCGGCAGCGCAACCATCGAAGAGATGCGCACCAAGCCGGAATTTGTACGCATCACCGGTGCCGGCATGGCCGAGTCCCACGTGCATGATGTGCAAATCACCAAAGAAGCCCCTAACTACCGCGTAGGCTGAGGCTTCCAGCAATATAAGGATGCGGGGCTGTCACGACAGCCCCGCGTCGTTTCCGATTTCCACTGACGAGATTGAGTCATGGCCCTCGACATTCACGCTCACCGCATCCTGATCCTCGATTTCGGTTCCCAGTACACCCAGCTGATTGCCCGCCGCGTGCGCGAAATCGGCGTGTACTGCGAACTGCACCCGTTCGACATGGACGATGAAGCGATCCGCGAATTCAACCCGCGCGGCATCATCCTCGCTGGCGGCCCCGAGTCGGTCCACGAAGCCAACAGCCCGCGTGCCCCGCAGGCCGTGTTCGACCTGAACGTACCGGTGCTGGGCATCTGCTACGGCATGCAGACCATGGCCGAACAGATGGGCGGCAAGGTCGAAGGTTCCGAGCTGCGTGAGTTCGGTTATGCCCGCGTTGACGTGGTCGGCAAGAGCCGCCTGCTCGACGGCATCGAAGACCACGTTGACGCCGACGGCGTGCTGGGCCTGGATGTGTGGATGAGCCACGGTGACAAGGTCACCCAGATGCCGGGCAACTTCCATGTACTGGCCAGCACCCCGAGCTGCCCGATCGCCGGCATGTTCGACGATACTCGCGGCTACTATGGCGTGCAGTTCCACCCTGAGGTGACCCACACCAAGCAGGGCGGTCGCATCCTGTCCCGTTTCGTGCAGGACATCTGCGGCTGTGAGGCCCTGTGGACCGCCTCCAACATCGTTGAAGACGCCATCGCCCAGGTGCGTGCGCAAGTCGGTTCGGCCAACGTCCTGCTGGGCCTGTCTGGCGGCGTAGACAGCTCGGTGGTTGCCGCACTGCTGCACCGCGCCATCGGCGACCAGCTGACCTGCGTCTTCGTCGACAACGGCCTGCTGCGCCTGCATGAAGGCGACCAGGTGATGGCCATGTTCAAAGAGAACATGGGCGTCAAGGTGATCCGCGCCGACGCTGAAAAGCAGTTCCTCGACAACCTGGAAGGCGAAGCCGACCCGGAGAAGAAGCGCAAGATCATCGGCCGCACCTTCATCGACATCTTCGACGCCGAAGCCAGCAAGCTGGATAACATCCAGTTCCTCGCCCAGGGCACCATCTACCCGGACGTGATCGAGTCGGCTGGCGCCAAGAGCGGCAAGGCCCACGTGATCAAGTCGCACCACAACGTGGGTGGCCTGCCGGAGGAAATGAACCTCAAGCTGGTCGAGCCGCTGCGTGAACTGTTCAAGGACGAAGTCCGCAAGATCGGCCTGGAACTGGGCCTGCCGTACGACATGGTCTACCGCCACCCGTTCCCGGGCCCGGGCCTGGGCGTGCGCATCCTGGGTGAAGTGAAGAAGGAATACGCCGACATCCTGCGTCGCGCCGACCACATCTTCATCGAAGAACTGCGCAAGGCCGACTGGTACCACAAGACCAGCCAGGCCTTCGTGGTGTTCCAGCCGGTCAAGTCGGTTGGCGTCGTTGGCGACGGCCGTCGCTACGCTTGGGTTGTCGCGCTGCGTGCCGTCGAGACCGTGGACTTCATGACCGCGCGTTGGGCACACCTGCCATACGAGCTGCTGGAAACTGTCAGCGGCCGTATCATCAACGAAATCGAAGGCATCTCGCGCGTTACCTACGATGTGTCGAGCAAGCCGCCGGCCACTATCGAGTGGGAATAAGTTGAGCCACAAGGGCGCCGCAAGGCGCCCTTGTCGTATCTGCGCCTTGCCTGGCTCAAGGAGCAATGTGTTGCATGCCGCGTAATCTCAGCCGGGCATGAAGCTCGGCAAGGTTTTGAAAGCGACGTTCATGAATGGCCGGCCAGTCGGGGCGCTCCACGTAGTAAAACCGCCCTTCGCGTTTGATCAGCGTGCGTCGCAAGGTCGAATCCCGGCTGCGGTTGATCAGGTATTCCTGGCCATTGGTACGTTCGATCGCGTAATCGCCAGGCCTTACCAGCAGGCTTTCAAAATCCGCTGATGGCGGGCGGGTGGTCAACACTCCGGCCCGTAGCCGCAGGTCGCTTTGCACATGCCTTAACGCGCCATCGTCGTCCAGGGCATCCACACCAGGGTCTGTGCTGTAAGCGTCAGGTTCGCCGATCGGGCGGTCTTCGACACGAAGGCCTAGCGCGCCTTCTGTTTCAGCCAGGCCGGTGACGCCATGGAAGGTGTTGGCGTGGGTACTGCCGACCAGCGCAATCCATTTTCCCGAGCCGCGCGCTGCCTGGTCTGCCTCGATAATCAAGTGTGCATGGAAGTTCATCATGCGCTGGCGTGCCGCATCGGAAACGGGTGTCGCCCACGCCTGGCGGTAACTGGCCATGCAGTCGATTGGCTGTATGCGTACGCCGTTTTTCTGTGCGCTGACCAGTACCTGTCGAAAGGTGTAGCGGCCTTCGGCGTCGGTGCGGTGGCCGACATCCTGGCCTTCCACATAGCGATCCAGCTCCTGCGGCATCACGCCTGTGCGGTTGAAGGTATCGATGTCTGCTTGCTGAAAGTCGGTGGTGAAGTGCTCCATGTACAGCGTGTTTACCTTCAGCTTGCGTAGCAGGCGCATGTTGTCGATCAGCAATCGCTTGCTGCCAAGGCCACTGTGCGCTTCGCCAATCACCAAGCCGTTAGTGTTCTGGTACAGGGTTTTGAAAACGGTTTTGGATGAAGCGTTGACGGGGATTTCGGGTATCTGTGGACGTGGCGGTGTTTGCACTGTGGCCATGAACGCATCGGCATCGGCCGCCAACTGATCACGCAGCTGGCGGAAGCGGGCTATGGCGGCCTGTCGATCCGGGGCGTCGAGGAACGCTCGCGCACCTGTAATCTCATCATCGGAAACATCCGTCAGTGAGGCGCGCAAGTCAGCTGGTATTTCGTAAGGGGTGCCGGGCAAGGGCGGCACGCTTGCGCTTGCTGACGGCCGACCCCAGATTTTCAGGCTCGAAAGCATGCCCCCGTTGAGGCCAAGGCGTTCTACCGGCCGCCACTGGCCTGCAGCATCCAGGCGGATCGGCAAGCTTTTGTAAAAAGAGAAAGGGTTATCAGGGGCTACGACGGTCCAGGATTGCAGTTCGGGTACAAAACGCACTTGGTACGGCATGCCGTCGATCAGTGCGTAAAACTGCCCATCCTGCATATGGATACCTTCAAGAAACCCTGTGCCAGGTTTGCTGCCAAGTACTACATTCGTCTCGAATGGGCGCAGTGCGTCCCAACTGCCGGTTGGCCGGAAGGGCTGGGGTACCCAGGTTTCAATTGCGTCTGCCACCTCTGAGGCACTTTCCTCATCGGGCTCCCCGCTGTGTTCTTGCGCTGATTCTTCCGCCGGTGCCGGGGCTAACCCTTCCTCGGTCGCAGCGCCGGCTTGCGCCGCATCTGCGAAATCAGTAAGGGGCTTGCCGGGTGCACTGAGTAGAAAGGTCGCATTGAACAGTGTCTCGATGGCGGCGAAAATCGCGCCGGTGATACCTGCCTTGCGTTCACGCGTCGTGTGCCCGTGAATCGCCTGGTAGATGTTCAAACCCATTTCAGCAATGCCAGCCCCCACCAGCGCCAAAGCTACCGGCCAACTCACTGCTGCCATAGGGCCGAACACCTGCAGGCCCGCCTTCAAGTAGCCGATCCACAATTGTCTGCGCAGGTCTGCGTTGGAGCGCAAAGAGAAATGCGCATCATCGATCATCCGCTGGCGAGCTTTGTTGCGCAGCCAGTCGAAACCGTCCTCTTCAATTGCCAGGTCGAGGGTGTTGAGACCGCTGTAATCATGGTTGCCCCAGCCATGAAAGAGCAGATCGATCAGGTTGTTCAGCCCGACTTTGCCGCCAGCTTCTTCGCGGTCGTCGAGGGAAAAATGTGCCAGGAAACGGGTTCGGTTTTCGACATAGGTGCAGTGAGAGAGTACCCACCAGAACAGTGCCTGGTTATTCGGGAAATAATGCAGACAGTCGACATCACCCGGCATGTAAATCAGCTGGCTGCCGTTGGCCAATTGCAGGCGAAGGATGTCCGTCGCCACATATCCGCCAATGTCGAGCGCGCAGACCCGCGTAGCGCCACCCGGTAATACCCTTTGTTGCAGGGCCTCCAGCGACGGCGGCCAGGTTGTTTTGCCCACCAGGGCGTCAGCGATATCCTGCGCGTGACGCGCTAGCGCTGATGAGGGCTCTTGCGCGCAAACTTCCAGTAATTTGCTCATGAAGTTGGCTTTGGCCAACGTGCGGAAGTTCTCTGAATGCTCGGCCCAGAAAGACGTCATCCGCGTTTTGAATGCCGTGGCAAAATCAATGCTCCAGAAATAATCCAGAACGTCCCTGGCTTCGAGTCGAACTTCATTGCGCTCGTCATACGCGTCTTTGCCTGGCCCATCGCTGTAGAAGCCAGCGAGATAACTGAGCACGTCAGCGTTGTCCTGGGCCTGGGCATCGAAGCGGTGCATCACCAGTTGTGGCAGGGTCAGGGATTCATACGGCTGATCCAGGTGTTGCCAACCGTTGAAGGTTCGAGGGCTGCTGACGGCGGTGTGAAAACGGTGCAGGTAGACATTGTCGGGCTCCAGCGCTTTCAGATCATGGCGCGCGAGGAGTTGTTGCGCGACTTCACGCGCCAGCTCGCGCATGTCAGGGCAGTCTGCAGTGAGGTGTGCGGCGAGGGTCATCAGCATTTGCTGGTCGCCAGGGAGGGTGTCGGTAAGCATCACGGTGGTCCAGTTGAAGTGAAAGGGTGCCAGCTTCGAACGGCCGTGAGCCAGGGCGGTGGTGCTTATTGCTTGTCAGGTTGCTTTGGGATGCCGGCTTTTCACTTAATATTTCCCATTTGCAGGTGTATCGTATTCGCCCTTCATCGCCAGCCACTGCTGGCAGCTTGATTGAGCAGAACACGAGGTACCCGCACCGATGTCCTTCACCCGTCGACAAATGCTCAAGGGCCTGACCGGCCTGGTTGTGGTTGGCCTGGGCGCCGGTGGCGCGGCGCGTTACTGGCTGGGCAAGGTCGAAGATGACAATGCCGGGCATGATTACGAGCTGATTGCCGCGCCGCTGGATGTCGAGTTGGTGCCAGGTTTCAAGACCGAGGCCTGGGCGTTCGGGCCGTCGGCACCGGGCACCGAGCTGCGCGTGCGCCAAGGCACCTGGTTGCGGGTGCGCTTCATCAACCACCTTCCGGTGGAGACCACCATTCACTGGCACGGCATTCGGCTGCCGCTGGAAATGGACGGCGTGCCTTATGTGTCGCAATTGCCGGTCAAGCCGGGCGAGTACTTCGACTACAAGTTCCGCGTGCCGGATGCTGGCAGCTACTGGTATCACCCGCATGTCAGTAGCTCCGAAGAGCTCGGCCGCGGCCTGGTCGGCCCACTGATCGTCGAGGAGCGTGAGCCCACCGGGTTCCAGCATGAGCGCACGTTGAGCCTGAAAAACTGGCATGTGGACGAGCAGGGCGCCTGGCTGCCTTTCAGCATCCCTCGCGAGGCGGCGCGCAATGGCACCGCAGGACGCTTGATCACCATCAATGGTCAGGCCGGCTCGGTCACCGAGCTGCCGGCTGGCCAAGTGGTGCGGGTGCGCCTGCTGAACCTCGACAACACCTGGACGTACCGCCTGAACCTCAAGGGCAACTGCGAGGCGAAAATCTATGCCCTCGACGGCAATCCGGTGACCCCGCGACCGCTGGAGGACGAGTACTGGCTCGGCCCCGGCATGCGCATTTGCCTCGCCATCCGTATTCCTCAGGCCGGCGAGGAGATCTCCCTGCGCGATGGTTTCGTGCGTCTGGGTACCCTGCGTTCGGTGGCCAGCAATGACGCGCCGAGTGACTGGCCGCCAGCGCTACCGGCCAACCCGATCGCCGAGCCGGACCTGGAGAATGCCGAAAAGCTCAACTTCAATTTCGAGTGGGCGGCCGGCGTCTCTGTCACCCCAGACCCGGACAAGCCGTCGAGTATGTGGCAGATCAACGGACAGGCCTGGGATATCACCGACAAGACCTGCGCCGACCGCCCCATCGCCACGTTGAAAAAGGGCAAGAGCTACATCTTCGAGCTGAAGAACATGACCCAGTACCAGCACCCGATCCACCTGCATGGCATGAGCTTCAAGGTGATCGGCTCCAACCGTCACGACATCAAGGAGCCGTGGTTCACCGACACCTACCTGCTGGGCAAGAACGAGCGCGCACAGGTGGCACTGGTGGCGGATAACCCGGGCACCTGGATGTTCCATTGCCACGTCATCGACCACATGGAAACCGGCCTGATGGCCGCGATTGCGGTGGTCTGATGCGCCCGCAGATCATCGATCGCAGCCGCGATCAGGAATTCATGCGCCTGGCCCTGGCCCTGGCCGCCGAAGGTGCGGCGCTGGGCGAGGTGCCCGTGGGTGCGGTGCTGGTGCAGCATGGGCAGGTGATCGGCCAGGGCTTTAACCGGCCGATCATCGACAGCGACCCCAGTGCGCATGCCGAGATGGTGGCCATCCGTGCTGCGGCGAAATCGGCCAGCAATTACCGCCTGCCCGGCAGCACCCTGTACGTGACCCTGGAACCGTGCAGCATGTGCGCGGGGCTGATCGTGCATTCGCGGGTGATGCGCGTGGTATTTGGCGCGCTGGAGCCCAAGGCAGGCATTGTGCAGAGCCAGGGGCAATTCTTCGGCCAAGGGTTCCTCAACCATCGGGTGATGGTGGAGGGCGGGGTGCTGGCGCAGGAGTGTGGGCAGATCCTCAGCGATTTCTTCAAGGCCCGCCGGGCCAAGACTTGACCTGAACCGGCCTCTTCGCGGGCATGCCCGCTCCCACAGAAATATCTACTCCCTTGGGGCTCTGCTGTACCTGTGGGAGCGGGCGCGCCCGCGAAGAGGCCGGTGCAGGCCTACATCGGCGGCGACTGATCCGCTGGCTTGTCCTTGTTCACCCCAGGCACATGCAGGTTGCCCTCGGCCACCTGGCCTTCGAGCTGCGGCTGGGTCACCCAGGTGAGGATGTCGTAGTAACGACGGATGTTGGCCACGAAGTGCACCGGCTCGCCGCCACGGGCATAACCGTATTTGGTCTGGCGATACCACTGCTTCTGCGACAGGCGCGGCAGCATCTTCTTCACGTCCAGCCACTTGTTCGGGTTGAGCTTCTCGCGCTTGGCCAGGGTACGGGCGTCTTCCAGGTGGCCACTGCCGACGTTATAGGCAGCCAGGGCGAACCAGGTGCGGTCCGGCTCCTGGATACTGTCGTCCAGCTCGGCCTTGATCTTCATGAAATACTTGGCACCACCCTGGATGCTCTGTTTCGGGTCCAGCCGGTTGGACACACCCATGGCCTGGGCGGTGCGCTGGGTCAGCATCATCAGGCCGCGAACACCGGTCTTGGAGGTGACCTCCGGCTGCCACATCGATTCCTGATAGCCGATGGCGGCCAGCAGACGCCAGTCTACCTGCTCGACCTTGGCGTAGCTCTTGAAGTGCTTTTCGTACTTGGGCAGGCGCTGTTGCAGGTGCTGGGCGAAGGTGTAGGCACCCACATAACCCAATACGTCGACATGGCCGTAATAGCGGTCTTTCAGGCGTTGCAGGGTGCCGTTCTTCTGCGCCTTGTCGAGAAATTCGTTGATTTCGTTGAGCAGGCTGTTGTCTTCGCCCGCTGCCACTGCCCAGCGCTGGTCGCGGGTGTCGCCCACGTCGAAGGCCACGCGCACGTTGGGGAAGTACACCTGGTTCATCGCCAGCTCGTTGGAGTCGACCAGGGTCAGGTCGATCTGCCCTTCGTCGACCATGCGCAGCAGGTCGACCACCTCCACGGCATCCGACTCTTCATATTCCAGGCCGGGGTTCTGTTTTTTCAGCTCGGCCAGCAGGTCGGCATGGCTGCTGCCTTTGAGCACCATGATTTTCTTGCCGACCAGGCCCTTGGCATTGGTCGGGCGCGGGCGGCCGTTGCGGTAGATGACCTGCGGGGTCACTTCCAGGTACGGGTGCGAGAATTTCGCCTGGGCCGTGCGCCGCTCGCTGCTGACCAGGCCGGCGGCTGCCAGCACCGGGCCGGAGGGTTTGCCGAGGTCGTCGAACAGCTCATCGAGGTTGTCGGCAGTCTCGATCTCCAGCTTCACCCCGAGATCGTCGGCGAAATGCTTGACCAGCTCGTACTCGAAACCGGTTTCGCCGTTGCGATCCTGAAAGTAGGTGGCCGGGCTGTTGCGGGTGATCACGCGCAGCACGCCATCCTCCTTCACGCGCTCGAGGGTGCTGGGTTTTTCAACGCAGGCACCGAGCAGCAGAAAGAGTCCGGTTGCGAGAAGCCATTTGGCGCAACGCTGGCGCAAAGCAGTGTGGGCGAACATAGGTTGCAGTATACGCAAAGGACCGGTTCAACCATATCTCGACAACGGTTAGCTTGTCTGGTAGCGGGTTTTGTGGTTTGAGGAGCTTGCCTGGCGATGTGTGGCGCTCGATCTCCCAAGCGCTGAAGAACCCAAGGCGAACCCCTCGGAAATCTGACCCGAAAGTCCGGTTACGCCGCCCGGCAGCCGTGGCGTAGAGCGGGTGCCGAAAGCCATCGAATTAGGCTAGAATGCACGGCCTCTAAGCACACCCCTTCCTGAGGCTGTCCCGACGATGTTGATCCTGCGCGGCGCTCCTGCCCTTTCTGCCTTTCGCCACGGTAAATTACTCGAGCAACTGAGCCAGAAAGTCCCCGCTGTTACTGGTTTGTATGCCGAATTCGCCCACTTCGCCGATGTCGATGGCGAGCTGACCGCCGACCAGCAGCAGGTGCTGGGCCGTCTGCTCAAGTACGGCCCGAGCGTGCCGGTACAGGAGCCGACCGGCCGCCTGTTCCTGGTCGTGCCGCGGTTGGGCACCATTTCGCCGTGGGCCAGCAAGGCCAGCGACATCGCCCACAACTGCGGCCTGCAGTCGATCCAGCGCCTGGAGCGCGGTATCGCCTACTACGTGGCCGGCACCCTGAGCGACGCTGATGCCGCACTGATTGCCGCCGAATTGCACGACCGCATGACCCAGCGTGTGCTCGCCCAGCTGGAGCAGGCATCCGACCTGTTCAGCCACGCCCAGCCCAAGCCGATGACCTCGGTGGATATCCTGGGCGGTGGCCGTGAGGCCCTGGCCCAGGCCAACATCGACCTGGGCCTGGCCCTGGCCGAAGACGAGATCGATTACCTGGTCGCGGCCTTCCAGAACCTTGCGCGCAACCCGAACGACATCGAACTGATGATGTTCGCCCAGGCCAACTCCGAGCACTGCCGCCACAAGATCTTCAACGCCAGTTGGGACATTGACGGCCAGGCTCAGGAAAAAAGCCTGTTCGGCATGATCAAGAACACCTACCAGATGCACAGCGAAGGCGTGCTGTCTGCGTACAAGGACAACGCCTCGGTGATCGTCGGCAATGTTGCCGGCCGCTTCTTCCCGAACCCTGAAACCCGCCAGTACGGCGCGGTGCAGGAGCCGGTGCACATCCTGATGAAGGTCGAAACGCACAACCACCCGACCGCCATCGCCCCGTTCTCGGGCGCTTCCACCGGCTCTGGCGGCGAAATCCGTGACGAAGGTGCTACCGGCCGTGGCGCCAAGCCCAAGGCTGGCCTGACCGGCTTTACCGTTTCCAACCTGCGTATCCCGGGCTTTGAACAGCCGTGGGAACAGGCTTACGGCAAGCCAGAGCGTATCGTTGACGCCCTCGATATCATGATCGAAGGCCCGCTGGGCGGTGCTGCGTTCAACAACGAATTCGGTCGCCCGGCCCTGACCGGTTACTTCCGTACCTTCGAGCAGTCGATCAACACCCCGCACGGCGAAGAGGTGCGCGGCTACCACAAGCCGATCATGCTGGCCGGTGGCATGGGCAACATCCGTGAAGACCACGTGCAGAAGGGCGAGATCACCGTCGGCGCCAAGCTGATCGTGCTCGGCGGCCCGGCCATGCTGATCGGCCTGGGCGGCGGCGCCGCTTCGTCGGTGGCGACCGGTGCCAGCTCGGCTGACCTGGACTTCGCTTCGGTACAGCGCGAAAACCCTGAAATGGAGCGCCGTTGCCAGGAAGTCATCGACCGCTGCTGGCAGCTGGGCGACAACAACCCGATCGCCTTCATCCACGACGTCGGCGCGGGCGGTATCTCCAATGCCTTCCCGGAACTGGTCAACGACGGTGGCCGTGGTGGCCGCTTCGAGCTGCGTAACGTGCCCAATGACGAGCCGGGCATGGCCCCGCACGAAATCTGGAGCAACGAATCGCAAGAGCGTTACGTGCTGGCTGTCAGCGCGGTCGACTTCGAGCGTTTCCAGGCCATCTGCGAGCGTGAGCGTTGCCCGTTTGCCGTGGTCGGCGAAGCGACTGAAGAGCCGCACCTGACCGTAAGCGACAGCCACTTCGGCAACACGCCTGTGGACATGCCGCTGGACGTGCTGCTGGGCAAACCGCCGCGCATGCACCGTTCGGTTACCCGCGAAGCCGAGCTGGGCGATGACTTCGACCCGAGCGAGCTGGACCTGGACAACGCCGTCCAGCGCGTGTTGAACCATCCGGCGGTGGCCAGCAAGAGCTTCCTGATCACCATCGGCGACCGCACCATCACCGGCCTGGTTGCCCGCGACCAGATGGTCGGCCCGTGGCAGGTACCGGTCGCCGACTGCGCCGTCACCGCCACCAGCTTCGACGTCTACACCGGTGAAGCCATGGCCATGGGCGAGCGCACCCCGCTGGCGCTGCTGGATGCCCCGGCGTCCGGCCGCATGGCCATCGGTGAAACCCTGACCAACCTGGCGGCCTCGCGCATCGACAAGCTGTCCGACATCAAACTGTCGGCCAACTGGATGTCCGCTGCCGGCCACCCGGGTGAAGATGCCCGCCTGTACGACACCGTCAAGGCTGTCGGCATGGAGCTGTGCCCGGAGCTGGGCATTACCATTCCGGTCGGCAAAGACTCGATGTCGATGAAGACCAAGTGGAGCGATGAGGGCGGCGAGAAGAGCGTCACCTCGCCAATGTCGCTGATCATCACCGGCTTTGCCCCGGTCACCGACATCCGCAAGACCTTGACCCCTGAGCTGCGCATGGACAAGGGCGAAACCGACCTGATCCTGATCGACCTGGGCCGTGGCAAAAACCGCATGGGCGCCTCGATCCTGGCCCAGACCTACGGCAAGATCGCTGCCCAGGCACCGGACGTCGACGACGCCGAAGACCTCAAGGCCTTCTTCGCCGTGATCCAGGGCCTGAACGCCGACGGCCACCTGCTGGCCTACCACGACCGCTCCGACGGCGGCCTGGTCACCACCGTGCTGGAAATGGCCTTCGCCGGCCACTGCGGCCTCGACCTGCAACTCGACCCACTGACCGACAACCGCAAGGACGTCCCGGCCATCCTCTTCAACGAAGAGCTGGGTGCGGTCATCCAGGTTCGCCAGGATGCCACCCCGGACGTGCTGGCACAGTTCAGCGCCGCTGGCCTGGGCGAAGAGTGCGTCGCAGTGATCGGCAAGCCGGTCAACAACGCCGAAGTGTCCATCAGCCTGAACGGCGAAGTGCTGTTCGACGACGACCGTCGCATGCTGCAGCGCCAGTGGGCCGAGACCAGCTACCAGATCCAGCGCCTGCGCGACAACGCTGATTGTGCCGACCAGGAATTCGACCTGCTGCTCGAGGAAGACAACCCGGGCCTGTCGGTCAAGCTGGGCTTCGACGTCAACGACGACATCGCCGCGCCGTACATCAAGAAGGGCGTGCGCCCGCAAGTGGCCATCCTGCGTGAGCAGGGCGTCAACGGCCAGGTCGAGATGGCAGCCGCCTTCGACCGCGCCGGTTTCGCCGCCATCGACGTGCACATGAGCGACATCCTCGCGGGCCGAGTCGACTTCGAGGCCTTCAAGGGCCTGGTCGCCTGCGGTGGCTTCTCCTACGGTGACGTGCTGGGTGCCGGTGAAGGCTGGGCCAAGTCGGCGCTGTTCAACGCCCGTGCCCGTGACGCCTTCCAGGCCTTCTTCGAGCGTACCGACAGCTTCGCCCTGGGCGTGTGCAACGGTTGCCAGATGATGTCCAACCTGCACGAGCTGATCCCGGGCACCGAGTACTGGCCGCACTTCGTGCGTAACCGCTCGGAGCAGTTCGAGGCACGCGTGGCCATGGTCGAGGTGCAGAAGTCCAACTCGATCTTCCTGCAGGGCATGGCCGGTTCGCGCATGCCAATCGCCATCGCCCACGGTGAAGGCCATGCCGAGTTCGCCAACGAAGCGGCACTGCTGGAAGCCGACCTGTCCGGTTGCGTGGCCCTGCGCTACGTCGACAACCACGGCAAGGTCACCGAAGCCTACCCGGCCAACCCGAACGGCTCGCCGCGTGGTATCACCGGCCTGACCAGCCGCGACGGCCGTGTGACCATCATGATGCCGCACCCGGAGCGTGTGTTCCGCGCCGTGCAGAACTCCTGGCGCCCGGATGAGTGGCAGGAAGATGCCGCGCTGATGCGTATGTTCCGCAACGCGCGGGTGTGGGTGAACTAAGGCGTGTACAAGCTCGCCTTCTTCGTCCCCGCCAGCCACGTCGAAGTGGTCAAGGCCGCTGTGTTCGCTGCGGGTGGCGGGCGCATCGGTGACTATGACCACTGTGCCTGGCAAACCCTGGGCCAGGGCCAGTTCCGCCCGTTGGACGGCAGCCAGCCGTACCTCGGGCAAACCGGCCAGGTCGAGGTGGTGGAGGAGTGGAAGGTGGAGCTGGTGGTGGCTGACGACCTGATTACCCAGGTCGTCGCAGCGCTCAGGCAAAGCCACCCGTACGAGACGCCAGCCTATGAGGTCTGGCGGCTCGCCGAGTTCTAGACCGCATCAAGGCCATCGCCGGCAAGCCAGCTCCCACAGGGATAACACCCATATCAGACACTGTGATATCCCTGTGGGAGCTGGCTTGCCGGCGATAGGGCACTGTCAGCCAGCCACAATCTCCTTGCCTTGCTCAGGCTGCTTCAACATTCCACAAGCCAGCAACCCCACCTCGAACAGCACCCACATCGGCACCGCCAGCATCGTCTGCGAAAACACATCCGGCGGCGTCAGGATCATCCCCACCACAAAGCACCCGACGATCACGTAGGGCCTGCTGCGCCTCAGTGTGGCTACATCTGCCAACCCCACCCAGACCACGATGAACGTCGCCACCGGGATCTCGAACGCCAGCCCGAACGCCAGGAACAGCGCCAGGATGAAGTCCAGGTACTGGCTGATATCGGTCATCATCGCCACGCCGTCCGGCGTTACGCTGGCAAAAAAGCCGAACATCATCGGGAACACCAGAAAGAACGCGAACGCCATGCCGGCATAGAACAACACGATGCTCGACACCAGCAGCGGCAAGGCCATGCGCCGCTCTCGGCGGTACAGCCCCGGCGCCAGAAAACCCCAGGCCTGGTGCAGCAGTAGCGGCATGGCCACGAACAGTGCGCACATTGCGGTCAGCTTGAAGGGTGTCAAGAACGGCGAGGTGACGCTGGTGGCGATCATGCTTGCGCCTTCCGGCAAAAAGCGCCGCAGCGGCTCGGATATGAGCGTGTACAGCTTCTGGGCGAAAGGGAACAGGCCGGCGAACACCACTGCTACCAGCGCCAGGCAACGCACCAGGCGTTTGCGCAGGTCGCGCAGGTGTTCGGTCAGCGGCATGCCGGCCGCCGGGTCCATGGCAATACTCATGAGGCGTTTTCCTTGGGCAGCGTGACGGTGGCCGCGTCATTGGCCGGCTCCGTGTTCAGGCTGATGCCTTGGCGGATCTCCTGTTCCAGGCGCTGCAAGGGGGCGCTGTCGAGGTCGGGCAACTCGATCTCGCGCTCTACCTGCGTGCGCAAGGCATGCATGGCCCGGCGCGCCTGGCCCAGGCCGCGGCCAAGGGTGCGCGCTGCCACCGGCAGGCGCTCCGGGCCCAACACCAGCAGCGCGACGACGCCAACCAGCAGCAGCTCGCTGAAGCCTACCTCGAACATCAGGCCTGACGGTCCGCTTGAGGCTGCTGCGTGGCCTGGCCGGTCAGTGGGGCCTGTTGCTGAACCTGCGCCTGGCCAGGTGCGTTGGCGTCAGCGTCGCCGCCCATGGACTTGCGAAAACCCTGGATCGCCTCGCCCACATCGCTACCAAGGCCCTTGAGGCGCTTGGTACCAAACAGCAGAAATACGATCAGCAGTACGATCACCAGTTGCCAGATTCCAATGCCACCCATTGCGACCACTCCTGTAAGGTCATGAAAAGGAACGGCAATCCTGCCTCGTGTAGATGACGTGCACATGACGAGCGGGCATTGCCATCTACCTGCAACACGCCGCGTGTTCACTGGCGTCTTTCTTCCACGAGCGAGGCACGCACGGATGGGTGGCAGGCAACAGCAGGGTGCGGCCCTGCTGATGGTGATGGTGGTGTTGGCAATGCTGGCGGCGGGCATGGCCTGGCTGGTGGAAGATGGCCGGCGCCAGGTGGATGAAGTGCGCCTGCTGCACCAGCGGGTGCAGGCGCGGGCCATGGAGCAGGCTGGCCTGGCCTATGCCGGGCAGGCCCTGCGCGACCCCGCCTGGCGGCTTAGCCCGCTGTTTTGGCAGGCCTTGCGTGGGCAGCCGCTGAACTACGATTTTGGCGCCGGTCACGCGCAACTGCGGGTGCGCGACCAGCACACCTGCTTCAACGTCAATGCACTGCTGGGCGCCGATGGCGAGCGTGCCGAACGCCAGTTGCGCTACCTGCTGGGCGACGACATGGCTGCCGAGCGCCTGGTCGATGCGCTGGCCGACTGGCTCGACGCCGACAGCGACACCCGCCTGCAGGGCGCCGAAAGCGCCCAGTACCTGCGCCAACAGCCGCCGCGCCTGGCGGCCAACCAGCCGATGCTCGACACCAGCGAGCTGAACCTGCTGCTGGAGCCGGACGCCGCTCGCCAGGCTCGTTACCCGATGCTCTGCGCCTTGCCCCAGGTCACCGGCTGGCGCCTGAACGCCAATGCGCTTGGGCTGGAGCATCTTCCGTTACTGGAGGCGCTGTACGAAGGGCGCTATTCGCGGTCGTTGCTCAGCCGCATCATCAGCGGGCGGCCGGCGTCGGGGTACGTGGATGCGGCCGCGTTGCGCCAGGCGCTGGGGGCGGTGGATGACGAAACGTTCGAACGGCTGAGCGAAGGGTTGCTGCTGAACAGCGGGTATTTCCTGTTGCAGTTGTCGTTCGAGGAAGAGGGGCGGGCGATACGCAGCGAATTCCAGGTGGAAGCGCTGGGGGTGGTGCAATGGCATGCCCGGGTGCCGGCGCAGCAAGTGCGGGTGCGTAGCCGGGAGCCCATGGCCTGGTAGGGCTTGAGATTGTCGGGGCTGCTGTGCAGCCCTTTCGCCGGCAAGCCAGCTCCCACAGGAAACCACGATATTCAGAGGCTGTGTATCCGCTGGCTCCCGCAGGAAACCAAGGCATTCATGGCCTGTGATATCCCTGTGGGAGCTGGCTTGCCGGCGAAAGGGCCGCAAAGCGGCCCCCGGAAACAGCTCGATCAGGCAGTCCCGATTTCCCCGCCATCATTGCGTTGAATCACCACCGTCGAAGCCCGCGGCCTTACCTTGGCCCCAGCTGGAGTAGCATCGGTCGCCTTGTCGGTATACGGCCAGTTCCCGGGGTGCTGAATGTTGACGAACAAGGTCTTGTTGTCCGGGGTAAAGGCAATCCCGGTCACTTCGCACTCATTCGGCCCAACAAAGAAGCGGCGCAGGTCCACTTGGTTCTGTGCGTTCACCGGCACTTGCTTTCCGGTAGCGTCCACAAGGTCGGTAGGGATCACTGCCAGCAACTGGTCGTTGGTGTAATCGGTGAGGGTACTCTCGCCGTTGTCGGTCTCGAACCACAGCACGCCACGGCTATCGAAGCTCATGCCGTCGGGGCTTGCGAACTGGTTCAGTTCGGTCAGGCCGGAACGGTTGATGTCGGCAGTACCGGCGGCGTTTGCGCCGAACACGAAGATGTCCCAGTTGAAGCTCAACTGGTCGTCGCTGTCGTGCCAGCGAATGATGTGGCCGTGGCGGTTCGGGCCGCGCGGGTTGGCCGCGTCGACCTTTTCCGGGGTGCGCGCGCTGTTGTTGGTCAGGGTCAGGTACACGTCGCCGTTCAGCGGGTTGACCGTCGTCCATTCCGGGCGGTCCATCGGCGTTGCGCCCACGGCATCGCCAGCCCCACGGGTGTTGAGGATGATGCCTGGCAGGTCACCATACAGCGCACCCAGGGTGCTGCCAGCTGTGGTGGCGGTGGCCATGTCCAGCAGCAGCCATACGCCGGTGCCATCGGCATTGAAGCGCGCCACATAGAGCTTGCCCTGGTCCAGGTACTTGGCGCCGGTGGCCAGGCGGTCGGCCGGGTTGGCATCGGCGGCATCCCACACAGCGGTGGACACCCACTTGTACAGGTACTCGTTGTTCGAGTCGTCACCCATGTACCACACCAGCGGCTTGCCGGGGACTGGCAGGCCTGGGGCGCAGCCCTCGTGGCGGAAGCGGCCCAGCGCGGTGCGCTTGGTGGCCAGGGTGCTGCTGTTGTACGGGTCGATCTCGACGATGTAACCGTAGGTGCTGGCTTCGTTGCGGTAGTCGTCGGTCGCGCTGGCGCCCTTGATGGTGACGTCGAAACGGGCGAACTCGTCGGCCACTTCGGTGCTGTCACCGGCAGCGCTTTCCCACTTGTACTGGCCGCTGGAGGTGC
Source organism: Pseudomonas sp. YNh (assembly GCF_037993085.1). Lineage (NCBI taxonomy): Bacteria > Pseudomonadati > Pseudomonadota > Gammaproteobacteria > Pseudomonadales > Pseudomonadaceae > Pseudomonas > Pseudomonas sp. YNh. The sequence continues at coordinate 105,543 of NZ_JBBMRJ010000013.1, read as the reverse complement.
CCACGCCAATACGGCGCTGGTCTTCGGGGCGGGTGCCCTTGTTGACGAAGATGCCCGGCCAGTTCTCTTCACAGGTCAGGTAGGTGCCCCACGGGGTGTAACCGTTGCCGCAGTTGTTGTTGGTGCCACGGCAGTGGGTACCGGCGGTGGAGTATTTGGTCTTGACGTGGTCGGTGCCGCGCAGCGGGCCGGTGATTTCCATGCGCGACGCTGTGGTGAAGCGGCGGTTCAGCGGGTCGTTGTCGACCACCTGCCAGCGGCCGCTGACTTTCTTCAGGCGCACCACGCCAGCCCCGTGGGCGTTGATTTCCTTGCGCACTTCCTCGACCGGGCGCTTGCCGTTGACATCGGTGGTCGGGCCGGCCGGGTGCAGGGCGGCGGTGTCGATGTATTCGAAGTTGATCGCCAGCAGGCCGTCTTCCGAACTGCCGTTGATAGGGAAGAAGTGCATGCCGTCATGGTGCATGCCCATGGCGTTGGCCTGGTCGGTCGAGGTGTTGCTGCCGTCGGACTTCCATGGGTTGGCGTTGCTGTTCAGCGGCGTGCCCCACGGCGCCAGCACGTAGGCGCTGTAACCGGCGGCAACGACACAGGCGTCGGTGCGCGAGCCCGGGATGGACTGGAAGCCCAGTGCCAGTTTTGGCACCTCCGGCTCAGTCACAGGCGGTTCGGTCACCGGTGGCTCGGTGACCGGATCATCGTGATCGGAACCACCACCGTCGAAGCAGCCTGTCAGGCCGGTACCGGCAATCATGGCGATGGCGGCGCCCAGGCTGCCGCGCATCACGCTGCGGCGGCTGAGGTAGGCGTCCATGACGTTGGCCATCGGCATGTTGGCGCTGTGGTTCCGGTCCAGGTTGTCGCCGGTATCTCGACTCATCAGGGTGTCCTTGTAATGGCTGAGTTAGAGGAACCCGCGACTTTAGTGAGGAAATATGATGATTGATTGGCAGAAATGTTAAGGGGTTTTTAAAACGACTCGCTCTTAGAAGGTCCTCTGACAGATCAATTTGGAATGTCTGTCGGATTTCTGCCATCAAACTGTAATGCCAACGCCGCAACATCCGGGGCCCTGAATGAATGTGGAAAAGGACGGCGGGTGCGATGGCGAGCAGTGTGCACAGGCGCGAAGTGATCGGCTGGATGGGTGTCGGGGCATTGGCACCGCTGCTCGGCGCCTGTTCTGCCTTCCCTGGGCAGCAGGGCGGCAACGCCCGGCTCGACCTGTTGTACGTGGCCGATACGCTCGATGCCCGCCAACCCGGCCAGGCCGTGGTGCCAGCGACCCGCCTGGGGCCGGTCAGCCACTTGGGCCGCGCGCCGTGGATGACCGGCAGCAGCGCCAGCCTTGCCTACCCGCAACTGGCACCGCTGCTCGATGCCAGGCAGCCGCCGCGCAGCTGGGCGGCTATGCGGTGCTGGCGGCGCTGCTGGAGCAACTGCGCGGCGAGGCCGGCGCAGGCAATAGCCTGACCCTGGAGAATGGCCAAGGCTGGAACGGCAGTGGCCTGGCCTACCTGACCCAAGGCGAAAGCGGGGTGCAGGGCAGTCAACTGCTGGGCACCGAAGCGCGGGTCAGCAGTGACGAACGTGTGCTGTGGCCACAACGCAGTACCGGGCTGTATCGCCAGGCTGGCGCCGTTACCCTCGGCGCAGGCCTGGCGGACGCGCAACGCAAAGCCCTGGGCCTTGAAGCCTTGCACGTCTTCGAGCGCGGCGGCGCACGGATTGCCGTGGTCGGCGTGACCGACCCCTATGCCCAGGACCAGAAAGCTTCCCTCAAACTGTGGTACCAGTCGCTGCAGCCGGTGTTCGAGCAGGCCCGGCGCGAGGCCGACCTGGTGGTGGCCATGGCCGATGTCGGCACCGGCCCCGGGCTGTGGCTTGCCGAGAGGGTTCCGCAAATCGATGTGCTGTTGTGCGCCCGTGGCCAGGACCTGTGGCCGGCGCCCGTCGAGGTAACCCAGGCCAGTGGTCGGCTTGTGCCGGTGCTGTTTGCCGGTTGCCGGGGCAGCGGTGCCTTCCGCCTGCGCTGCCAGCGCGTGGCCGGGCTGTGGCAGTTCGACGGGCGTTTCTTCCCGGCCTTTGCACAGCAACTGGCGCCAGCCGCGCAGCTGCGTGTCGGGGCATTGCAGGCACAGCTGCACCAGCAACGTGCCGGCCACGCGGCGTGGCTCGACCAGCCGCTGGCCCGCGCGCCACAGGCCTTGTGGCGCCGTGATACCCGTGGCGGCAGCTGGGACCGCCTGCTGCATCAGGCCTTGGCCGATGACAACGGCATGCCCGTGCTGTTGCCGGGCCTGCGTTACGACTACCCGCTGCCCACAGGTGCTTCGATCACACGTGAACACCTGATCAGCCTCACCGGTGGCTACCCGGCACCGGTGGTCGAAGCGCCGGCCCGGCAGGTGGAACAAGTGCTGGAGAACGCTGCAGAGCAGCTGTTCGGCGATCCGCTGCTGCTGGACAACAGCCAGGACCTGCCGCGCTGGCAGGGCCAGGCCTGGGGTGTCAGCTACAGTCCGCAAGGCAAGCGCATCACTGGGCTGGAGCCGATGCAGGGCCTGTGCCGCACCTTCGGCCTGCAGTTTGAAAGCCAGGCTGGCGAACCCCTGTGGCAACGGGTCGAAGCCTGGCTCGCCCGCCAACCTGGCGACTGGCAACTGGCGCCGCTGCAACTGCCCGAAGTGCGTTACGTGCAGGGGCACCCGGGGTGGCACCCACGGCAGTTGGCCTCGTGACACTCGCCTCGCGCTTGTTCACCGGCGCTGGCCTGACGCTGGCCGGCTGGCTGGCCGCCCAGTGCGTGCTGCAACTGAGCCGCCAGCCGCAACCGGCCATGGTGCCGGCGACGGTCGCCAACCCGCTGCCGGGGCTGATGGTCGGCCACTGGCAAGCGCCCATCGACGACGGTGCCATCGCCATTACCCGCCTGCCATTGCACTACCTCGGCGGCCTCAGGGCGCAGCCGCTGTCTTCCAGTGTGGTGGTGCTGCGCTACGGCGAGCAGGTGCGCACCCTGGCCCGCGGTCAGCGCCTGGCGCCGGGGATCGTGCTGCAGGACATCGACACCGATGGCCTGATTTTCAACAACCAGGGGCGGCGTGAACGCCTGCCCTGGCCGCCACGCCCCGCCGTGACCGGCTTCAAGCGGCAAGGATGAACGATGCCTGTTAGATACTGCGTGGCCGCCGTGCTGAGCCTGGCCCTGGCCATAGGCCTACCTGAGGCCCGCGCCGAAGAGCCGGTGTTCGATGAAAATGGTACGCCGATGTACGAGGTGAACTTCGTCGACACCGAACTGGGCGAGTTCATCGACAGCGTGTCGCGCATCACCGGCACCACCTTCATCGTCGACCCCCGGGTCAAGGGCAAGGTCACCGTGCGCACCGTCGACCTGCACGACGCCGATGCCATCTACGACATCTTCCTGGCGCAGTTGCGCGCCCAGGGTTACGCCACTGTCGACCTGCCCAATGGCAGCGTGAAGATCGTCCCCGACCAGGCCGCGCGCCTGGAGCCGGTGCCGGTCGAGGCGGGTGGGCAGCAGGGCGAAGGCAGTGACAGCGTGGCGACGCGGGTATTCAACGTGCGCAACGCCGCCAGCGAGCAGGTGCTGGGCATCCTCAAACCGCTGATCGACCCACGGGTCGGGGTAATCACACCGTACCCGGCGGCGCACCAGTTGGTAGTGACCGACTGGCGCAGCAACCTGGACCGAATCGCCAGCCTGCTGCGCCAGCTCGACCGCCCCCAGGAAGCACCTGGCAACGGCAGTACCCAGGTCATCTACCTTCGGCACGCCAATGCAGGTGAAGTGGTCAAGGTGCTGCGCGGGCTGAGCCAGGAAGGCATGGCGCCGGCTGAAGGCACGGGCGAAGGCGAGGGCAAGGACAGGCCGGTAATGGCCGCCGCCGGTGGCCCGGGCATTCGCCTGGAGTACGAAGAAGGCACCAACGCCGTGGTCATGGTCGGCCCCGACAGCGAGCTGGCCGCCTACCGCGCCATCGTCGAACAGCTGGACATCCGTCGTGCCCAGGTGGTGGTGGAAGCCATCATCGCCGAGGTGTCCGACAGCAGCGCCCAGGAGCTGGGTGTGCAATGGCTGTTTGCCGACGAAAAATTCGGCGCCGGCATCGTCAATTTTGGCAGCAACGGGGTGAACATCGCCAATATCGCCGGGGCTGCTGCCAGTGGTGACAACGAGGCGCTTGGCGACCTGTTGTCCGCGACCACCGGCGCCACGGCGGGCATCGGCCATTTCGGCGGCGGGTTCAACTTTGCCATGCTGGTCAATGCACTGAAGGGCAAGAGCGGCTTCAACTTGCTGTCCACGCCCACCCTGTTGACCCTGGATAACGCCGAAGCGTCGATCCTGGTCGGCCAGGAAGTGCCCTTCGTTACCGGCTCGGTCACGCAAAACAATGCCAACCCGTACCAGACCATCGAGCGCAAAGAGGTCGGGGTGAAGCTGCGTATCAAGCCGCAGATCAACATCGACAACAGCGTGCGCCTGGACATTGTCCAGGAGGTGTCGTCGATTGCCGAGTCCAGCGCGGCCAGCGACGTGATCACCAACAAGCGCGAGATCAAGACCAAGGTCATGGTCGAAGACAATGGCCTGGTCATTCTCGGCGGCCTGATCAGCGACGAGTTGAGCACCAGCAACCAGCGCGTGCCGCTGCTCGGTGATATCCCTTACCTGGGCCGGCTGTTCCGCTCCGATGCCACCAGGAACACCAAGCAGAACCTGATGGTGTTCATCCGCCCGCGCATCCTGCGGGACGGGCCGAGCCTGGCCGGGCTCAGCGAAGACAAATACCGCACCCTGCAGCAGACCACACCGCTGCAACTGCCGGACCTTGCAGAGGGCACGCCGTTGTTGCAGGTGTTCCCCTCCAGCCGCGCACGCCTCGAAGGCGGTGCCTGGTGATGTTGCCGTATCGCCAGGCACGCCAGAGCGGGGTGGCCATGACCACGACGGAACAGGGCTGGCAGCTGTGGCTGCGGCCCGACGCCGACAGTGCCCAGCTGCAGGAACTGCTGCGGGTACATGGCCAGCCCTGCATGCTCGAATACCTGGAGCCTGCCGTGTTCGACGAGCGCCTCGGCCAGCTGTACCAGGCCGGCGATGGCGCCAATCAAGCGCTGATCGAAGGCATCGGCGACCAGGTCGACCTGGACAGCCTGATGAGCGAGATGCCGCAGGTCGAAGACCTGCTGGAAAGCGATGACGAAGCCCCGGTAATTCGCCTGATCAACGGCCTGTTCGGCCAGGCGCTGCGCCTGCGCGCCTCGGACATCCATATCGAAACCTTCGAGCAAAGCCTGGTGGTGCGCCTGCGCGTCGATGGCCACCTGCGCGAAGTGCTACGCCCGCCGCGTGCGCTGTCGGCCATGCTGGTGTCCCGGATCAAGGTCATGGCACGGCTGGATATTGCCGAGAAGCGCCAGCCCCAGGACGGCCGTATTACCCTGCGCGCGGCAGGGCGCGAGGTGGATGTGCGGGTTTCGACCCTGCCCGGCATCCATGGCGAGCGCGTGGTCATGCGTGTGCTCGACAAGCAGGCCAGCTTGCTCGCGCTGGGCAACCTGGGCATGCCGCCCGCGGTGTTGCAGGGCCTGCGCAGTTGCCTGGCGCGGCCCAACGGTATCGTGCTGTCCACCGGCCCGACCGGTTCGGGCAAGACCACCACCCTGTACGCCAGCCTCAACAGCCTCAACGATGGCAGCCGCAACATTCTCACCGTCGAGGATCCGGTGGAATACGCCATCGCCGGCATCGGCCAGACCGCCATCAACCCGCGTGCGGGGCTGACGTTCGCCAGTGGCTTGCGCGCCATCCTGCGTCAGGACCCGGACGTGATCATGCTCGGCGAAATCCGTGACCAGGAAACCGCGCAGATAGCCGTGCAGGCCAGCCTGACCGGCCACCTGGTGCTGTCCACCCTGCACACCAACAGTGCCGTGGGTGCGGTGACCCGCCTGCGCGACATGGGTATCGAGCCGTTCCTGATTGCCTCGTGCCTGCGCGGTGTGCTGGCCCAGCGGCTGGTGCGGCGTTTGTGCAGTTGCGCCGTGGCGCACCCGCTGCAAGCTGCCGAGCGTGACCTGTGGCCAGAACTGACGTCGCTGGGCAGCAGCTACCACGCGGTGGGCTGCGAGCAGTGCCAGGGCAGCGGCTATGTCGGGCGCCTGGGCCTGTACGAATTCATCGAACTGGATGCCGGGCTGATCGGCCTGCTGTATGACGGCGCCAGTGAACTGGCCATGCAGGAGTACCTGGCCGGGCGCCGGCAGAGCCTGGTCGCAATGGCCAGCGACTGCCTGGCCCGTGGCGAGACCAGCCTGGCCGAAGTACTGCGTGTGGTGCAGGGCTAAACCATGCCGACCTATCGCTACTTGGCCGTCGACCTCGCCGGCAAGACCCGCAAGGCCAGCGTGCAGGCTGACAGTGAACGCCATGCGCGTCAGTTGCTGCGCGATCAGGGGCTTTTTGCCCGCCAGTTGCAGCGCCAGGACAGCAGTAATCGGCAACCCCGGCGCCAGCGTTTGAGCCGTGCCCAGCTGTGTGAACTGACCCGTCAGCTGGCCACATTGACCGGTGCCGGCATCCCCTTGGTCGATGCCTTGGGCACCCTTGAGCGTCAGTTGCGTCAACCTGCCCTGCACAGTGTGATGGTGGCCCTGCGTGGCTCCCTTGCCGAAGGCCTGGGCCTGGCCCGCAGCCTGGCGCGCCAGGGGGCGCCATTCACTGGCTTGTACTGCGCGCTGGTCGAGGCCGGCGAACGCTCCGGGCGCCTGGCACAGGTGCTGACCCGGCTGGCCGATCACCTTGAACAGGTGCAACGGCAACAGCACAAGGCGCGTACTGCGCTGATCTATCCCACCGTACTGATGGGCGTATCGCTTGCCGTGATCGTAGGCCTGATGACTTTTGTCGTGCCCAAGCTCACCGAACAGTTTGCCCACGCGGGGCAAAGCCTGCCGCTGATCACCGCGTTGCTGATCGGCCTGAGCGAGGGGCTGGTGCAGGCCGGGCCCTGGTTGCTGGGCCTGGCGCTATTGATGGGCGTGCTCGGCACCTTGCTGTTGCGCAAGCCGCACTGGTGCCTGCGCCGCGACCAGATGCTGCTGTGCCTGCCTCGTATCGGCAGCCTGTTGCAGGTGCTGGAAAGCGCACGCCTGGCACGCAGCCTGGCGATTCTCAGCGGCAGTGGCGTAGCCCTGCTCGAAGCCTTGCAAGTAGCTACCGAAACGGTCGGCAACCGGCGCATCCGCCTGGCCATGGAGCAGGTCCGCCAGCAAGTGCAGGGCGGCACCAGCCTGCACCGTGCGCTGGATGCCAGCCAGCAATTCCCACCGCTGCTGGTGAACATGGTCGGCAGCGGCGAGGCCAGCGGCACCCTGGCCGACATGCTTGAGCGCGTGGCCGACGACCAGGAGCGTGGCTTTGCCCGCCAGGTGGATACCGCCATGGCGCTGTTCGAACCCCTGATGATCCTGGTGATGGGCGCTGTGGTGCTGTTCATCGTGCTGGCGGTGCTGCTGCCGATCATGCAACTCAACCAGGGCCTGCAACTGTGAATACAAGGAGTACTGCCATGCAGCATCAACGTAACCGCCAGCGCGGTTTCACCCTCATGGAAATCATGGTGGTGATCTTCATCATCGGCCTGCTGATCGCCGTGGTCGCGCCCAGCGTGCTGGGCAACCAGGACAAGGCCATGAAGCAGAAGGTGATGGCCGACCTGGCCACCCTGGAGCAGGCGCTGGACATGTACCGCCTGGACAACCTGCGCTTTCCCAGCACTGAACAGGGCCTGGCCGCGCTGGTGAAAAAGCCGAGCCAGGAACCGCTGCCGCGGGCCTGGCGCAGTGACGGCTATGTGCGCCGCCTGCCGGAAGACCCATGGGGCACCCCGTACCAGTACCGCATGCCCGGTGAGCATGGCCGGGTGGATGTGTATTCGCTGGGTGCCGATGGCCAGCCGGGCGGTGAAGGCCAGGATGCCGACCTGGGTAACTGGGCGCTGTAAGGGTGAGCCGTCAGCGGGGCTTCAGCCTGATCGAGTTGCTGGTGGTGCTGGCCATCGCCGGCCTGATGACGGGGCTGGCAGTGGCCGGGCTCGGCAGCGGCCAGGCGCCTGTCGATCAGGCCCTGCAACGCCTGGCCAGCGAAACCTGGGCCCAGGCGGCGCTGGCCCGGCATGCGGGGCAGCTGCGTGGGCTGCGCTGGAATGGGCAGCGCCCGGAGTTCGTGCGGCGTGAGGGGAATGCCTGGGTGGTCGAGGCGGCCGGGCTTGGCGACTGGCCCAAGGGCCTGCACCCGGACTGGCCCGCCAGCCCGCAGCCCCACTTGCTGTTCACCCCGCACGGCTGGGCACAGCCGGGCAGCGTGCGCTGGCGCTGGGCCGATGGCAGCCAGCAATGGGCGTGGGGCCGCGATGGGCGCTTGCAGGTGGCGGTCGCGCCATGAAGCAACGTCAGCGTGGCTTCACCTTGCTGGAGGTCACTGTGGCCTTGGCGATTGCCGCCGTGCTGGCGGTGATCACCAGCCAGGTGCTGCGCCAGCGCCTGGCCGTGCAGGACAACCTGCAACAACACCGCCTTGGCCTGTTGTGTGCCCGTGAACTGCAAACACGTTTCGCCGTCGAGCAATTCTGGCCTTCTGCCAATCAGGTGAAGGGTGAACTGAGCCAGGGTGGCCAGCCGTGTCATTGGCAACTGCAATTGCGCCGCACCGGTGTGCGCGACCTGCGCCGTGGCGAACTGCAATTGTACGCCGACCGCGACCAGCGCCTGCCGCTGGGCCAGTACACCGTGTTTCTGGAACGCCCATGATCTGGCTCACACCACTGATGGCTTGCACGACCTCTGTGGGAGCGGGCGTGCCCGCGAATCAGGCGACGCAGTGTATGGCACCGGCTATGCCGGTGTTCGCGGGCACGCCCGCTCCCACAGGTTGCCCATACAGCGGCCAGTACCGGGTTCGGCCTGTAAGGCACCGTCAGGCAGGCCTGACCCTGATTGAACTGATGGTTGCCCTGGCCCTGACTGTCCTGCTTGGCATCATGCTCGCTGCGTTGGTCAATGGCTGGATGAAAGTGCGCGAACGCCTGCAAGTGACCACCCAGGAAACCTCGGTGCTGGATTTCTGCCTGGCCCTTGAGCGGCGTTTCGACAGCCCGGTGCTGCGCCGCGTCTACGACCAGCGCCTACCCCTGGCCAGCCGCTGGCTGGACTGGCAACCGGCAAGCAACCAATTACAGTGGGTCGCCACCACCGGCCTGCCGGAAGCCGAAGGTGGCTCGCGGCTGCAACGCCAGCGGCTGCGCTTCGAGGCCCGTGAGCAGCGCCTGCTGCTGGAAAGCTCGGTCGACCTGTACGCCGCCGCCACGCCCCGCTGGGTCCAGCGCGAGCGGCTCGACCGGGTTGGCGCCATGAACGTCCTTTATTACCAGGGCGGCCAGTGGCTGGCCTGGCCTTCTGACCAACCTGCGCACCCCGGCCGTGGCGTGCGTCTGGAACTGCAGCGTGATGGAGCACCCTATGTCTGCACCTTCGCCCTCCCGTGGGGGCGCTCATGAAATTTGAATGGCGACGGGGCGCACCTGCTCAACCGTGGTTGTTGCTGCGCCCGGGTGTTGTCTGGCACTGGGCGCTGGCCGAGGGCGGCATCGTGCAAAGCCAGGGGCAGGGTGAGCCACCGGCAAACCTGCAAGCCCGGGTTGCCCTTGTTCTGCCTGCCGAGGCCTGTAGCGTCTTCCACGTGCCTGCCCCACCCGGGCTCAAGCGTGAGGAGTGGCCGTTGTTGCTCGAAGACCGCTTGCTGCAACCGCCGGACGAGGTGACCTGCGCCTGCCTGGCCCGTCAGCCCGGCCACCTTCGCTTGCTGGTGGTGGCGCGTCAGCAACTGGACGACTGGCGCGCGCAGTGTGGCGTATGGGGCTTGCAGGTAGAACGTTGCTGGGCGGAGTTGCAGTTGCTGCCCAGGCCTGAGGCAGGCAGTGCCTGGCATTGGCAGCGAACGCCCGGCATGTCCTTGTACAAAGGGCTGGCCGAGGACGAGCAGGAGCATTGGCTGGCATGGCCGCAAGCACTGGGTGAAGCGCCGCAGCAACCCTGGGCACACATGCAAAGCGTGCCACTGAGTGGCGACTGGCCAAGCGCGCTGGCACCGCTCGACGCGATGCCCGGCCTGTTCGAGCGCGATCGCAAGGTACCTTCGTTGCCCATCGTTTCACGCCCGCAGCAACGCCTGTTGGCCGCCTGCCTGGTACTGGCGGCAGTCTGGGGTGGGCTGTGGTTGAACCAGCAGTGGCGTCAGGCACAACTCTGGCGCGCCCAGGTGTTTGCCGTGACGGGTGAGCAGGCCAGCCCACGGCACGCCGCGCAGGCCCTAAAACGCCTGCGGGAAAGCGAGCTTCAGCAGCAAGTACGCACCCGCCAGCTCGAAGACCTGCAGGCAGCCTTGCAGGCCTGGCTGCGCGATCACCCCGGCTGGCGCCTGCAGGCGGTGCGCTTCGATGGCCAGCGCTGGCACCTGCGGCTAGAGGGCGACGGCGCCACGCCACCCTGGCAAGACATGGCCAACGCTGCCGGTGCTGCCGTACAGGTACAAGGTGGCGAAGTGGTGTTCGAATTGGGAGCCGCCGCATGAACCAGGACTGGATGCAGCGTCATCGGCTGAAATTCGCCTGGTTGCTGATTGCGTTGCTGCTGGCTGTTCTGGCCCTGCGCGAGGGCTTGGCGCAATGGCGCGAGGTCAGCCAGTGGCGGGGGCTGGCAGAACAAGCCGCAAGCCTGCATGGCGGCCCGGGCTTGAGCCTGGAGCGCCTGAAGCAGTCGGCCGAGGCGCGACGGGTCGTACTGGCCGAGGTCGATGTGCAAGGCAAGGCCTGGCAACTGCGTGGCCAGGTGGCCGATGAACGGGTGCTGCAAGGCTGGTTGCAGTCCCTGCATGAAGAGGGCGTAACGCCGCTGCAATGGGGGCTGGAACAGGATGGCAAGGCGTTGCGCTTCGACCTGGTGGTGCAGCCATGAGCCGTAAAGGTATGGCGTGGGTGCTGCTGGTTTTCGGCCTGACCCTGCTCGTTGAGTTACCCGCCGCCTGGGTGGCTCGCGGGGCAGGTGTGCCGCTGCGGGATGCCAGTGGCAGCCTGTGGCAGGGCCAGGCGCAACAGTTGGGGCCGGTGGGTCCTCTGCGCTGGTCGGTGCAGCCTTGGCGCTTGCAGGCAACTGCACAGTTGGGGTTTCAGGGGCAGGCCTGGCAATTGCGCGCCGAAGGCTGGCCGTGGCGCTGGCGGCTGGAGGCAACGGCGATGGGCGCCCAGGCGACGATGGCCACGGATTACCGCCTGGCCGGGCTGTGGCAGGGCGCAGTCCGCATGCAGGGGGCAGGGCGCCAATGCCTGGGCAGCGAGGGCCGTGTAACGGTGAGCGACCTGGCGCTCAGCGAACCGTGGTCACTGGGCCTGGGGCAGGGCTGGCTGGAAATGGACTGCCGCAGTGGCTGGCGCCTGCGGGGGCAACTGGCGCAACAGGGGCAACATGAGCTGTTCGTCGATGCTGACCTGCAAGGGCGGCGGGCCCAGGTGGTGTTCGAGCTGCAACCGGAGGCGGCGTTGGTGCCCTTGTTACGAGGTGCGCAGTGGCTGGGGCCGCAGGCGTTGGCAGGGCAACGCGACCTGCACTGGTAAGCGGTGGGAGCAACTGTCTTTCACCATCACTCCGGCTTCTCTTCAGGGCCGGATTTCGATCAACGTGCCATCGCGCACCAGTTCCCACACTTCCTGCATGTCACGGTTACGCATGGCAATGCAGCCATCGGTCCAGTCCAGGGTGTGGAAATACCACTCCGGGTACTCGTCGTTGATCGGCGTGCCGTGAATCATGATCATGCTGCCGGCACTCACCCCTTCGCGGGTGGCGCGGGCGGCATCGCTCACGTTCGGATAGTTGATGTGCATGGCCAGGTTGAAGCGGTCGCTCTGCTTGCGCCAGTCCAGCCAGTACAGGCCTTCAGGGGTTTTCTTGTCGCCTTCGCGTTCCTTGGCGCCCTTTGGTTGCTTGCCCAGGGAAATACGGTAGGTTTTCAGCGGCTCGCCGCGGCTGATCAGTTGCAGGCGACGCTCGGACTTGATCACCAGCACCTTGTCGATCAGCGGTTGCATCGCCTGCTGTGAAGGCGATGGCGTTTGCGCTGCCGGCACGGGCTTGCGAATGATGGTCTCGGTGAAAGCCGCCTGGGACACCGAGGTAACGCAAAGGCAGAAAAGGGCAAGCAACCAGCGCATGTAACGGTATCCCTGAAGGCTTCTTCTAAGTAGAGGTCGAGGTCGAGACGTTCATCGGCGGCAGGTACTCATGGCCTATGGGGTAGTGCTGCCCGATGCGGTCGCGATAGTAGCATTCTAGTGTGCGTGTGACGGTGCGGAAAGCCAGCTCGCCCCACGGTATCTCATGTTGCTCGAACAACCGCACTTCCAGGCTTTCGGCACCCACATCAAACGCCAGGTCTGCAAGCTCAGCGCGGAAGAACACATGCACCTGGTCGATGTGCGGCAAATCGAACAGCTGGTACAGGCTCATCGGCCCGACCCGGGCGCAGGCTTCCTCGACGGTTTCGCGACGGGCGGCCTGGTCGAGGGTTTCGCCGTTCTCCATGAAGCCGGCGGGCAGGGTCCAGAAGCCGCGGCGTGGTTCAATGGCACGCCGGCACAGCAGCACCTGGCTGCCCCAGGTCGGTAGCACGCCGGCGACGATGTTGGGGTTCTGGTAATGGATGGTCTGGCAAGACTCGCAGACATACCGCAGGCGGCTATCGCCCTCGGGAATCCGCTGAGTGACCGGCTGGCCGCACGCGCTGCAGAATTTCATGTGGGGTTCCCTTTTGTTCAAGGCTATCTTGGCGCGCCGGCAGGGCCGCCGCAAGCGCGGGGGCTTGGGTGCTTCGCGGCTTTGGTGCATCATGCAAGGCAGGCCTTGGATACGAGCGTGCGCAATGCTGGACGAGCTACTTCGCCGAATGAGCAATCACCAACCCGCATCACTGGAAACCGACCGGCGGTTCCCCGAAGCGGCGGTCCTTTTGCCCATTACCCGCAGCGAAGCGCCCGAACTGGTCCTGACCCTGCGCGCCAAGGGGCTGTCCACCCATGGTGGCGAAGTGGCCTTTCCCGGTGGCCGACGCGACCCGGAAGACCCGGACCTGGTGTTTACCGCCCTGCGTGAAGCCGAAGAAGAAATCGGCCTGCCCCCCGGGCTGGTGGAAGTGATAGGCCCGCTGAGCCCGCTGATTTCGCTGCATGGCCTTAAAGTGACGCCATTCGTCGGGCTTATTCCCGACTTCGTCGAATACCGCGCCAATGATGCCGAAATCGCGGCAGTATTCACCGTGCCGCTGGAATTCTTCCGCCAGGACCCGCGTGATCATACCCACCGTATCGATTATCAGGGGCGCAGCTGGTACGTGCCCAGCTACCGCTATGGCGAATACAAGATCTGGGGGTTGTCGGCGATCATGATCGTCGAGCTGGTCAACGTGCTGTTCGATGCTGGCATCAGCCTGCACCAGCCCCCTGAGCGTTACATCGAAAACTGAGCGGGGCCTACCCCGCCGTCTGCGTTCCAGCCTGAGGAGCATGCATGAAATACCGCCTGGGCGACCTGCGGGTCGAAAGCCACCCCACCAGTTGGGCCGCACCCAACGCCACGCTGATCGGCAACGTGCGCCTGCAGGCCAATGCCAGTGTGTGGTTTGGCGCGGTGCTGCGCGGGGATAACGAGCTGATCGATATCGGCGAAGGCAGCAACGTGCAGGATGGCACGGTGATGCACACCGACATGGGCTCGCCGCTGACCCTGGGCAAGGGCGTCACCGTTGGTCACAACGCCATGCTGCATGGCTGCACGGTGGGCGACTACAGCCTGGTCGGTATCAATGCCGTGATCCTCAACGGCGCGCGCATTGGCAAGCACTGCATCATCGGCGCCAATGCACTGATCGCCGAGGGCAAGGAAATCCCCGACGGTTCGCTGGTGGTCGGCTCGCCCGGCAAGGTCGTACGTGAACTGACCGAGCAGCAGAAGCGCATGCTTGAAGCCAGTGCCGCGCATTACGTGCACAATGCCCAGCGTTATGCCCAGGAGCTGGTGGTTGATGATGAGTAATGTGGTAGAGCGGCCGGTGGCCTCGCCGTGCGTAAGCATTTGTGCGCTGGACGAGCAGGATATCTGCACCGGCTGCCAGCGCACCGTGGCGGAGATTGGCCGCTGGGGGCGGATGGACAACGATGAGCGGCGGGCGGTGCTGAAGCTGTGCCATGAACGGGCAGTAGAGGCCGGCCTCATCCTGTAGGGACGGCGTTGCCTGTCGAGGGCACCAGCGGTAATCTGTACGGCTTGCCCACAGACTACCCGCCATGTTCTATCTGATTGCCTACATCAGCAGCGTAGTGCTGATCAACTACGCCTTTTCCAGCGCCCCGCACCTGGACATCATATGGTCTGCCTGGGGCGGCCTGGTGTTCATCCTGCGCGACATGGTGCAGACCCGCTTCGGCCATGGCGCCCTGGTTGCCATGCTGGTGGCCCTGGTGCTGTCCTATGTCACCTCGGAACCGGCCATCGCCCTGGCCAGCGCCACCGCGTTCTTCATTTCCGAGCTGATCGACTGGCTGGTGTTCAGCATCACCCGCCGGCCGCTGCGCGACCGCCTGTGGCTGAGCTCGGCGCTGAGCATCCCGGTGGATACCTTCATCTTTTTCGGCATGATCGGCGCCCTGACCCCGGCAGTGATCGGCACCGCCATGGCGTCGAAGTTCGCCGGTGTCACTGCCGTGTGGCTGGCCATGGCATTTCGCGCCCGACGGGCTGCCGTCGCCGGTTGATGGTGTAGAATAGCGGTCCTTTTTCAGCGGGCGGCGCTCAGCCTGGCGCGGCCCCGGACGCCTTCGAGGACCTGAAATGACCCGTATCGGAACCCCCTTGTCGCCCACCGCGACCCGTGTACTGCTGTGCGGCTGTGGCGAGTTGGGCAAGGAAGTGGTGATCGAGCTGCAGCGCCTGGGCGTCGAAGTGATCGCCGTCGACCGCTACGCCAATGCCCCGGCCATGCAAGTGGCGCACCGCAGCCACGTGGTCAACATGCTCGATGGCGTTGCCCTGCGCGCGGTGATCGAGGCCGAGAAGCCGCATTATATCGTCCCGGAAATCGAAGCCATCGCCACCGCCACCCTGGTCGAGCTGGAAAACGAAGGGTTCAACGTGGTGCCGACCGCCCGCGCCACGCAGCTGACCATGAACCGTGAAGGCATTCGCCGTCTGGCCGCCGAAGAGCTGGACCTGCCGACCTCGCCGTATCACTTCGCCGACACCTATGAAGACTACGCCAAGGCCGTGGCCGATGTCGGTTACCCATGCGTGGTCAAGCCGGTGATGAGTTCGTCGGGCAAAGGCCAGAGCCTGCTGCGCAGCGACGCCGACCTGCAGAAGTCGTGGGACTACGCCCAGGAAGGCGGCCGCGCCGGCAAGGGCCGAGTAATCGTCGAGGGCTTTATCGACTTTGATTACGAAATCACCCTGCTGACCGTGCGCCACGTCGGCGGTACCACCTTCCTGGAGCCGGTTGGCCACCGTCAGGAAAAGGGCGACTATCAGGAGTCGTGGCAGCCGCAGGCCATGAGCCCGAAAGCGCTTGCCGAGTCGCAGCGCGTGGCCAAGGCTGTTACCGATGCCCTTGGCGGTCGTGGCCTGTTTGGCGTGGAACTGTTCGTGAAGGGCGACCAGGTGTGGTTCAGCGAAGTGTCGCCGCGCCCGCATGACACCGGCCTGGTCACCCTGATTTCCCAGGACCTGTCGCAGTTCGCCCTGCATGCCCGTGCGATTCTCGGCCTGCCGATTCCGGTGGTACGCCAGTTTGGCCCGTCGGCCTCGGCGGTGATCCTGCCAGAAGGGCAGTCGCAGCAGACCAGCTTCGCCAACCTGGGCGCAGCGCTGAGCGAACCGGATACCGCCATTCGCCTGTTCGGCAAGCCGGAAATCAACGGCACCCGCCGCATGGGCGTGTGCCTGGCGCGTGATGAGTCGGTCGAGTTGGCGCGGGCCAAGGCGACCCGCGCTTCGCAGGCGGTAAAGGTCGAGTTCTGATTCGAAACCGCAGGGGGCCGCGTTGCGGCCCCCATTGCTTACAGCTCGGTATTACGGGTCTCTTTCAGGCACAGCACCGCAATCAGGCTGATCACCGCCGCAGCCGACACATAGCCCCCAACCCAGCTCAACCCGCCCATGCTGACCAGCTTCTGGGCAAAGAACGGTGCCGCCGAGGCCCCGACAATCCCGCCCAGGTTATACGCCGCCGAAGCCCCGGTATAACGCACGTGAGTCGGGAACAGCTCGGGCAGCAGTGCCCCCATCGGCGCAAAGGTCACACCCATCAGGAACAGCTCGATGGCCAGGAACAGCGCCACACCCGTCGTCGATCCCGAAGTCAGCAGTGGCTCCATGGCAAAGCCCGAAGCTACGGCCAGCAGGCCGCCGACGATCAGCACCGGCTTGCGCCCGTAACGGTCGCTGAGCCAGGCCGACAGCGGCGTGGCCAGGGCCATGAACACCACCGCGAAGCACAGCAGGCCCAGGAACGTCTCGCGGCTGTAGCCCAACGTGGTCACGCCGTAGCTCAGCGAGAACACCGTGGAGATATAGAACAGCGCGTAGCACACAACCATCGCCGCAGCGCCCAGCAGGGTGGGCAGCCAGTAGCTGGAAAACAGCTCGACCACTGGCATTTTCACCCGCTCGTGGCGGGCGACAGCCTTGGCGAAGACCGGGCTTTCTTCAAGTTTCAGGCGCACATACAGGCCCACCAGCACCAGCGCCGCACTGAGCAGGAACGGAATACGCCAGCCCCATTCACGGAACTGCTCGTCGCTGAGCGTCAGGGCCAGGGTCAGGAACAGGCCGTTGGCGGCCAAAAAGCCGATCGAAGGGCCCAACTGGGGGAACATGCCGAACCAGGCGCGCTTGCCTTCGGGGGCGTTCTCGGTGGCCAGCAGCGCCGCGCCACCCCATTCACCGCCCAGGCCCAGGCCTTGGCCAAAGCGCAGCAGGCACAGGATGATCGGCGCCCACACGCCAATGCTGTCATAGCCCGGCAATACGCCGATGGCGGTGGTGGAGACACCCATCAGCAGCAGCGAGGCAACCAGGGTCGATTTGCGGCCGATACGGTCGCCAAAGTGGCCGAACAACGCCGAACCCAGCGGGCGAGCGAGGAAGGCGATGCCGAAGGTGAGGAAGGCTGCCAGCATTTGCGCGGTGCCCGACCCGGATGGGAAGAATACCGGGCCGATCACCAGCGCAGCAGCAGTGGCGTACACGTAGAAGTCGTAGAACTCGATGGCGGTGCCGATGAAGCTGGCAGTGGCTACCCGCGCGGGCGAGTTGACCGGCGCGGCAGGCGCTTCGGCGTAGGTGCTGCTTGTCATTAAGTAGGTCCCTAACAGTCTGGTCCGGCTCCATGGGCATGGCCCGCGCGGTGTGCTGAGCGAAAGGGCAGGCACGGTTGCGCGGACGCCGGAGCGTTTGTTGTTGTGTGCGCTCGACTGACGATAGCCCAAGGGGGATAGGGGCGGGGCGGGCACTGTTCGGGGTGTTGAAGCAGGACCGCGGGGCGTGTCAGTGGAGCGGACTGGCCGTGGAACGCCGGGTGCGGGTAGCAGGCGTGACGGCGGGGCTGGGTAAGCGTGACCCGAGTATAGCTATCGGGTCACGGTCCACACCAGTACCTTACTGGCACAATTGTCCTCTGTTTCGAGGATTTCCAGGCGATAGCGGCCGATCTTCAGGCAAACGGCACTTTCCGGGATGCTTTCCAGTGCTTCGGTAACCAGCCCGTTGAGGGTTTTCGGCCCGCCGTCGCAGGGCAGGTGCCAGCCCAGGGTGCGGTTGATTTCGCGCAGCGAAGCGTTGCCGTCGATGACGAAGGTGCCATCGGGTTGCGGGTGTACGTGGGGGTTTTCCAGGCTCTGTTCGTCCTCGAACTCGCCAACGATCTCTTCGAGGATGTCTTCCAGGGTGACGATGCCCTGCACCTCGCCGTACTCGTCCACTACCACACCCAGCCGGCGCTGCTGCTTGTGGAAGTTCAGCAGCTGCATTTGCAGTGGCGTGCTTTCTGGTACGAAATAGGGTTCGTAGCAGGCGCTGTGCAGCGCCTCCAGGGTCAGGTCGGCCTTGGGCAGCAGGTGGCTGATCAGCTTGGTGTTGAGGATTGCTTCAACCTGGTTGATGTCGTTGTGGTAGACCGGCAGACGGGTGTGGCGGCTGATGATCAACTGCTCGATGATGCGCCCGATCGGCTCGTCGAGGTTGATGCCGTCCACTTCGTTGCGCGGTACCAGGATGTCGTTGACGGTGACCTTGTCCAGCGACTGCAGGCCGTCGAGCAGGCCGTGGCGGGGTGTTTCGTGCTCCTCGTCTTCGTCAAAGTCGTCGGCTTCCTGAGGGTGCAGGGCCACGGCCGTAGGTTGCACGCGGAACGGGCGCAGGAGCAGCTTGGCGAAACCGTCCAGCAGGCAGGCCAGCGGCTGCAGGAGGGCGAGGGGCACTTTAAGCAGGCTGCTACCGAGGCTGACGCAGGCCTGCGGGTTACGCCGGGCCAGGCGCCGCGGCACGTACTCGGCAAACACCAGCAAGGTGAGGGTGGCGGCCAGCCCTGCCAGCCAGAAACCGTGCTCGCCGCTATGGCGCTGGCCTATCAGGCAGGCGAGGCCCAGCACCAGCAGCTTGCCCAAACTGGCGCACAGCACCAGTGCCTGGGTCGGGAGCAAGGGCTGGCTGTCATCAAAGGTGCGCAGCGAGCCATTGAGCAGCAGGCGGGCGGCGTCCACCGTGGTGAACAGCGCCGACCACAGCAGCGCCAGTGCCAGGGTGCCGAGTAGCGGTGCGTACGGCAGTGTGTCCATGAGCGGCCGTCAGATATGCAGGATGAATTCGCGAACCAGCTTGCTGCCGAAATAGGCCAGCATCAGCAGGCAGAAACCGGCCAGCGTCCAGCGGATGGCCTTGTGACCACGCCAGCCCAGGCGGGTGCGGCCCCACAACAGTACGCTGAACACCACCCAGGCGACACAGGCCAGCAAGGTCTTGTGGACCAGGTGCTGGGCAAACAGGTTGTCGAGGAACAGCCAGCCGGAGATCAGCGACAGCGACAGCAGGCACCAGCCGGCCCAGAGGAAGCCGAACAGCAGGCTTTCCATGGTTTGCAGGGGCGGGAAGTTGCGGATCAGCCCGGAGGGGTGCTTGTTCTTCAGCTGGCGGTCCTGCAGCAGCAGCAGCAGCGACTGGAACACCGCGATGGTGAACAGCCCGTACGCCAGGATCGACAGCAGGATATGCGCGAGGATGCCCGGCTCTTCGTTGATCAGCGGCACGGTGCCAGGCGGCGCGAACTGCGCCAGCAGCGCCGTCACCGCGCCCAGCGGGAACAGCAGCACCAGCAGGTTTTCGACCGGTATGCGCAGGCAGGCCAGCAGGGTCAGGCCGATGACGGCCACGGCGATCAGGCTGGCGGCGCTGAAGAAGTCCAGGCTCAGGCCCAGCGGGGTGATCAGCTGGAAGTACAGCGCACCAGCCTGGGCGAGCACCGCGAAGGTACCCAGCAGGGCGAGCAGGCGCTTGTCGGACTTGCGGCCCTGGGCCAGGTGCGAGCCCTGGTAGATGGCCGCCGCTATATATAGGCCGGCAGCGATCAGGTTGGGGATGAGGCTGGGAGAGGAGACCATAAGTCCTGGTTGGCGAGCCTTAAAGAGACGGAGTTTGGCATAGATTCCGCCGCTCTAGGAAGACTGGCAGACCGCGTAACGGCATTCGCGGGTGAACCCGCTCCCACAGGTACCGTGCAAGCCTCCAGTGTAGTGAAGATCCTGTGGGAGCGGGCGTGCCCGCGAAGGGGGCAGTGCAGCCACCGAATATCTCCCAAGGTGTGCGCCGCCGCCGCACTTCGCTATAATCGCCGCCTTGCTGTGCCCGGCGGGTGTGTATTTCCCCCAGGGTGCCTGACAAACCTCGGCTTTTACTGGGCCTGAAAGGATCACCATGTTCGAAAACCTGACCGACCGCCTGTCACAGACGCTGCGCCATGTCACCGGCAAGGCCAAGCTGACCGAAGACAACATCAAGGACACGCTGCGCGAAGTGCGCATGGCCCTGCTTGAGGCCGACGTTGCCCTGCCGGTGGTCAAGGATTTCGTCAATAGCGTCAAGGAACGTGCGGTCGGCACCGAAGTGTCGCGCAGCCTGACCCCGGGCCAGGCGTTCGTGAAGATCGTCCAGGCCGAGCTGGAAAGCCTGATGGGCGCGGCCAACGAAGACCTCGCGCTCAATGCTGCACCGCCTGCCGTGGTACTGATGGCCGGCCTGCAGGGTGCGGGTAAGACCACCACCGCCGGCAAGCTGGCGCGCTTCCTTAAAGAGCGCAAGAAAAAGACCGTGATGGTGGTATCCGCCGACGTCTACCGCCCGGCGGCGATCAAGCAGCTGGAAACCCTGGCCAACGACATCGGCGTCACCTTCTTCCCGTCTGACATCAGCCAGAAGCCGGTGGCCATTGCCGAAGCGGCCATCCGCGAAGCCAAGCTGAAATTCATCGATGTGGTGATCGTCGACACCGCCGGCCGTCTGCACATCGACGCCGACATGATGGACGAGATCAAGGCGCTGCACGCTGCGGTCAAGCCGATCGAGACCCTGTTCGTGGTCGACGCCATGACCGGCCAGGACGCCGCCAACACTGCCAAGGCCTTTGGCGAGGCCCTGCCGCTGACCGGCGTGGTGCTCACCAAGGTTGACGGTGACGCCCGTGGCGGTGCTGCACTGTCGGTACGTGCCATCACCGGCAAGCCGATCAAGTTCATCGGTATGGGTGAGAAGACCGAGGCCCTTGAGCCGTTCCACCCCGACCGCGTCGCTTCGCGCATCCTCGGCATGGGTGACGTGCTCAGCCTGATCGAGCAGGCCGAGCAGACCATCGACAAGGCCAAGGCCGACAAGCTGGCCAAGAAGCTGAAGAAGGGCAAGGGCTTCGACCTCGAAGACTTCCGCGACCAGCTGCAACAGATGAAGAACATGGGCGGCCTGGGCGGCCTGATGGACAAGCTGCCGAGCATCGGCGGGGTCAACCTGTCGCAGATGGGCAATGCCCAGGGCGCGGCCGAGAAGCAGTTCAAGCAGATGGAGGCGATCATCAACTCCATGACCCCGGCCGAGCGCCGCGACCCTGACCTGATCAGCGGTTCGCGCAAGCGCCGTATCGCCCTTGGCTCCGGCACCCAGGTGCAGGACATCGGCCGGCTGATCAAGCAGCACAAGCAAATGCAGAAGATGATGAAGAAATTTTCTGCCAAAGGCGGCATGGCCAAGATGATGCGCGGCCTTGGCGGCATGATGCCCGGCGGCGGCATGCCCAAGCTGTAAACAGATTCAGGCCAGTGGCGGCAACCCCGCCACTGACCGGAACCCGCTTCGGCGGGAACACCGCCGCCCCTATGTTGAGGCGGCTTAATAGCAGATCAGCAGGCTGGCCGTTTTATTTGAAGTAAAAAGGCATTTGCAAATGTCCGTATATTCCTTGAGAATGTGCGGCCTTTCGGGCACCCGTGTGCCCGCTGTGCATCATGATTTGCAGCACCGACTACAGGAACGATGTTCAATGCTTACCATTCGTCTTGCCCGTGGCGGCTCCAAAAAGCGCCCGTTTTACCAACTGACCGTAACCGACTCGCGTAACCCGCGTGACGGCTCCCACATCGAACAGGTTGGCTTCTTCAACCCTATCGCTCGTGGTCAGGAAGTTCGTCTGTCCGTTAAACAAGACCGCGTTGCTCACTGGCTGAGCATCGGCGCACAGCCGTCTGAGCGTGTTGCTCAGCTGCTGAAGGAAGCGGCCAAGGCTGCTGCCTGAACCGTATGAACGCGACGCCAGAAAAGGCTGACGACCTCATCGTCGTTGGCAAGATTTTTTCGGTTCACGGCGTTCGCGGCGAGGTGAAGGTGTATTCCTTTACCGATCCGATTGAAAACCTGTTGGATTACCGTAACTGGACGCTTCGGCGCGAAGGGTCGGTCAAGCAGGTTGAGCTGGTCAGTGGCCGTTCCAATAAAAAGGAGCTGGTCGCCAAGCTCAAAGGGCTCGACGATCGTGACGAAGCGCGTCTTCTGAGCGGTTACGAGATTTGCATCTCGCGCAGCCTTTTGCCCAACCTGACGGACGACGAGTACTACTGGTACCAGTTGGTCGGTCTGAAAGTCATCAACCAGGACGAACAGCTGTTCGGCACGGTTGATCACCTGTTGGAGACCGGCGCGAACGATGTAATGGTGGTCAAGCCTTGCGCAGGCAGCCTGGATGACCGTGAGCGCTTGTTGCCCTATACGGCGCAATGTGTGCTGGCAGTCGACCTTGAAGCCGGTGTGATGCGGGTCGAATGGGACGCGGATTTCTAACTGATGGGTAACCTTCGCGTAGAAGTCATCACGTTGTTCCCCGAGATGTTCTCGGCCATTACGGAGTACGGCATTACCAGCCGCGCGGTGAAGCAGGGCTTGTTGCAAGTCACTTGCTGGAATCCGCGGGATTACACCAGTGATCGCCACCACACGGTGGATGATCGGCCTTTTGGCGGTGGTCCGGGGATGGTGATGAAGATCAAGCCTCTGGAAGATGCGCTGGCCAGTGCCAGGCAAGCGACCGGAGCAACGGCAAAGGTAATCTACCTTTCGCCACAAGGCCGCAAGCTGGATCAGCAAGCGGTCAAAGGCTTGGCCGAACAGGAATCTTTGATCCTGATCGCCGGCCGTTATGAAGGCATTGACGAGCGTTTTATTGATGCTTATGTCGATGAAGAGTGGTCGATTGGCGACTATGTGCTTTCCGGTGGTGAGCTACCGGCCATGGTACTGATCGATGCGGTTACGCGGCTGCTGCCCGGAGCTTTAGGGCATGTAGGCTCGGCGGAGGAAGATTCCTTCACCGATGGCTTGCTGGATTGCCCGCACTACACCCGACCTGAGGTGTATGCGGATCAGCGTGTTCCCGACGTGTTGCTAAGTGGCAACCATGCACATATCCGGCGATGGCGGATGAAGCAGTCCCTTGGTAGGACCTTCGAACGACGCGCCGATCTTCTGGAAAGTCGCTCACTTTCTGGAGAAGAGAAAAAGCTGCTCGAGGAATACCTCCGCGAGCGGAACGATAGTTAACGTATCGATGGTGGATCAAGTTTGTCCACCTTAGGAGCACAGCATGACTAACAAAATCATCCAGCAGCTCGAAGCAGAGCAGATGAGCAAGGAAATCCCGACCTTCGCACCAGGCGACACCGTTGTCGTTCAGGTTAAAGTGAAGGAAGGTGAGCGTTCCCGTCTGCAGGCGTTCGAAGGCGTTGTTATCGCCAAGCGTAACCGTGGTCTGAACAGCGCCTTCACCGTGCGCAAGATCTCGAGCGGCGTTGGTGTTGAGCGTACCTTCCAGACCTACAGCCCGCAAATCGACAGCCTGGCCGTGAAACGTCGTGGTGACGTGCGTAAAGCCAAGCTGTACTACCTGCGCGACCTGTCCGGCAAAGCCGCTCGCATCAAGGAAAAACTGTCCTGAGGACAGTTTGCCCGGTGGCCAAGGCCGCCTAGCGAGAAAAAAGCAGCCTTCGGGCTGCTTTTTTGCGTTTTGAACCCCGAAGATGTGATTGCCATGACTACCCGAGACCAGGAAATCCAGCGCCGCACCGAGTTGTCGGTGACCCGCGTGACCAAGGCGGTGTTCCCCAACACCACCAACCACCACAACACCCTGTTCGGCGGCACCGCCCTGGCCTGGATGGACGAAGTGTCGTTCATTGCCGCCACGCGCTTCTGTCGCCTGCCGCTGGTGACCGTGTCCACTGACCGCATCGACTTCAAGCACCCGATCCCGGCGGGCTCGATCGTCGAATTGGTGGGCTCGGTAATCAAGGTCGGCAATACCAGCCTGCAGGTGCAGGTGGACGTGTTTGTCGAGAACATGTACCTGGACGGCCGCGAGCGGGCGATTCACGGTGTCTTCAGCTTCGTCGCCATTGATGAGGACAAGCGCCCGGTGCCGGTGCTGCCAGGCGCCTGAGTATCATGCTTGCGGCGCTGGTTCGATCAGTGCCACCAAGGTCCACCCCGGTTGCGGCTGCAACGGGTTGTCGGGGCTGGCTACATGCACCCAGCCATGCCCGTCGCGAGCAAACAGCAGGTGTGCACGCTCGCCGTGCAGGGCCTGGTAGGCGTCCCAATCAAAGCCTTCGGTCAGGTTGGTGCTGTACAGCTCGGCGCCCTGGTGCAAGCGGTTGGCCAGTTGCAGATACGTCATCGAACTGGCCCCCAGCAAGTGCCCGCGGTGCTCCTCGGCCGCTCGATGCTTGTCGCTGCGTTGTTTCTCCAGGCCGCTTGCCAGCACGAACAGCCGGCCGTGGCCGAAATCATGGCGGAACCTGGCGCAGGCCAGGGCATTGATTTCGCCGGCGGGGGAGAGGCCAAGCAAGTGCCCTAGCCCGACCAGGTCCAGGTGGGCGTCGGCATGCTGCGAGGCGGGGTTGCCGAAATAAGTCGGTAGCCCGTCCATGCGCGCGGCGCGAATGTTTTCCCAGCTGGAATCCGTCAGTAAAATCCGGCAGCCCAATTGTTGCAGGGCTTTGGCGATGGCTCGGGCCGGCCCGTTGGCACCGACGATGAGAAACCCGCTGGGTGCCGGTTCGGCGACCTTCAGCAGGCGCGCCAGCGGCCTGGCCGTGGCGCTTTGCAGTACCACCGTGCCGATGATCACGGCGAAGGTGAGCGGTACCAGCAGCAAGGCGTCCTCGTGGCCAGCCTGGTGCAGGCGGATGGCGAAAATCGCCGAAACGGCTGCAGCAACGATACCGCGTGGCGCGATCCACGCCAGCAGCGTGCGCTCCCGCCAGCTGAGTGACGAGCCCAGTGTGGCCATCCATACGTTGAGCGGGCGTGCCAGCAACTGGATCACCAGCAGCAATGCCAATACTGCCGGGCCGAGCCCCAGCAGGGCATGCAGGTCAAGGCGCGCAGCCAGCAGGATGAACAGACCGGAAATCAGCAGCACGCTGAGGTTTTCCTTGAAGTGCAGGATTTGCCGCACATCGACCCCGCGCATGTTGGCCAGCCACATCCCCATCACGGTCACCGCCAGCAACCCGGACTCGTGCATTATCTGGTTGGCGGCGATGAAAATACCCAGCACAGCCGCCAGCGAGGCCAAATTGTGCAGATACTCTGGTAGCCACTGCTCGCGCATGATCTGCCCCAGTAGCCACCCACCGGCCGCGCCCAGGGCACTGCCGCAAAAAATCACCCCGGCAAAGGTGGTCAGGCTCTGGCTCAGGCCGTTGCCGTCGGCGCTGGCGATGATGAAGCTGTACACCACCACGGCGAGCAGCGCGCCGATCGGGTCGATCATGATCCCTTCCCAGCGCAGGATATTGGCGATGGTCGACTTTGGCCGCACTACACGCAGCATGGGCACGATTACCGTGGGGCCGGTCACCAGGGTCAAGGTGCCGAACAGGATAGACAGCGGCCAGTCGAACCCGAGCAACCAGTGGGTCGCCAGGGCGATCACCAGCCAGGTGACCAATGCGCCGACGGTGACCAGGCGATGCACCACGCTGCCGATCTCGCGCCACTGCGACAGGTGCAGGGTCAGGCTGCCTTCGAACAGGATCAGCGCCACGGCCAGCGACACCAGCGGCATCAGCAATGGGCCGAACAGCGCCTCGGGGTCGAGCCAGCCCAGTGCCGGCCCTGCGATGATCCCGGCCAGCAGCAGAAATAGAATCGCCGGTAGTTTCAGGCGCCAGGCCAGCCATTGGCAGGCAAGCGCAGCGGCACCGATACCACCGACGCTGAGAAGAATCTGCTGTTCGTTCATACGGGCTCCCTATGCCTGCAGTGTTATGAAAGACTAAGCGCCAATTCGCCGTTTGCCACCGAGTCTTCATGCCCGCCCTCGACCACCCCCTGATCGACCAGTTTCTCGACGCCCTGTGGCTTGAAAAAGGCCTGTCCGACAACACCCGCGTGTCCTACCGCAGCGATCTGGCGCTGTTCAACGGCTGGTTGCAGGAACATTCGGTTTCCCTGCCCGACGCCGGCCGTGACCTGATCCTCGACCACCTGGCCTGGCGCCTCGATCAGGGCTACAAGCCACGCTCCACGGCGCGCTTCCTGTCCGGCCTGCGCGGTTTCTTCCGCTATCTGCTGCGGGAAAAGCTGGTGGCGGTAGACCCGACCCTGCAGGTCGACATGCCGCAACTGGGCAAGCCGCTGCCCAAGTCGTTGTCCGAAGCCGACGTTGAAGCCTTGCTGCAGGCCCCGGACCTGGGCGAAGCCATCGGCCAGCGCGACCGCGCCATGCTCGAAGTGCTCTATGCGTGCGGCCTGCGCGTCACCGAGCTGGTCAGCCTGACCCTCGACCAGGTCAACCTGCGCCAGGGTGTGCTGCGGGTGATGGGCAAGGGCAGCAAGGAGCGCCTGGTGCCCATGGGCGAGGAGGCAGTGGTGTGGCTGGAGCGCTACCAGCGCAATGGCCGTGCCGAGTTGCTCAATGGCCGCCCCAGCGATGTGCTGTTCCCCAGCCAGCGCGGCGAGCAGATGACCCGCCAGACTTTCTGGCACCGCATCAAGCACCATGCCCGGGTGGCAGGTATCGACAAATCGCTGTCGCCGCACACGCTGCGCCACGCGTTCGCCACCCACCTGCTCAACCATGGCGCCGACCTGCGCGTGGTGCAGATGCTGCTTGGTCACAGCGACCTTTCGACCACCCAGATCTACACCCACGTCGCCAAGGCCCGCCTGCAGCAGTTGCACGCGCAGCACCACCCGCGTGGATGAATGTTTTTCATGTTCCGCCGACTGGTCCTTGCAAGGCCCTTCACCGGTGGTGTGATGTGGTAGGCTTGGGCGGTTTGCACCAAGGGCCGCACGGCCACCGCGTCTTTTCCGCAGGTGGCGCCCTCCGGTCCCTGTCCGCCTTCAGGAGTTCCCATGCGCGTGACCCAGTTTTTCGCCGCCGCCGCGTTGGCGCTGGCCAGTACCTTCGCTGTTGCCGCGGCAACCGATAGCAACGCCGTCGCCGAGCAGGCCATCCGCAAATCGCTGCAAAACCTCGAGCTGGAAGTGCCCGTCGAAAGCGTGGCCAGCAGCCCGCTGAACGGCCTGTATGAAGTCAAGCTGCAGGGCGGCCGCGTGCTGTACGCCAGCGCCGACGGCCAGTTCGTGATGCAGGGCTACCTGTTCCAGATCCAGGACGGCAAGCCGGTCAACCTCACCGAGAAAACCGAGCGTATGGGCGTCGCCAAGCTCATCAACGGCATTCCAGCGGCCGAGATGGTGGTTTATCCTGCCAAGGGCGAGACCAAGTCGCACATCACCGTGTTCACCGACACCACCTGCCCGTATTGCCACAAGCTGCACGCCGAAGTGCCCGAGCTGAACCGTCGCGGTATCGAAGTGCGCTATGTCGCCTTCCCGCGCCAGGGGCTGGGCTCGCCGGGTGACCAGCAGTTGCAGGCTGTGTGGTGCTCCAGCGATCGCCGTGGGGCGATGGACAAGATGGTCGAAGGTGAAGAGATCAAGGCCGCCAAGTGCGCCAACCCGGTCGGCAAGCAGTTCCAGTTGGGGCAGTCGATCGGCGTAAATGGCACGCCGGCCATCGTCCTTGAAAGCGGCCAGGTCATTCCGGGCTACCAGCCGGCACCGCAAGTCGCCAAGCTGGCACTTGCCAAGTAATCCAATTCAGTACGCCGTCGTCATGGGGTGACGGCATGTTTCACGGTCGGCGAAGGTGTCGGCCGTTCAATGGGGAGTTCACAGTGAAACCGGTCAAAGTAGGCATCTGTGGGTTGGGGACCGTCGGTGGCGGAACCTTCAATGTACTTCAGCGCAACGCCGAGGAGATTGCCCGCCGTGCCGGGCGCGGTATTGAAGTGGCACAGATCGCCATGCGCTCGCAGAACCCGAACTGCCAGATTACCGGTACCCCCATTACCGCTGACGTGTTCGAAGTTGCGAGCAACCCGGAGATCGACATTGTCATCGAGCTGATCGGTGGCTACACCATCGCCCGCGACCTGGTGCTCAAGGCCATCGAAAACGGCAAGCACGTGGTCACCGCCAACAAGGCGCTGATTGCCGTGCACGGTAACGAAATCTTTGCCAAGGCCCGCGAGAAGGGCGTGATCGTCGCCTTCGAAGCGGCCGTGGCGGGCGGCATCCCGGTGATCAAGGCCATCCGCGAAGGCCTGTCGGCCAACCGCATCAACTGGCTGGCCGGCATCATCAACGGCACCGGCAACTTCATCCTCACCGAAATGCGTGAGAAGGGCCGTGCCTTCCCGGACGTGCTGGCCGAAGCCCAGGCGCTGGGTTACGCCGAAGCCGACCCGACCTTCGACGTCGAGGGCATCGACGCCGCGCACAAGCTGACCATCCTGGCGTCGATCGCTTTTGGCATTCCGCTGCAGTTCGACAAGGCCTACACCGAAGGCATTACCCAGCTGACCACTGCTGACGTGAACTATGCCGAGGCCCTGGGCTACCGCATCAAGCACCTGGGCGTGGCGCGTCGCACCGCCGAAGGCATCGAGCTGCGCGTGCACCCGACGCTGATCCCGGCCGACCGCCTGATCGCCAACGTCAACGGCGTGATGAACGCTGTCATGGTCAACGGTGACGCCGCCGGTTCCACCCTGTACTACGGTGCGGGCGCCGGCATGGAGCCTACTGCTTCGTCGGTGGTGGGCGACCTGGTCGACGTGGTCCGTGCCATGACCTCCGACCCGGAAAACCGCGTACCGCACCTGGCCTTCCAGCCAGACTCGCTGTCGGCCCACCCGATCCTGCCGATCGAAGCCTGCGAAAGCGCCTACTACCTGCGCATCCAGGCCAAGGATCACCCGGGCGTACTGGCCCAGGTGGCCAGCATCCTGTCGGAGCGTGGCATCAACATCGAGTCGATCATGCAGAAGGAAGCCGAGGAGCAGGACGGCCTGGTGCCGATGATCCTCCTGACCCATGGTGTGGTCGAACAGAGCATCAACGACGCCATCGTCGCCCTGGAAGCCCTGCAGGACGTGATCGGCAAGGTCGTGCGTATCCGCGTCGAACAGCTCAACTGACAAAATTATTGCCGTCGGGCCGCCAGCGCGGCCCCGGCCCCAGCATCGAAGGTTTGCACCCATGCGCTATATCAGTACCCGCGGCCAGGCACCGGCCCTGAATTTCGAAGACGTGCTGCTGGCTGGCCTGGCCAGTGACGGCGGCCTGTACGTGCCAGAAAACCTGCCACGCTTCACCCAGGAAGAAATCGCTTCCTGGGCTGGCCTGCCATACCACGAGCTGGCTTTCCGCGTGATGCGCCCGTTCGTTGAAGGCAGCATCGCCGATGCCGATTTCAAGAAGATCCTCGAAGAAACCTACGGCGAGTTCGCCCACGCTGCGGTCGCACCGCTGCGTCAGCTGAACAGCAACGAGTGGGTGCTGGAGCTTTTCCACGGCCCGACCTTGGCGTTCAAGGACTTCGCCCTGCAACTGCTCGGCCGTCTGCTCGACCACGTGCTGGCCAAGCGCAACGAGCGCGTGGTGATCATTGGCGCCACCAGTGGTGACACCGGTTCCGCCGCCATCGAAGGCTGCCGCCGTTGCGACAACGTCGACATCTTCATCCTGCACCCGCACCAGCGCGTGTCGGAAGTGCAGCGCCGCCAGATGACCACCATCTTCGGGGACAACATCCACAACATCGCCATCGAAGGCAACTTCGACGACTGCCAGGAAATGGTCAAGGCCAGCTTCGCCGACCAGTCGTTCCTCAAGGGCACCCGCCTGGTGGCAGTCAACTCGATCAACTGGGCGCGCATCATGGCCCAGATCGTCTACTACTTCCACGCAGCCCTCCAGCTGGGCGGCCCGGCACGTTCGGTGGCGTTCTCGGTACCAACCGGCAACTTCGGCGACATCTTCGCCGGTTACCTGGCGCGCAACATGGGCCTGCCGATCAGCCAGCTGATCGTCGCCACCAACCGCAACGACATCCTGCACCGCTTCATGAGCGGCAACCAGTACGTCAAGGACACCCTGCACGCGACCCTGTCGCCGTCGATGGACATCATGGTCTCGTCCAACTTCGAGCGCCTGCTGTTCGACCTGCACGGCCGCAACGGCGCCTCCATTGCCGAGCTGATGGACAACTTCAAGCAAGGTGGCGGCTTCAGCGTCGAGCAAGGCCGCTGGACCGAAGCCCGCAAACTGTTCGACTCGCTGGCCGTCAGCGACGAGCAGACCTGCGAGACCATTGCCGAAGTCTTCGCTGCCACCGGTGAAGTGCTGGACCCGCACACCGCGATTGGCGTCAAGGCTGCCCGCGAGTGCCGTCGTAGCCTGGACACGCCAATGGTGGTGTTGGGTACCGCGCACCCGGTCAAGTTCCCGGAAGCGGTGGAAAAGGCGGGTGTAGGCAAGGCGCTGGAGCTGCCGGCGCACCTCAGTGACCTGTTCAGCCGTGAAGAGCGTTGCACGGTGCTGGCCAATGACCTGAAAGCAGTGCAGGGCTTTGTCAGCCAGCACGGCAACCGCGGCAAACCGTTGTAAGCGCGTTGCCATGTGGGGCCGCAAAGCGGCCCCACATGGCAACCTTTTCCTTTGATCCTTCAGAAATTTCCTCTTCGACCCGTCCAGCGCCAAGCCTAAATTAGCCGGTCCTCCCACCAGGAGCGGCATATGCACCAGCCCTACGTGTTGATCCACCAGGCTCGCCCGTCCCATCAGATCCTCCTGCACCAGGCCCTCAACGCCCAAGGCATGTTCAACGTGCGCATCAGCGCAAACGCCACCGACCTGGACGCTTGCCTGGCTGCTGAACGTCGCCCCGACCTGCTGATTCTCGACCACGCCATGCCAACCCGGGCCGGCCTTTCTTTGCTCGCACGGCAGCATCGATCACGAGCGTTGCTGTTCGTCGGCCAGGCTACCCCCAAGCACCAGAACCTTGCCCAGGAGGCAAGAAAGCGGGGCCTCTGGGTACTCGCCGAACTCCCTTGGCCGCTTTCGACGACACGCCTGCAGCGTGCCCTGCAAGCGCTGCAGGAGCGTCCGTGGCGGCGTATTCAAACTGTCATGTCTGCCCCGCATGCTCAATGAAACAGCTGCGGCATACGAACTTTGCGCTGCGCCTGTTGGTCAGTTCCTTTATATCCCACCACGCAGCGAGTGAACCGGATGGAAAGAATCTGCAAACTGCTCAACGAAGCCCTGACTCCCTATCAGGCCCAGCTTGGCATCGCCGACGCCAGCGGCAATCGTCAGTTGACCGTTCACGACCGCGTTGCCGGCATTACCTTGCGACGCATGGTCAGCGAGCGTCAGTTGCAGGAGCAACGCCTGTTGATCGATCTGGTGGATGGCCTGCACCGTGACTTGCAGATTGCCGAAGGGCGGTTGCAGCCTTGTGTGATCGCGGCGCTGCAGCAGCGTCAGCAACCCCAGGGAACCTTTGCCTGAGTGGTGTATCAGACAGTGTAAGGGTAGCCAGCCAGTGCTTTGCTCCGGTGCTGGCAAGGCTGCCTCGGTAAGTCCCCAAGGACTTTCGCTTGGCCCCGGGCGTCCTCCCCAGCGTCCGGGGTTTCTTTTTTCTGCGCAGGCTCATTTCCCTGTAGGAGCAGCCTTGTGCTGCGAAATGGCCAGTGCAGCTTGAGAATGTCGTTTGTCATGAGGGCCTCTTCGCAGCACAAGGCTGCTCCTACAGCGACCGTGTATGTCGGTTGGCTTATTGGCCTTCAAAGAAGCGTTTGCTGTCTTCCAGATAGTCTTCCTGTAACGCCGGATCCAGCCAACGCGCATACAACGCCGGCAAAACATCCCGGCGCAGTGCAGGTAACAGCCGATCAATATGCGCGATCGCTTCGCGGCCCAGGGGGCTGTCCGTGCAACCCACATGCAGAAACTGGTAGCGCTCGACCCCCTGCACCGGATGAAACTGGTAATCCGCCAGTGCCCCCCCTTGCTGCTGAATCAGATAGCGAACTTCCGGCCAGTAGCCGAGCACCATGCGCAGGCGCCCCAGCTGTTGCATCTGTAGCAGGTTGGCGGTGGCATCGTTGCCGTAGTGGCGGCTGAGCACGCTGTCGGGCAACTGGCGCAGGATGGCGTCGATCTGGGTGCCGTAGCTGCGTTCTGCAACAATCCCCAGCTTCAGCGAGCCGTTGCTCAGCAGGCCATGCAGGTCTACCTGCTGACCGTCGAGGTAGGGAACCGCCAGCGCCTGGTTTTCCTTGCGCAGCACCAGGCCACCGCTGAGCACGCCCAGCGATGGCATGGAAAAGCGCACATATTCGGCCCGTTCCGGGGTCCATAGCAGGGTAGGGTCGCAGGTGAAGCTGTTGCGGTCTTGCAGCATCTGGATGCCACGGGCGCGGTTGACCCGCACAATGCTGTGGTCGTATTCGGGCATCTGCCCAATCAGCAGCGGCAACAACTGGTCGATCACCCCTTGGCCTTTTTCCGGGCCTGCAAAAATGGTGAACGGCGGCAGGTCACGCACCAGCCAGAAGATGCGTTCCTTGGCACTGACAGGCTGTAGCAGCAATGCGGGCAGTAGCCCGCACAGCAGGATCAGGTGGCGTAGCCCGCGGGTAGCGCGCATGGGCGAGGGCGGCGCCAGGCGTCAGACCGCGCCGGCTTCGCGCAGGCCGGCAATGGCCGCTGCGTCGTAGCCCAGGCGGGTGAGCAATGCCTCGGTGTGTTCGCCCAGCGCCGGGCCGACCCATTCGGTGGAGCCAGGCGTATCCGACAGCTTCGGCACGATGCCCGGCATGCGGAACGGCTTGCCGTCCGGCAGCTTGGCCTGCAGGAACATTTCCCGCGCCAGGTACTGCGGGTCATTGAACATGTCTTCGGCCGAATAGATACGGCTGGCCGGTACTTCGGCCGTGGTCAGCACCTGCATCAGTTGCTCAAGAGGCAGGCTGTTGGCCCAGCGGTCGATCACCCCGTACAGCTCGTCACGGCGCAGGTCGCGGCCATCGTTGCTGGCCAGGGTCGGGTCATCTGCCAGGTCGGCACGGCCGATGGCCTGCATGAAGCGCTTGAAGATCGCATCGCCGTTGGCGCCGATCTGCACGTGCTTGCCGTCGGCGCTGGTATGGATGGAGGAGGGGGTGATACCCGGCATGATGTTGCCGGTGCGCTCGCGGATAAAACCGAACACATCGAACTCCGGGACCATGCTTTCCATCATGGCGAAGATCGCCTCGTACAGCGCCACGTCCACCACCTGGCCCTGGCCGCCATTGACCTCGCGGTGGCGCAGCGCCATCAACGCACCGATCACCCCCCACAGGGCGGCGATCGAGTCGCCGATGGAAATGCCCGTGCGTACTGGCGGGCGGTCGTCGAAGCCGGTGATGTAGCGCAAACCGCCCATCGACTCGCCCACCGCGCCGAAGCCCGGTTGGTCTTTCATCGGCCCGGTCTGGCCAAAGCCCGAGAGGCGCACCATCACCAGGCGCGGGTTAAGGGCATGCAGCACATCCCAACCCAGGCCGAATTTTTCCAGCACGCCGGGGCGGAAGTTCTCGATCAGGATGTCGGCGTCGGCCAGCAGGCGCTTCAGAATCTCGATGCCTTCGGGGTGCTTGAGGTTGAGGGTGAGCGATTGCTTGTTGCGCGCCTGCACGAACCACCACAGCGAAGTGCCCTCGTACAGCTTGCGCCACTTGCGCAACGGGTCGCCGCCATCGGGGGATTCGACCTTGATCACCTCGGCGCCGAATTCGGCACAGATGCGCGAGGCGAACGGCCCGGCAATCAGGGTGCCAAGTTCGACAACTTTGAGGCCGGCGAGGGGTTTGCTGGGCGTCGACATGGGGCATCCGTGGCAGCTGGGCAGAGCCGTGGTTTTATCACACGTCGGTTTCGCCGGGTACTGCTGCGGCGCATGGAAGGTGCGGATGGGTTAGACTGTGCCACTTTTCTTTTGCACGAAGCCCGTCGACCATGGCCCAGCCGTCCACCACCTACAAGTTCGAATTGAATCTGACCGACCTTGATCGCAATGTCTACGAAAGCGTCAAGCAGACCATCGCTCGCCACCCTTCGGAAACCGAAGAGCGTATGGCGGTTCGTCTGTTGGCGTATGCGCTCTGGTACAACGAGAACTTGTCGTTTGGCCGCGGTCTGTCGGATGTCGATGAGCCGGCACTGTGGGAAAAGAGCCTGGATGATCGCGTGCTGCACTGGATCGAAGTGGGCCAGCCAGACGCCGACCGCCTGACCTGGTGCTCGCGCCGTACCGAACGCACCAGCCTGCTGGCCTATGGCAGCCTGCGTGTGTGGGAAGGCAAGGTGGTGGGCGCGGTCAAGAACCTGAAAAACCTGAACATCGCTGCCGTGCCTCAGGAGGTGCTGGAGACGCTGGCCACCGACATGCCGCGCAGCATCAAGTGGGACGTGATGATCAGCGAAGGCACGGTGTTCGTGACGGATGACCGTGGCCAGCACGAAGTGCAACTGCAGTGGCTGCTCGGTGAGCGTGGCTGAAGCGACCCATGCGCATCGAACCTCGCCCCCTGCCGCCGACCCTGCCATTTCTGGGTAACTTGCCACCCTTGCTGACCCGCCTGTACGCCGCGCGCGGCGTGCAGTCCGAGGCCGAACTGGACAAAAGCCTGGCGCGCCTGCTGCCGTACCAGCAGCTCAAGGGCATCGAGGCCGGTGTCGACCTGCTTGTCGAGGCGCTGGACCAGCGCCAGCGCATCCTTATCGTTGGCGACTTCGATGCCGATGGCGCCACCGCCAGCACCGTCGGGGTGCTGGGCCTGCGCCTGATGGGTGCAGCCCACGTCGATTACCTGGTGCCCAACCGCTTCGAATACGGCTATGGCCTCACCCCGGAAATCGTCGAGGTGGCGCTGCAGCGTCAGCCGCAACTGCTGATCACCGTGGACAACGGCATTTCCAGCGTCGAGGGTGTGGCGGCAGCCAAGGCCGCCGGGCTCAAGGTGCTGGTGACTGACCACCACCTGCCGGGCCAGCAGCTGCCCGAGGCCGACGCCATCATCAACCCTAACCAGCCGGGCTGTACGTTCCCGAGCAAGGCGCTGGCCGGGGTAGGGGTGATCTTCTATGTGCTGATGGCCCTGCGCGCGCGCTTGCGCACCCTGGGGCGCTACGAGACGCAACCACAGCCGAACATCGGCGAACTGCTCGACCTGGTCGCGTTGGGCAGCGTCGCCGACGTGGTGCCGCTGGATGCCAACAACCGCATCCTGGTGCACCAGGGCCTCGAGCGCATCCGCGCCGGCCGCGCCCGGCCAGGGCTGAAAGCGATTCTCGAAGTGGCCCGCCGCGATCACCGGCGCATCACCTCGACTGACCTGGGTTTCATCCTCGGCCCACGGCTGAACGCCGCCGGTCGCCTGGACGACATGAGCCTGGGCATTGAATGCCTGCTGTGCGAGGACGCGGCACTGGCCCAGGACATGGCCCAGCAGCTGGACGACCTGAACCAGGACCGCAAGTCCATCGAGCAGGGCATGCAGCGCGAGGCCCTGGCCCAGCTCAAGGACCTGCCGGTCGAGTCGATGCCGTATGGACTGTGCCTGTTCGATGCCGACTGGCACCAGGGTGTGATCGGTATTCTGGCTTCGCGCCTTAAAGAGCGTTATCACCGGCCAACCATCGCGTTCGCGGATGCCGGCGAGGGCATGCTCAAAGGTTCGGCGCGCTCGGTACCAGGCTTCCACATCCGCGATGCACTGGATGCCGTGGCGGCGCGTCACCCGCAGCTGATCAGCAAGTTCGGTGGCCACGCCATGGCTGCGGGCTTATCGTTGCCTGAGGATAATTTCCCGGCCTTTGCCGAGGCGTTCGACGAAGAAGTGCGGCGCCAGCTGCGTGAGGAAGACCTGACAGGCCGGCTGTTGTCAGATGGCAGCCTGGCCGTGGAGGAATTTCACCTCGACCTGGCCAAGGCCCTGCGCCATGCCGGGCCTTGGGGCCAGCATTTCCCCGAGCCGCTGTTCCACGGCGTGTTCCAGCTGGTGGAGCAGCGCGTGGTGGGCGAGCGGCACCTGAAGGTGGTGCTCAAGAGCGAGTGTGGTTCGGTGCGCCTGGATGGTATTGCATTTGGCGTCGACCGAGAAGTGTGGCCGAACCCGACCGTGCGCTGGGTCGAACTGGCGTACAAGCTGGACGTGAACGAGTTTCGTGGCAACGAAAGTGTGCAGTTGATGATTGCCCACATGGAGCCGCGCTGACGGGTTCGCTGGGCTTGCCTTGAGTTGTTTGGTGTGGCGGAAATCGAGCGCCGCGCGGGCGGCGCTCGATCTCACCGGCGACATCACTTTCGAGCCTGACACCCGCATCCCACCCAAAATCCCATGGAACCTCCCCCCCACCCATTCTGGTCTAGTCTGAAGTTATGACCGGACCTGGGCCAGGGACGTGCAATTGAGTGTCCGGGCCGGATCACCATTGGAGTCCTTGGGAGGTGCCCTCATGAGCCTGCTGCTCGAGCCTTACACCCTGCGTCAGCTGACCCTGCCCAACCGCATCGCCGTATCGCCGATGTGCCAGTATTCCGCCGTCGATGGTCTGGCCAACGACTGGCACCTTGTCCATTTGGGCAGCCGTGCTGTGGGTGGTGCCGGTCTGGTGATCACGGAAGCAGTGGCAGTTACCGCCGATGGCCGCATCACCGCCGAAGACCTCGGCCTGTGGGACGACGCCCAGATCGCGCCGCTGCAACGCATCACCCGTTTCATCACCGCCCAGGGCGCCGTGCCGGGCATACAGTTGGCGCACGCCGGGCGCAAGGCCAGTACCTATCGCCCATGGCTGGGCAAACAGGGCAGTGTGAAGCTTGAAGAGGGAGGCTGGCAACCAGTAGGCCCATCGAAGATCGCGTTCGACCCGCAACACACACCGCCACACGAGCTGACCCCGGATGAGATCCAGGGCGTGATCGCGGCCTTTGTCGCCGCGACCGAACGCGCCTTGAAGGCCGGTTTCAAGGTAGTCGAAATACACGCTGCCCATGGCTACCTGCTGCACCAGTTCCTGTCACCGCTGAGCAACCAGCGCCGCGACGAGTACGGCAGTTGTTTCGAAAACCGCATCCGCCTGACCCTGCAGGTGGTCGAGGCTGTGCGCACGGCCTGGCCTACCGAATTGCCGCTGTTGGTGCGGGTATCGGCAACCGATTGGGTGGAGGATGGCTGGAACCCGGATGAAACCGTCGAACTGGCCCGTCGACTGCGAGGGTTGGGTGTGGACCTGATCGATGTATCCTCTGGCGGTACCTCGGTAAACGCCGAGATCCCCACCGGCCCCGGCTACCAGACCCGCTTCGCCGAACGCGTGCGCAAGGAATCGGAAATTGCCACCGGCACCGTGGGCATGATCACCGAACCGGCCCAGGCCGAGCACATCCTGCGCACCGGCCAGGCCGACCTCATCTTCCTCGCCCGCGAACTGCTGCGCGACCCGTACTGGCCACTGCACGCCGACGACGACCTGGGCGGCAACAAGGCCACCTGGCCTGCGCAATACCAACGCGCGACCAGCCGCGCCAACCCGATTCACGAGTCCGACCTGCGCGATTAGGTTCTACCTGTGCCGGCCTCTTCGCGGGCGAGCCCGCGAAGAGGCCAGTGGCTAGAACCTCGGGCTAGTGCTTGATCATCACATGCCGCACACAGGTGTAGTCCTCCAGCCCATACATCGACATATCCTTCCCATACCCCGAATGCTTCTGCCCGCCATGAGGCATTTCGCTGACCAGCATGAAGTGGGTATTCACCCAGGTGCAGCCATACTGCAAGCG
The DNA here is from genome assembly GCF_037993085.1 of Pseudomonas sp. YNh. NCBI lineage: Bacteria > Pseudomonadati > Pseudomonadota > Gammaproteobacteria > Pseudomonadales > Pseudomonadaceae > Pseudomonas > Pseudomonas sp. YNh. The sequence continues at coordinate 67,625 of NZ_JBBMRJ010000013.1, read as the reverse complement.
CGCCGCCAGGCGGTGGGCGCGGCCGGTGTCGCGGGTCCAGACCGATGAGGCCAGGCCGTAGTTGGAGTCGTTGGCCCATTCCAGCGCCTGGGCTTCGTCATTGAAGCGGGTGACGGATACCACCGGGCCGAACACTTCGTTGCGCACGATCTCGTCGTCCTGCAGGGCGTCGGCCAGCACGGTCGGTTCGAAGAAGAAGCCATCGCCATCAATCGCCTTGCCACCGATCACCAGGCGAATGTGCGGTTGGTCGATGGCCCGCTGCACCAGCCCGGCGACCTTGTCGCGATGCTGGGCACTGATCAACGGCCCCAGCTCGGTGTCCTCGGCGTCCTGCAGGCCCGGTTTGAGGCTGGCTACTGCTTCACCCAGGCGCTCGACGAAGCGCTCGTAGATGCCGTCCTGCACGTACAGGCGGCAGGCTGCGGTGCAGTCCTGGCCGGCGTTGTAGAAGCCGAAAGTGCGGATGCCGTCGATGGCAGCGTCGATGTCGGCGTCGTCGAACACCAGCACCGGGGCCTTGCCACCCAACTCCATGTGCATGCGTTTAACGCTGTCGGCGGTGGCGCTGATGATGTGCGCGCCAGTGGGTATGGAGCCTGTCAGCGACACCATGCGCACCTTGGGATGGTTGACCAGCGGGTTGCCGACGGTCTGGCCGCGGCCAAAGAGAATGTTGAGGACGCCCGGTGGCAGCAGATCCTGGGCCAGTTCACCCAGGCGCAAGGCGGTCAGCGGGGTCAGTTCGGAGGGTTTGATCACCACCGTGTTGCCGGCTGCCAGGGCCGGGGCGATCTTCCACGCCAACATCATCAACGGATAGTTCCACGGTGCGATGGAAGCAACTACGCCCAATGGGTCGCGGCGGATCATCGAGGTGTGGCCGGGCAGGTACTCGCCCGCCGCCAAACCGCCCAGGCAGCGTGCCGCGCCGGCAAAATAGCGGAACACGTCGGCAATCGCCGGGATTTCATCGTTCAACGCGGCGCTCAGGGGCTTGCCGCAGTTCTGCGATTCCAGCCGGGCCAGTTCATCGCCATGGGCTTCGATGGCATCCGCCAGCGCCAGCAAGGTTTGCGAGCGGTCCTTGGGGCTGGTTTGCGACCAGCTGTCGAAGGCCTGGTCGGCGGCGCGCACGGCGCTGTCCACTTGGGCCTCGGTGGCTTCGTTGATCTGTGCCAGCGCGGTTCCCAGCGCCGGGTTGAGCACGGTCCAGGCCGGGCCTTGGCCAGCGACCAGTTGGCCATTGATCAGCATCTGCGTTTGCATCGGGGACTCCTCCAGGGTCATTTGCCACTGCCCGCGACGCTCTCGCCGCCACGGGTCAGGTAGTAGGCGCCAAGGATTGGCAGCATGGTCACCAACATCACCAGCATGGCGACCACGTTGGTCACCGGCACGTCGCGCGGGCGGCTGAGCTGGTTCAACAGCCAGATCGGCAGGGTGCGTTCGTGGCCGGCGGTGAAGGTGGTGACGATGATTTCATCGAACGACAGGGCAAAAGCCAGCATGCCACCGGCCAGCAGTGCCGAGCCAAGGTTGGGCAGGATGATGTAGCGGAAGGTCTGCCAGCCATCGGCGCCCAAATCCATCGACGCTTCAATCAGGCTCTGCGAGGTGCGCCGCAGGCGGGCGATCACGTTGTTGTAGACGATCACCACGCAGAACGTGGCGTGACCGACCACGATGGTGAACACCCCGGGCTCTATCCCCAGGGACTTGAAGGCCGAGAGCAGGGCGATGCCGGTGATGATGCCGGGCAGGGCGATAGGCAGGATCAGCATCAGCGAAATGCTCTCTTTGCCGAAGAAGCTGCGCCGATACAACGCGACCGACGCCAGTGTGCCCAGCACCAGGGCAATCAGCGTGGCCAGGCAGGCCACCTGCAGCGACAGCTTGATCGCCTCCAGTACATCGGGCCGGGCGAAAGCCACACCGATCCACTTCAGGGTAAAGCCCTTGGGCGGGAAGCTGAACGCCGCGTCTTCGGTGTTGAAGGCGTACAGGAAGATGATCAGGATCGGGAAGTGCAGGAATAGCAGCCCGCCCCAAGCCGCCAGTCGCAGCCCTGTTGAAGCATTTTCAGAGTGCATCGAAGGCCCCCAGGCGCTTGACGATGGACAGGTACAAGGCAATAAGCACGATGGGCACCAGGGTGAACGCGGCGGCCATCGGCATGTTGCCGATCGCCCCTTGCTGGGCATAGACCATGCTGCCGATGAAGTAACCGGGTGGGCCGACCAGCTGCGGCACGATGAAGTCACCCAGGGTGAGCGAGAAGGTGAAGATCGAGCCGGCGGCGATGCCTGGGATCGAAAGCGGCAGGATCACCTGCACGAAGGTTTGCCCGGGCCGTGCGCCAAGGTCTGCCGAGGCTTGCAGCAGCGAAGGCGGCAGGCGCTCCAGCGAGGCCTGGATCGGCAGGATCATGAATGGCAGCCAGATGTACACGAACACCATGAAGCGCCCCAGGTGGGAAGTCGACAGCGTGCTGCCGCCCACGCCCGGCACGGCCAGCACCGCCTGCAGCAGGCCATCCAGGTGCAACTGCTGGACGAACCACTGAGCGACGCCGCCCTTTGCCAGCAGCAGGGTCCAGGCATAGGTCTTGACGATGTAACTGGCCCACATCGGCATCATCACCGCGATGTAGAAAAACGCCTTGGTCTTGCCGCTGGTGAAGCGCGCCATGTAGTAGGCGATGGGGAAGGCCAGTACCGCGCTGGCCAATGACACGGCCACCGCCATGCCCAAGGTGCGCAGGATGATGTCGAAGTTCGACGGGTTGAACAGCGCGGCGAAGTTGCCCAGGGTCAGGTCCGGGGTCACCGCCATGGTGAAGTCGTCGAAAGTGTAGAAACCTTGCCACAGCAGGTTCAGCAACGAGCCCAGGTAGATTGCGCCGAACCACGTCAGCGGGGGTGCCAGCAGCAGTGCCAGGTACAGGTTCGGGCGCCGGTACAGCAGGTTGGACAGGTTGCGCAGAGTGCTCATGTCAGCGGGCCTCGGTTTCCTGCAGCACCGTCATGGCCTCGCGGGGCCAATGTGCCAGCACCCGTTGCCCGGGCTGCCACACTTGGGGCTGCGCTTGCCAGCGGTCGTTGGCCTGGCTCACCGCCAACAGCTGGCCGCTTTCCAGTTGCAGCTCGAAGCGTGTGGCGCTGCCCTGATACTGGACATCGCGCAACAAGCCGCTGACCTGCACTTCATGGCTGGTCACCACCGGCTCGCCCAGGCGGATGTGCTCGGGGCGGATGGAGAAGGGCGCCGGGCTGCCGTTGAGCTGCATGGCCAGCTCGCCACGCACCACGTTGGAGGTGCCGACGAATTCGGCGACGAAGGTGGTAGCGGGCTTCATGTACAGGTTGCGCGGGGTGTCGACCTGTTCGATACGGCCGCGGTTGAACACCGCGACCCGGTCGGACATCGACAGGGCCTCGGTCTGGTCGTGGGTGACGAAGATGAAGGTGATGCCCAGTTGGCGCTGCAGTTTTTTCAGCTCGCCCTGCATCTGTTCGCGCAACTTCAGGTCCAGCGCGCCCAAGGGTTCATCCAGCAGCAATACCCGTGGCCGGTTGACCAAGGCGCGGGCCAGGGCCACGCGCTGGCGCTGGCCGCCGGACAGCTGCGCCGGCTTGCGCGCGCCATATCCGGCCAGGGCCACCATGGCCAGGGCTTCTTCGGCGCGGCCGTGGCGCTCGGCCTTGGCCACACCTTTCACTTTCAGGCCATAAGCGATGTTGTCCAGCACGTTCATGTGCGGGAACAGCGCGTAGTCCTGGAACACGGTGTTGACGTCGCGCTGGTAGGGCGGCACGCCAGTGGCTTCGATACCGTGGATACGGATTGAACCGCTGGTGGGTTGTTCGAAGCCGGCGATCAGGCGCAGGCAGGTGGTCTTGCCCGAGCCGGAAGGGCCGAGCATCGAGAAGAATTCGCCATCGATGATGTCGATGCTGACCTGATCGACAGCCTTGACCTCGCCGAAGGTGCGGGAAACCTGGGTGAACTGGACGGCTAGGGGCATAGGCTGTACTCAGTTGTCTATGTATTGCCTGCCCTGGCCCTGTCGCCGGCAAGCCAGCTCCCACCAGTCCTGCACAAGGCTGGGGCCTTTGCAGACACTGTGGGAGCTGGCTTGCCGGCGATAGGGCCAATGCAGGCCAAGTAACTTTTAGCGCCCACCCATGATCGCAATGTAGTCCTGGGTCCAGCGGCTATACGGCACGAACTTGCCCCCCTGGGCCTGCGGGGTTTTCCAGAAGGCGATCTTGTCGAAATTGTCGAACCCGTTGGTCTTGCAGCCCTCGGCGCCCAGCAGTTCGCTGCCGGTGCACGCTGCCGGCACCGCCGGCAACGAACCGAACCAGGCCGCTACGTCACCCTGCACCTTAGGTTGCAGCGACCAGTCCATCCACTTGTAGGCGCAGTTGGGGTGCTTGGCCTCGCTGTGCAGCATGGTGGTGTCGGCCCAGCCGGTTGCGCCTTCCTTGGGAATGGTCGAGGCCACCGGCTGGTTCTCGGCCTTCAGGCCATTGACCATGTAGCCCCAGGAACTGGAGGCGACCACGCCTTCGTTCTTCACGTCGCTCATCTGCACGGTGGCGTCATGCCAGTAACGGTGGATCAGCGGTTGCTGCTGGCGCAGCAGTTCCAGCACGGCCTGGTATTGCTCCTCGTTCAGCTCGTAAGGGTCCTTGATGCCCAGTTCTGGCTTGGTCGACTTCAGGTACAGCGCCGCGTCGGCGATGTAGATCGGCCCGTCGTAGGCCTGGACGCGGCCTTTGTTCGGCTTGCCGTCGGGCAGGTTCTGCGGCTCGAACACCACGCCCCAGCTGGTAGGGGCCTGCTTGAATGTGTTGGTGTTGTACAGCAGCACGTTCGGCCCCCACTGATAGGGGGTGCCGTACACCTGCTTGTCGACTACGTACCAGCCACCGTTCTGCAGGCGCGGGTCGATGTTCTTCCAGTTGGGGATCAGGGCGGTGTTGATCGGCTGCACGCGCTTGCCCACGATCAGCCGCAGCGAGGCATCGCCCGAGGCGGTGACCAGGTCATAACCGCCCTTGGTCATCAGGCTGACCATCTCGTCCGAGGTGGCGGCGGTCTTCACACTGACCTTGCAGCCGGTTTCCTTCTCGAAGCCGGTCACCCAGTCGTAGGCCTTGTCGCTTTCACCGCGCTCGATGTAGCCGGGCCAGGCAACGATATCCAGGCGCCCCTCGCCGGGCCCCAGGGCCTTGGGCGGTTCGGCAGCCTGCAGGCTGGCGCTGGCCAGCACGGCACCGGTCATGGCGCCGAGCAATGCGGTCTTGTGCACTGACATGGTGTTCCCTCTTTTTGGAGATCTTGTTCGGGGCAGTCATCAAGCAAGCCGTGAAGCAATTGTTATAAGCGTAGTGCGATCGCGCGAGGTATTGGCGATATCGAGTCTAGTTGGCTTTTTGCCAGCCAATGCAACATCCGGAAGCAAATCCGCGATGGCGTGCGTTCTGCCAAGCCTTACTCTGGCGGTTGAATCTTCTTGCGTGGAGACACATGAATGAACACTCGGGGCTTGCTTGATCAACTCCTCAAATCCGGCCAGCAGATGCTCGAAAAACAGGGGGGCGCCAACAAGTCCGGCAGCGCTGGCGGTGGGCTTGGCGGGCTGTTGTCCGGTGCCGGTGGCGGCCTGTTGGGTGGGGGCGCCCTGGGCCTGCTGCTCGGTAGCAAGAAAGCCCGCAAGTACGGCGGCAAGGCCCTGACCTACGGCGGCCTGGCTGCGCTGGGTGTGCTGGCCTACAAAGCCTACGGCAACTGGCAGGCCAATCAGCAGGGGGCCGCAGCCGAACCGCAAACCGTCGACCGCCTGCCGCCTGCCCAGGTCGAGCAGCACAGCCAGGCGGTGCTGCGGGCACTGGTAGCGGCGGCCAAGTCCGATGGCCATATCGACGAGCGCGAACGGGCGCTGATCGAGGGCGAATTTACCCGCCTGGACAGCGACCGTGAACTGCAGCACTGGCTGCATGCCGAGCTGAACAAACCGCTTGACCCGGCCGAAGTGGCCCGCGCCGCGCAAACACCAGAAATGGCCGCCGAGATGTACCTGGCCAGCGTGATGATGGTCGACCAGGAAAACTTCATGGAGCGTGCCTACCTGGACGAACTGGCCCGCCAGCTGCGTTTGGACCCAGCCCTGCGCCGAGAGCTGGAAAGCCAGGTACGGATAGCCGCAGACCAGTGATTGAGCGCAGTGGGGCCGCTGTGCGGCCCTTCGCGGGCACGCCCGCTCCCAAGGGTCAGCGCAACCTTCAGTCTTTTGGTGAAACCTGTGGGAGCGGGCGTGCCCGCGAAGGGCTGCAAGCAGCCCCAGTGGCATGTCCATCAGCAGGGATGCCTGTTTACCCCTCACTTCACCCGAAAATGTGTAAGGCCTCTGGGCTATACTTCAGCGATTTTTCCCGCTCGTTGAGAATTCCTGAGGGCTGAATGTGAAGAACTGGACCTTGCGCCAACGGATCCTGGCAAGTTTCGCCGTGATCATCGCCATCATGCTGCTGATGATCGTGGCCGCCTACTCGCGGTTGGTGGCCATCGAAACCGCCGAGGAGGCAGTGGGGACCGACAGCATTCCCGGGGTCTACTACAGCTCGATGATCCGCAGCGCCTGGGTCGACAGCTACGTCACCAGCCAGCAACTGGTGGGCCTGTCCAACCACCGTGAAATCACTTCGGCCGACATGGAGCTGTTCAAAAGCTTCGAAGACAGGCTGAAACAGCACATGGCCAGCTACCAGGCCACCATCCAGGACAAAGACGACCAGACCCGCTTCGAGAGCTTCGTGCAACTGGAGGAGAACTACCTCAGGATCGTCAATCAGGTGCTGGATGCGTACCGCCAGCGCAACTACGCCGAAGCCGAACGGCTGATCATGGAGGTGCTGACGCCGGCCTGGGTGGAAGGGCGCAAGCACCTGAATGAAGTGATCGAATTCAATCGGGCGTCTGCCGATTCCGCGACCAGCGAGATCGTCAGCGCCGTCAGCACGGCCAAAGGCAGCATGGTGGTTTCGCTGCTGCTGGCAATTGTCGCGGCCGCCATTTGTGGCCTGCTGCTGATGCGTGCCATCACCGCCCCCATGCAGCGTATCGTGCATGCCCTCGACAGGCTGCGCTCCGGCGACCTGAGCATGCGCCTGAGCCTGGACCGCAAGGACGAGTTCGGCGCCATCGAAAGTGGCTTCAACGAAATGGCCGAGGCGCTGGCCAACCTGGTGGCCCAGGCCCAGCGTTCGTCGGTGCAGGTCACCACGTCGGTGACCGAGATCGCCGCCACGTCCAAGCAACAGCAGGCCACCGCCACCGAAACCGCCGCCACCACCACGGAAATCGGCGCCACCTCACGGGAAATTGCCGCCACCTCGCGTGATCTGGTGCGCACCATGACCGAAGTCACCTCCGCCGCTGATCAGGCTTCCAGCCTCGCCGGCTCTGGCCAGCAGGGGCTGGCGCGGATGGAAGAGACCATGCACCAGGTGATGGGCGCTGCGGATCTGGTCAACGCCAAACTCGGCATCCTCAACGAAAAGGCCAGCAACATCACCCAGATGGTGGTGACCATCGTCAAGGTTGCCGACCAGACCAACCTGCTGTCGCTCAACGCCGCCATCGAAGCGGAAAAGGCCGGTGAGTACGGGCGTGGCTTTGCCGTGGTAGCCACCGAAGTGCGCCGCCTGGCTGACCAGACCGCCGTGGCCACCTACGACATCGAGCAGATGGTGCGTGAAATCCAGTCGGCGGTGTCTGCCGGGGTCATGGGCATGGACAAGTTTTCCGAAGAAGTGCGCCGCGGCATGTTCGAGGTGCAGCAGGTGGGCGAGCAGCTCAGCCAGATCATTCACCAGGTGCAGGCCCTGGCGCCGCGTGTGCTGATGGTCAACGAAGGCATGCAGGCCCAGGCCACCGGTGCCGAGCAGATCAACCAGGCGCTGGCGCAGCTCAGCGATGCCAGTACCCAGACCGTCGAGTCGCTGCGACAGGCCAGCTTTGCCATCGATGAATTGAGCCAGGTGGCCGCCGGCCTGCGTGGCGGCGTGTCGCGTTTCAAAGTCTGAACGCGATGAACGACTTGCCACCGCACGCCGCATCCGCGCACAACGCCAAGGGCGCGTTGTACCTGCAGTTTCGCCTCAGGGAACAGCGCTTTGCCCTGAGCGTGCACGAGGTGATCGAGGTGCTGCCGCGCCAGCCGCTCAAGCCGATTGCCCAGGCACCTGCCTGGGTCGCGGGCATCCTCGCCCATCGTGGCCATCTGGTTCCTGTGATCGACCTTGCCGCGCTGAGTTTCGGTCAGCCGGCGGCGCAGCGCACCAGTACGCGACTGGTGCTGGTGCATTATCGTGGCAGCCTGCAACTCGGCCTGATCCTGGAGCAGGCCACCGAGACCCTGCGTTGCCACCCGGACGAGTTCCAGCCTTATGGCGTGGACAGCGGCGAAGCCCCGTATCTGGGCCCGGTACGCCAGGATGAGCAGGGCCTGCTGCAGCGCATCGAAGTCAACGATCTGCTGCCTGATGCCGTGCACCACCTGCTGTACAGGGATGAGCCGACAGGGATGCCGACATGAACGAACAGCGTTTCTTCCGCTTCTTGCGCGAGCGCATCGGCCTGGACGTTGAGTCGGTAGGTGCGCCCATGGTCGAGCGCGCGCTGCGTCAGCGTTGCGTGGCCGTGGGCGCCGTCGACCTGGACCATTACTGGCTGCGCCTGCAGCAGTCGGCGGATGAGCAACAGGCGTTGATCGAGGCGGTGATCGTCCCGGAAACCTGGTTTTTCCGTTACCCGGAGTCTTTTACCGCCCTGGCCAGCCTGGCACACAAGCGCCTGGCCGAACTGGCCGGGGCCCGCCCACTGCGCCTGCTCAGCCTGCCATGCTCGACCGGCGAGGAACCCTATTCGCTGGCCATGGCCTTGCTCGACGCGGGCATTGCGCCTGGGACGTTTCTGATCGATGGCATGGATATCAGCCCCAGCTCGGTGACCAAGGCCGGGCAGGCCGTGTATGGGCGCAATGCGTTTCGCGGCAGCGACCTGGGCTTTCGCGAGCGCTACTTCGATGCCCTCGATGAAGGCCACCGCCTGCACGGTCGGGTGCAGCAGCAAGTCAGCCTGCAGGTGGGCAATGTGCTCGACCCCGCGCTGGCCAGCCGCGACGGCCTGTACGACTTCGTGTTCTGTCGCAACCTGTTGATCTATTTTGACGTGCCGACCCAGCAGCGTGTATTCGAGGTGCTCAAGCGCCTGCTGCATCCGCAGGGTGTGCTGTTCATCGGCCCGGCCGAAGGCAGCTTGCTGGCGCGGCTGGGCATGCGCCCGCTAGGGATCGCCCAGTCGTTTGCCTATGTGCGCCAGGAGGGTGGCAATGCCCCGTTGGCAGTGCCACCCGTGCAACCCGCGCGGCGCACCCTACCGCCGCTGGCCACGGCGAGTTATCCGCCACCCGGCGCGCCGCTGCCGCGCCCGCTGCGTGTATTGCCGATGGCGCCCAAGCCAGCGCCGGCCCGCGAGCATGCGCGTGAGGGCGCGAGCGAGCTGCTGGCCAGCATCGCCCGGCTTGCCAACGCTGGCGCCAGCGAGCAGGCGCGTGCCGAATGCCAGCGCTACCTGGGCCAGTTCGCGCCGTCGGCGCAGGTGTACTACTGGCTGGGGCTGCTCAGTGATACCGAAGGCGATGCGCAGCAGGCGCTGACCCATTATCGCAAAGCCCTGTACCTGGAGCCGCAGCACCCCGAGGCGCTGGTACACCTGGCGGCCTTGTTGGCGTCCCAAGGTGACCTGGCCGGTGCCCGGCGCCTGCAGGACCGCGCTGCACGGGTTGGCAGGGAGCCTGAACGATGAAGGGTGAAATGGCGATGCAGCTGCTGGCCGAAGATGACGCGCACATCGACGACTGCTGGAACCGCATTGGCGTGCACGGCGACAAGCAGTGCCCGCTGCTGGAGCGGCATGTCCACTGCCGAAACTGCGACGTGTATGCGGCTTCGGCCACCCGGCTGCTTGACCGCTACGCGCTGATGCAGGACCACCAGGCTGCCCCGGCGCAGCCAGTGGAGGAAAACACCGGCCGCTCCATGCTGCTGTTCCGCCTGGGCGAAGAGTGGCTGGCGCTGGCCACCGCCAGCCTGGCCGAGATCGCCCCGATGCAGGCCGTGCATTCGCTGCCGCATCAGCGCTCGCGGCTGCTGCAGGGGGTTGCCAATGTGCGCGGTGCGTTGGTGCCGTGCCTGTCACTGGCTGACTTGCTGGGTGTGCAGGCCGACACCGCCGAGCAACGCAGCGGTCGGGCCATGCCACGCATGCTGATTCTGGCGGCCGAGGGAGGGCCGGTAGTGATGGCCGTTGAGGAAATCGACGGTATTCACCGGCTAGACCCACTGCTGCTGGGCAGCGGCCAGGACGCCACGCGCTTTACCGCCGCAGTCCTGCAGTGGCGCGGCCGCAGCGTGCGGGTGCTGGACGATCAACACTTACTGTCTGCCGTGCAGCGGAGCCTGTCATGACCCCAGAGCAAATGCGCGACGCATCGTTGCTCGAACTGTTCAGCCTGGAGGCAGAGGCGCAGACCCAGGTCCTCAGCGCCGGCCTGATGGCGCTGGAACGCAACCCTACCCAGGCTGACCAGCTTGAGGCTTGCATGCGCGCCGCCCACTCGCTGAAGGGCGCGGCGCGCATCGTTGGGGTGGATGCCGGCGTCAGCGTCGCCCACGTCATGGAAGACTGCCTGGTGGCGGCACAGGAGGGCCGCTTGCGCCTGAGTGCCGAGCACATCGACGCGCTGTTGCAAGGCACCGACCTGCTGATGCGTATCGCCACACCGGGCGACGTCGGGGCGCAGGCGACCCTGCCCGTCTTCCTGGCGCAAATGGCCAGCCTGCTCGACCCAGGGGCTGTGGCCATGCCTGCCGTGCCGCCGCCAGTGCCCGTGCTGCCAGACTTGCCGCTGGCAACCTTGCCAGCCGAGCCTGTGGCGTTGCCACTTGATGCTTTGGAGTCCGACCCCGAACCTGCCCCGCGCCGCAAGGCCGGCAAACGCGGCGGCGAAGGTGCCGAGCGGGTGCTGCGGGTCACCGCCGACCGCCTCAACAGCCTGCTCGACCTGTCCAGCAAGTCGCTGGTGGAAACCCAGCGGCTCAAACCTTACCTGGCCACCTTGCAGCGGCTCAAGCGCATGCATGGCCAGGGTATGCAGGCGCTTGATGGCCTGCGCATGCAGTTGGAGGACAGTGGCCAGGGCAGCGAGGTGCTCGAAGCCCTGGCACAAACCCAGCGTCTGCTGGCCGAAACCCAGCAGATCCTGCAGCAGCAGGCCGCCGATCTGGACGAATTCGGCTGGCAGGCCAGCCAGCGTGCACAGTTGTTGTACGACACCGCGCTGGCCTGCCGAATGCGGCCGTTCGCCGATGTGCTGACCGGCCAGAGCCGTATGGTCCGAGACCTTGGCCGCTCGCTCGGCAAACCGGTACAGCTGGCGGTAGAGGGGGAAAAGACCCAGGTCGACCGCGATGTGCTGGAAAAGCTTGAAGCACCGTTGACCCACCTGCTGCGCAACGCGGTTGACCACGGCATCGAGCTGCCGGAGCGTCGCCTGCTGGCGGGCAAGCCAGAGGAAGGCGTGATTCGCCTGCGCGCCTCGCACCAGGCCGGCATGCTCAGCCTGGAACTGATCGACGATGGTGCCGGCATCGACCTGGAGCGCTTGCGCAGCAGCATCGTCGAGCGCGCCCTGTCGCCTGCCGACACGGTGGCGCGGATGAGTGATGCAGAACTGCTGACGTTCCTTTTCCTGCCCGGCTTTAGCCTGCGCGACAAGGTCACCGAGGTATCTGGGCGCGGCGTGGGGCTGGATGCGGTGCAACACATGATCCGCGAGCTACGCGGCTCCATCGAGCTGACCCAGGTGGCGGGTCAGGGCTGTCGCTTCCATCTGCAGGTGCCATTGACCCTGTCGGTGGTGCGCAGCCTGGTGATCGAGGTGGGTGGCGAGGCCTATGCCTTCCCGCTTGCCCACATCGAACGCACGCTGGAAGTGACCACCGAGCAGATCGTGCAGATCGAAGGGCGTCAGCATTTCTGGCACGAAGGCCGGCTTATCGGCCTGGTGGCGGCCAGCCAGTTGTTGAACCGGCCTGCCGGCCAGGCGCAAGACGGCAGCCTGCGGGTGGTGGTGATCCGTGAGCGCGAGCAACTGTACGGCGTGGCCGTGGAGCGGCTGATAGGTGAGCGGGTACTGGTGGTGATGCCGCTCGACCCACGGCTGGGCAAGGTGCAGGACATTTCTTCCGGCGCCTTGCTCGATGACGGCTCGGTGGTGTTGATCGTCGATGTCGAAGACCTGCTGCGTTCGGTGGAGAAACTGCTCAGTACCGGCAGCCTGGAGCGCGTCGAACGCGGGAGCAGCGGCGCCCGTGGTGTGGTGCGCAAGCGCATCCTGGTGGTCGACGATTCGCTGACCGTGCGCGAGCTGCAACGCAAGCTGCTGGGCAACCGTGGCTACGATGTGGCGGTGGCGGTAGATGGCATGGACGGCTGGAACGCCCTGCGCAGCGAGGACTTCGACCTGCTGATCACTGACATCGATATGCCGCGAATGGACGGCATCGAGCTGGTGACCCTGGTACGCCGCGATCAGCGCCTGCAGTCGCTGCCGGTGATGGTGGTGTCCTACAAGGACCGTGAGGAAGACCGACGGCGTGGCCTGGATGCAGGCGCCGACTACTATTTGGCAAAGGCCAGTTTCCACGACGATGCGTTGCTGGATGCTGTGGTGGAGCTGATCGGAGGTGCTCAGGGATGAAGATCGCCATCGTCAATGACATGCCTATGGCCGTCGAGGCGCTGCGTCGGGCGGTCGCCCTGGAGCCTGCGCACCAGGTGGTGTGGGTGGCCAGCAATGGCGCCGAGGCGGTGCAGCGTTGCGCCGAGCAACTGCCGGACCTGATCCTGATGGATCTGATCATGCCGGTCATGGACGGCGTGGAGGCCACGCGGCGGATCATGGCCGAAACCCCCTGCGCCATCGTCATCGTCACGGTCGACCGCAAGCAGAACGTGCACCGGGTGTTCGAAGCCATGGGCCATGGCGCCCTCGACGTGGTCGACACCCCGGCACTGGGCGCTGGCGATGCCCGCGAAGCGGCGGCGCCACTGCTGCGCAAAATCCTCAATATCGGCTGGCTGGTCGGCCAGCAGCGCACGCCAGCGGCAAGGCCGGTGGCTACACCGCTGCGTGAGGCCTCGCAGCGTCGCGGGCTGGTGGCGATCGGTTCGTCGGCGGGTGGCCCGGCAGCCCTCGAAGTGCTGCTCAAGGGCTTGCCTGCTGCGTTTCCGGCGGCCATCGTGCTGGTCCAGCATGTGGACCAGGTGTTTGCTGCCGGCATGGCGGAGTGGCTCAGCAGCGCAGCCGGCCTGCCGGTGCGTCTGGCCCGTGAAGGCGAGCCGCCGCAGCCGGGCCAGGTATTGCTGGCCGGCACCAACCACCATATTCGCCTGCTACAAAATGGCCAACTGGCCTACACTGCCGAACCTGTCAATGAAATCTACCGGCCCTCGATCGATGTGTTCTTCGAGAGCGTGGCACGTTACTGGAATGGCGATGCGGTGGGCGTGCTGCTCACCGGCATGGGGCGCGACGGCGCCCAGGGCCTGAAGCTGATGCGTCAGCAGGGGTTTCTGACCATTGCCCAGGACCAGGCCAGCAGCGCAGTGTACGGCATGCCCAAGGCCGCCGCGGCAATCGATGCCGCAGTGGAAATTCGCCCGCTGGAACGCATCGCCGGGCGCTTGATGGACTTTTTCGCAAAATGACGAAATGTATTGAATCACGCCGCCAGAACGGCAGTGATCGGGTGAACAGGTATGAATGACTTACCGATCGAAGGTTTTGCCACCACCAACGAAAACTCTGCGATGGTGCTGCTGGTCGACGACCAGGCCATGATCGGCGAGGCGGTGCGGCGTGGTCTGGCCAATGAAGACAACATCGACTTCCACTTCTGTGCCGACCCGCACCAGGCGGTGGTCCAGGCCATGCGCATCAAGCCCACGGTCATCCTCCAGGACCTGATCATGCCTGGCCTGGACGGCTTGACCCTGGTACGCGAATACCGCAACAACCCGGCCACCCAGGACATCCCGATCATCGTACTGTCGACCAAGGAGGACCCGCTGGTCAAAAGCGCGGCGTTTGCCGCCGGGGCCAACGATTACCTGGTCAAGCTGCCGGACACCATCGAACTGGTAGCGCGCATTCGCTACCATTCGCGCTCCTACCTTACCCTGCTGCAACGCGACGAGGCTTACCGCGCCCTGCGCGTCAGCCAGCAGCAGTTGCTCGACTCCAACCTGATGCTGCAGCGGCTGATGAACTCCGATGGCCTGACCGGGCTGTCCAACCGCCGCCACTTCGACGAGTACCTGGAGCTGGAATGGCGGCGCGCCATGCGTGAACAGCAGCAGTTGTCGTTGCTGATGATCGATGTGGACTATTTCAAGGCCTACAACGACAGCTTCGGCCACCTGGCCGGCGACGAGGCCTTGCGCCAGGTGGCCGAGGCGATTCGTGGCTCATGCTCGCGGCCGACCGACCTGCCGGCCCGCTATGGCGGCGAGGAGTTTGCCCTGGTGCTGCCCAACACCTCGCCAGGCGGGGCACGCCTGGTGGCTGAAAAGCTGCGTCAGACCGTTTTCGGCCTTGGCATCCCGCACAGCGCCCCGGTGGCCGACTCGCACCTGACCGTGAGCATCGGCCTGGCCACCCATACCCCGGCCGTGGGCAGCCACTGCCGGCAACTGATTTCGGCGGCGGACAAAGGCTTGTACCAGGCCAAGAACAGCGGGCGTAACCAAGTCGGCATCGCCTGAGAAACGGTGCACGGCCCCTTTTAGGAGCGGCCTAGTGTCGCGATGGGCTGCGCAAGGCCGCTCTTGCAAGGGCGGTGATACGTTCTGCGAATGTGACCGCCCGGCGGGTCTGCCGCCGTGCCGCGGACTCGGTTATACTCGCGGGCTTTTCACCGAATTCGTACGAGAGCCGCGCGCCCATGGAAATCCAACCGATTCTGAACACCATCAAGGACCTCACCGAGCGTTCCCAGTCCATTCGGGGGTATCTTTGACTACGATCACAAGCATGACCGCCTGATCGAAGTCAATCGCGAGCTGGAAGACCCAAACGTCTGGAACAAGCCCGAATACGCCCAGGAACTGGGCCGCGAGCTCGCTGCCCTGAAGCAGATCGTCGAAACCCTGGATGAACTGTCCGGTGGCCTGAACGACTGCCGCGACTTGCTGGACATGGCCGTCGAAGAAAAAGACGAAGCCGCTGTCGAGGACGTGACCGCCGAGCTGCAGCGCCTGGAAGAAGCCCTGGCGAAGCTTGAGTTCCGCCGCATGTTCAGCGGCGAGATGGACATGAACAACGCCTACCTGGACATCCAGGCAGGTTCCGGCGGCACCGAAGCCCAGGACTGGGCCAACATTCTGTTGCGCATGTACCTGCGCTGGGCCGACAAGCGCGGTTTCGACGCCACCATCATCGAGCTTTCCGAAGGTGAAGTCGCCGGCATCAAAGGCGCTACCGTGCACATCAAGGGCGAGTACGCCTTTGGCTGGCTGCGCACCGAGATCGGCGTGCACCGCCTGGTGCGCAAGAGCCCGTTCGACTCCGGCGCCCGTCGTCACACCTCGTTCTCGGCGGTATTCGTGTCGCCCGAGATCGACGACAAGGTCGAGATCGACATCAACCCGTCCGACCTGCGTATCGACACCTACCGCTCCTCGGGCGCCGGTGGTCAGCACGTGAACACCACCGACTCCGCGGTACGTATCACCCACGTGCCGACCAACACCGTGGTGGCTTGCCAGAACGAACGCTCCCAGCACGCCAACAAGGACACCGCCATGAAAATGCTGCGGGCCAAGTTGTACGAGCTGGAAATGCAGAAGCGCAACGCCGCTTCGCAAGCGCTGGAAGACAGCAAGTCGGACATCGGCTGGGGTCACCAGATCCGCTCGTACGTGCTCGACGCGTCGCGGATCAAGGACCTGCGTACCAACGTTGAACGCAGCGACTGCAACAAGGTGCTCGACGGTGATATCGACGAATACCTGGAAGCCAGCCTGAAACAGGGCCTGTAAGCTTCACTCCTGCTGAAAGACCCTCGCCTGCGGGCGAGGGCAATGAATTCCCTGATGGAAGATGTGACGACATGAGCGACCTCAAGACCGACTCGCAAGACCTGCAACAGGAAGAAAATGCCCTGATCGCCCTGCGCAAGGAAAAACTTGCCGCCGAGCGCGCCAAAGGCAACGCCTTCCCCAACGACTTCCGTCGCGACAGCTACTGCAACGACCTGCAGAAACAGTACGCGGACAAGACCAAGGAAGAGCTGGAAGCAGCCGCGATTCCGGTCAAGGTTGCCGGCCGTATCATGCTCAACCGTGGCTCGTTCATGGTTATCCAGGACATGACCGGTCGCATCCAGGTCTACGTCAACCGCAAGACCCTGTCGGAAGAAACCCTGGCCGCAGTCAAGACCTGGGACCTGGGCGACATCATCAGCGCCGAAGGCACCCTGGCACGTTCCGGCAAGGGTGACCTGTACGTCGAAATGACCAACGTGCGCCTGCTGACCAAGTCGCTGCGCCCGCTGCCCGACAAGCACCACGGCCTGACCGACACCGAACAGCGCTACCGCCAGCGTTACGTCGACCTGATGGTCAACGAAGAAACCCGCCACACCTTCCGTGTGCGTTCGCAGGTGATCTCGCACATTCGCAAGTTCCTCACCGAGCGTGACTTCCTCGAAGTCGAGACGCCGATGCTGCAAACCATCCCGGGCGGCGCGGCGGCCAAGCCGTTCGAAACCCACCACAACGCCCTGGACATGGCCATGTTCCTGCGTATCGCGCCGGAGCTGTACCTCAAGCGCCTGGTGGTGGGTGGCTTTGAGAAAGTGTTCGAGATCAACCGCAACTTCCGTAACGAAGGTGTTTCGACGCGTCATAACCCCGAATTCACCATGCTCGAGTTTTACCAGGCCTACGCCGACTACAACGACAACATGGACCTCACCGAGGAACTGTTCCGCGAGCTGGCGCAGTTGGTACTGGGCAGCACCGACGTGCCTTACGGCGACAAGGTGTTCCACTTCGGCGAGCCGTTCGTGCGCCTGTCGGTGTTCGACTCGATCCTCAAGTACAACCCGGAACTGACCGCTGCCGACCTGCAGGACGTTGACCGCGCCCGCGACATCGCCAAGAAGGCCGGTGCCAAGGTGCTGGGCCACGAAGGCCTGGGCAAGCTGCAGGTGATGATTTTCGAAGAGCTGGTCGAGCACAAGCTGGAGCAGCCTCACTTCATCACCGAGTACCCGTTCGAAGTGTCGCCGCTGGCTCGTCGCAACGACGACAACCCGGCCGTTACCGACCGCTTCGAGCTGTTCATCGGTGGCCGCGAAATCGCCAACGCCTACTCCGAGCTCAACGATGCCGAAGACCAGGCCGAGCGCTTCCTGGCCCAGGTGGCCGAGAAGGACGCTGGTGACGACGAAGCCATGCACTACGACGCCGACTTCGTGCGTGCGCTGGAGTACGGCATGCCGCCGACCGCCGGTGAAGGCATCGGCATCGACCGCCTGGTCATGTTGCTGACCAACTCGCCGTCGATCCGCGACGTGATCCTGTTCCCGCACATGCGTCCACAGGCCTGAGTGAATTGAACAAGCCGCCTTTCGAGGCGGCTTTTTCTTGCCTGAAGCTTTATGTTGTCTGTACTGGCTCCATCGCTGGCAAGCCAGCTCCCACAGGTGCTGCATAGGTCCTGACTATGGTGCGGGCCCGTGGGAGCTGGCTTGCCGGCGATGAGGCCAGTGCAGGCCGCAGATGACTTGAACCGTGAGGTATGCCCTGTGACACCCGCCATGCCTGATCAAGGCGCCGCCGGCATCGCTACCGCCGTCGCCGAAAACGTGCAATACCAAGGTCGCAAGACTGCCCGCCAAGGCAGCGAACAGCGCCGCCAGCTGATCCTCGACGCCGCCATGCGTATCGTCGTGCGCGATGGCGTGCGCGGTGTGCGCCACCGTGCGGTGGCCGCCGAGGCCGCTGTGCCGCTGTCGGCCACCACCTACTACTTCAAGGACATCGAGGACCTGCTCACCGATACCTTCGCCCAGTATGTCGAGCGTAGTGCCGCCTACATGGCCAAGCTGTGGGCCAACACCGAAGTGGTACTGCGCCAGTTGCTGGCCCAGGGTGACGGCAGCCCGGCGGCACGGGCGCGGCTGGCTGACGAAGTGGCGCGCATGACTGCCGACTATGTTCAGCGGCAACTGCTGAACCGCCGCGACTTCCTGATGGCCGAACAGGCCTTCCGCCAAGAGGCGCTGCTGTGCCCACGCCTGGCTGAGCTGGTGCGTGCCCACGAGCAGATCCTGCTGCACGGCACCCGTCAATTGCTGCAGGTGGTGGGGTCGCGACAACCAGAACAGGACGCCCAGATGTTGACGGCGATTATCGAGCAGATGGAATATCAGGGCCTGCTCAAGGATGCGAACGCGCAAGCCGATGGGCAGATGCTCGCTATGCTTACCCGATACCTGCAGCTGGTGCTGGCATCGGCCTGAGCCGAGACCGATTTTTCAAGGAGAACCTGATGAAAGCCTGGCGTGTGGTGTTGTTGACTCTGTCATTCCTGCTGCTGGGCGGTTGTCTGGTGACCTTCCATGAGCCCTTGCCCAGCAACCAGGCGGCGCCCAAGGCGCTGCTCGGCAAGTGGAGCAGCAAGGACGCCTGGGGCGAGCCGTTGAAGCTGACCATCAGCCGCAGCGGCGGCGGTGCCTACAAGGCGGTGGCCACGGCCAAGGGCAAGGCCCCCGAGGAATACGTGTTCACCGTGTCGCGCCACGGCAACCGCTGGTACCTGTCGGCCGGCGTGCCCAAACGCCTGGGAGGCAACTTCCTGATCGGCGGTTTCGACATCGTCGAGGGCAAGGAGCTGGTGGTCTACAACCTGGATGTCGAGCAGGTGCAGCAGGCGGTGGACAAGAAGGAACTGACCGGGCGCAGCACCGAGGTGCCTGAAGACAACGGCGACGGCGTGCTGATCGATAGCCCCTCGGCGCGGGTGCTGGCGTACCTGGACGACCCGGCCAACTCCGACCTGTTCGTCGAAGTGGCGCGGTTCCAGCGGACTGGCAAGTAGTTACCTGTGCCGGCCTCTTCGCGGCTAAAGCCGCTCCCACAGGTACTGCACCAGGCTTGAGACCTGTGCGGTCCCTGTGGGAGCGGCTTTAGCCGCGAAGAGGCCAGCACAGGCAACACAAGGCTTGGCTCATTGTTGCAATAAGGAGTCCCCAGTGGACGAATACCAGCAAACCATCCGCGCCCTGTCAGACCGCATCGTTGCGGCGCAGACCCCGATCCGGGTCCTGGACGCGGTTAAATGGGACGAAAACATTCGTCAGGGCTTCCTCAAAGCCAAGGGCAAGGAGCCGCCGGCCGTCGACCGTGCCTATTACCAGTCGCGCCCGCTATCGTTCGACTCCGGCGCGGTGAAGGCCGAGTTCCAGGGCATCGAGCGTGACATCATCCGCCAGCTAGGTCAGTTCAACCCGGTCGGGCAGATCATGAAGCGCATGTGCCGTGAGTACCGCATGGTGGTGCGCATGCTCGAAGCGCGCGGTACCGAGGACTTCGGCCTGATCTCCCAGGAGCTGTATGGCGCTGCCTCCGACGCCTTCCATGCCGGTGACCCGACCCTGGCCGACCTCGGTCTGATGCTGTCGGATTACCTCAACAATATCGATGGCCGGGGCGACCTGAAGGACGAGCCGAAGAACCTCACCGCCAAAGAGGCGGTGGAGATCCTCCAGCGCCGGCTGAACAAGGTGTTCGGCGAGGCCGAGGAAACCATCCGCGTGTTCGAGTCCGACGGTATCGTCGCCGATGCCGCGGCCGGTGCCGACTACATCAAGGTGCGCGCCGATGCCATGTTCAATGCCCGCGACGTGCGCGCCCTGGAGGTGCACGAAGGGCTGGTGCATGTCGGTACCACGCTCAATGGCCTGAACCAGCCGATCTGCACCTTCCTGGCCAAGGGCCCGCCCTCGTCGACGGTGACCCAGGAAGGCCTGGCCATCCTCATGGAAGTGATTGCCTTCGCCTCCTACCCCAGCCGGCTGCGCAAGCTCACCAACCGCACTCGCGCCATCCACATGGTCGAGGAGGGCGCCGATTTCCTCCAGGTGTTCGATTTTTTCCGTGGGCAAGGCTTCGAGATGGCACAGAGCTACAGCAACGCCAGCCGGGTGTTCCGCGGTTCGGTGCCCAATGGCCTGCCATTCACCAAGGACTTGTCCTACCTCAAGGGCTTCATCATGGTTTACAACTACATTCAGTTGGCCGTGAAGAAGGGCAAGCTCGAACAGATCCCGTTGCTGTTCTGTGGCAAGACCACCCTGGAAGACATGCGTACCTTGCGCCAGCTGGTGGAGGAGGGCCTGGTTGCGCCGCCCAAGTACTTGCCCGAGCAGTTCCGCGACCTTAACGCGCTGTCGGCCTGGATGTGCTTCTCCAACTTCCTCAACCACCTGAGCCTGGACCGTATTGAAGCCGACTACGCGAACATTCTCTGAGTGCTGCCGCCTGCTGGCCCTGGGCTTGGTCCTGTTGGGCCTTGGCGGCTGCAGCAGCCTGCTGTTCTACCCCGAGCGTGGGCAGGCCTTTACGCCTGAGCGGGCCAAGCTGGCGTACCGCGATGTAACGTTGACCACAACTGATGGCATCCGCCTGCACGGTTGGTGGTTGCCGGCCAAGGCCGGGGTCGAGGTCAAAGGTACGGTACTGCACTTGCACGGCAACGGCGGCAACCTGCCGGGGCACCTGGGTGGCAGCTACTGGCTGCCGGAGCAGGGCTATCAGGTGCTGATGATCGATTACCGCGGTTATGGCCTGTCGCAGGGGGCGCCAAGCCTGCCAGAGGTGTACGAAGATATCGCCGCCGCCATGGCCTGGCTGGACCAGGCGCCCGAGGTAAAGGGCAAGCCCCTGGTGCTGCTGGGGCAAAGCCTTGGCGGCGCCATGGCCATTCATTACCTGGCGGCCCACCCCGAGCAGCGCGAGCGCTTCAGTGCCCTGGTGTTCGATGGCGTACCGGCCAGTTACCGTTCAGTCGGGCGCTTTGCCCTCAGCACGTCGTGGATGACCTGGCCGTTGCAGGTGCCGCTGTCGTGGCTGGTGCCGGACGGCGACAGTGCAATCCGTTCGATCGAGCAACTGAGCAGCCCGCCCAAGCTGTTCTTCCACAGCATCGACGACAACCTGGTGCCGATGGACAACGGTATTCGCCTGTACCAGCACGCGCCACCTCCGCGGGTGCTGCAACTGACCCGCGGTGGCCACGTGCAGACCTTCGCCGACCCCACATGGCGCCAGGTGATGCTGCGTTTCCTCGACGACCCTAGCCATTTCAACGGCCTGCGGCGGCTTGCCGAAGTGCCCAATTTCCCTGACGAGAAGAACAAGCAATGAGTGAAGAACGCAACGCCATCCCGCTGATCCTGACCGGCGTCGGCAGCATCATCGTGACGGTGGGGGCCTTGTGGTACTACGGTTACCTGCATTTCGCCAAACCCGAGGATGCCCTGTTGCTGCAGGACTTCACCATGCTCAAGACCATCCCGGGCGAGGACTACAAGGTTTCGCTGGACCCGGCGCCGCAAGTGGCCCAGTGCGTCGATGGCGTGCTGGTGTTGTTCGACACCGAGCAGAAAGGCCTGACCGGCGTGCTGGTGGACAACCGCAAGCGTGCGGTGCGCTGCATGGGCGAGGAAACCCCGCAGCAGGTGAAGTGAGCCAACCTTTTCAGCGCCTGTTCCGGCCCATTCGCGGCTAAAGCCGCTCCCACAGGGACCGCTTCAGTTTCGGGGGGGGGCAATACCTGTGGGAGCGGCTTTAGCCGCGAAGAGGCCGGTACAGGCAAAAAAAAGCCCCACGTCGAGCGCGGGGCTTTTTTTTCAGCTAGCCAGCCTTACCGCTGAACCTGGCTCCCCGAACGGGGTGCCACTGGCTGGTTGTCGTTGGAGATGGTCACCTCCACGCGACGGTTTTGCGCACGGCCCGAGTTGCTGCCGTTGTCCGCTACCGGGTACTCCTTGCCATAGCCCTGGGAGACGATGCGCGCCGGGTCTACGCCGGTACGTACCAGTGCCATGCGTACGCTGTTGGCGCGGCGCTCGGACAGGGTCTGGTTGTAGTTGGCCGAGCCGACGCTGTCGGTGTAGCCCTCGACAATCACCTTGCGCTCCGGGTTTTCCTGGAGGAACTGGGCCAGCTTGGTGACGTTCGGGTAGGCGTTGCTCTTGAGCTCGGCCTTGTTGAAGTCGAACAGCACATCGCCAAAGGTCACCAGCGTACCGCGGTCGGTCTGCTTGGCGTTGAGGCTGTCCTGCAGCTTGGCGATCTGCGCGTCGCGGGCATCCAGCTTGGCCTGTGCGCGTTGGGCCGAGGCGTTTTTCAGCTCGCCTTCGGCGGTGCGCAGGGCAATGGTCTGCTTGGCCACTTCAACACGCTGGTTGGTCAGGTAGGCGAGTTGGTCGACCTTCTTCTCGTCTTCACGGTCCATGTAGGCCTTGTCGGCCTTGTTCAGCCAGTCCTGGGCGTCCTTGGTCTCCAGTGCCGCGACCTTGCTCGATTGCGGATCGCTCTGCAGCGAGGAGAAGTTGGTGCGGGCCGATTCCAGGTTGGCGTTAGGGTCGTGCGAGCAGGCAGCAAGACCAACGCTGAGGGCCAGCAGGGCGGGAATCATTACGTAATTGCGCATAGTGTTCATCCTTTGATCGTGTGCGAAGGCTAAGGTTGGCGGTGCAGGGCTCACTGAGCGCTGCGCAGGCCTTCCTCACGTACGTCCTGAACGCCCTGGCGGGCATCCTGCACGGCCTTCTGGGCCTTGGCCGCCTGGGCCTTGCGTTCGGCGAGGCGGGCGTCCCACTCGGCCTGTTGGGCCAGGCGCTTGGCCTCGTCGTACTTCTTGTCGTGCATGGCGATTTCGGCTTGCTTGAACTTGTCCTGGGCCGCTTTCATTTCCACGGCGGCGAACTCAGTGCCACCCGCGCTCACGGCGGAGTTCACGGCGGACTGGGTGACAGCATACTGCTCGGTAGGCGGGTTGCCCGCACAGCCGGCCAGGACCAGGCTACTGCCCAGGGCCAGCGCGGCCAGCTTGAACCCGCGCACATGAGTGGATGACAGTTTGCTAGTGCGGGTCTTCATGGTGGTCAGTTCCATTGGATCACTCCTGATTACGACGATGTCCGTAGCAGTCCATCGCTTATTCCCTGACAAAACCGCGCGCTTCAGCTGAACGGTGCACGAGGGCGGTGTGCAGGGTTTTAGCGTGATGGCTATTGGCTCCGACTCGACCGTTTTTGGAATGGTTCAGAAAAAAGTGCACTGAACGAGGAATTATTTCTGACTGATCGGTCAGCGCGATTTGACTGGAACTTTCGCAGGCAAAGGCGGTATTCCGGGCCTTGCCGAGGCCCGGAACGGTGGGGCGGGTGGTTATCTTTCGCTATCGTCGTCGGTGGTGCTCAGGCTGTGCAGGTGCTGTCGCGAGAGGGACAGAAAGCGCGGAGTAGAGCCGACATCCTCGTACAGCGGGTCACCTTCTTCATCGGTGGCGATGACCTGGTGACCCTGCACATAGGGGAAGCTGGCTTCCAGCTCTTCGAGGGCGGCCGCCACCAGTTCGCCGAGCAGTTCCTCGGCGGTCCGCTTGGGGTACATGTCGATCAGCGCGGCCAGGCGCGCCTCGGACTCCAGGTCCAGGTGCAATACATGGCCCGTGCGGCTGAGAGTGCCGGCGGCATTCTGTTCCCAGTGCTGGGCGAGTTCACGGATTTTCATGATGACCTCTGTTGACGCCTGCTAAGGCTGCATTGCATGGGAGTGCTTGCTTTCACTTTAGTTTGCTTTGGCTGATCACGGCTTGCCATTGGCGTTCGGCTGGGGGCACTCTTCAGTGCAGATGCAGTGCCTGTGGGAGCGGGCATGCCCGCGAAGAATCAAAACGCGGTGCCTGGCACCGGCTGCGCCGGTGTTCACGGGCATGCCCGCTCCCACAGGGATCGCGTGGAGCCTGAAAGGGATGCGACGGAGAGAGGGCCGATGACTGATATCGATGTGCGTTTGCGTGAAGATGTCCATGTGTTGGGTGAGCTGCTCGGCGAAACCATTCGCCAGCAGCATGGCGATGCGTTCTTGCAGAAAATCGAAGACATCCGCCACAGCGCCAAGGCCGACCGCCGCGGCCCCGGCGAGCAATTGACCTCGACCCTGGCCGACCTTGCCGAAAAAGACTTGCTACCCGTCGCCAGGGCCTTCAACCAGTTCCTCAACCTCGCCAACATGGCGGAGCAGTACCAGTTGATCCGCCGCCGCGACGCCGGCCAGCCCGAACCCTTCGAGGCCCGTGTGCTGCCCGAATTGCTGGCGCGCCTGAAGCAGGCCGGGCATAGCAACGATGCCCTGGCCCGGCAACTGGCCAAGCTCGACATCCAATTGGTGCTTACGGCGCACCCCACCGAGGTGGCCCGTCGCACCTTGATCCAGAAGTACGACGCCATCGCCGGCCAGCTGGCTGCCCAGGACCACCGTGACCTGACCCCGGACGAACGCCATCAGGTGCGTGAACGCTTGCGCCGGCTGATTGCCGAGGCCTGGCACACCGAAGAAATCCGCCGCACCCGGCCGACGCCGGTAGACGAAGCCAAGTGGGGCTTCGCGGTGATCGAGCATTCGCTGTGGCACGCCATCCCCAGCCACCTGCGCAAGGTCGACAAGGCCCTGCTGGATGCCACCGGCTTGCGCCTGCCGCTGGAGGCCGCGCCAATTCGCTTTGCCTCGTGGATGGGCGGTGACCGTGACGGCAACCCCAATGTGACTGCCGCCGTTACCCGGGAAGTGCTGTTGCTGGCGCGCTGGATGGCCGCCGACCTGTTCCTGCGCGACATCGATGCACTGGCCGCCGAGTTGTCCATGCAGCAGGCCAGTGACGCGTTGCGCGAACGGGTGGGCGACAGTGCCGAACCCTACCGCGCCGTGCTCAAGCAACTGCGCGACCGCCTGCGGGCGACGCGTGCATGGGCGCATACCGCTTTGACCAGCAGCCAGCCGGCCAGCGCCGAGGTGCTGGTGGATAACCGCGACCTGATTGCGCCACTGGAGCTGTGCTATCAGTCGCTGCACGAATGCGGCATGGGCGTTATCGCCGAAGGGCCGTTGCTCGATTGCCTGCGCCGCGCCGTCACTTTCGGCCTTTTCCTGGGCCGCCTGGACGTGCGCCAGGACGCTGCCCGCCACCGTGACGCGCTGACCGAAATCACCGACTACCTGGGCCTGGGCCGCTATGCCGACTGGGATGAAGATCGCCGCATCGAATTCCTTCAGGCCGAGCTGAAAAACCGCCGCCCGCTGTTGCCCGCGCACTTCAGGCCGCAGGCAGACACCGCCGAGGTGCTGGCCACCTGCCGGGAAGTCGCCGCCGCGCCCGCTGCCTCGCTGGGCTCCTATGTCATTTCCATGGCCGGTGCCGCTTCGGATGTGCTGGCGGTGCAACTGTTGCTCAAGGAAGCCGGCCTGACCCGCCCCATGCGTGTGGTACCGCTGTTCGAGACCCTGGCTGACCTGGACAACGCCGGGCCGGTGATGCAGCGCCTGCTCGGCCTGCCGGGTTACCGGGCCGGGCTGCGCGGCCCGCAGGAAGTGATGATCGGCTACTCCGACTCGGCCAAGGATGCTGGCACCACGGCGGCGGCCTGGGCGCAGTACCGGGCCCAGGAAAACCTGGTGCGCATCTGCGCCGAACACCAGGTCGAACTGCTGCTGTTCCACGGCCGGGGCGGTACGGTAGGGCGCGGCGGTGGCCCGGCCCACGCAGCGATCCTGTCGCAGCCACCGGGTTCGGTGGCGGGGCGGTTCCGCACCACCGAGCAGGGCGAAATGATCCGCTTCAAGTTCGGTTTGCCGGGCATCGCCGAGCAAAACCTGAACCTGTACCTGGCCGCTGTGCTCGAAGCCACGCTGTTGCCACCGCCGCCCCCGCAACCGGCCTGGCGCGAGGTGATGGACCAGTTGGCTGCTGATGGCGTCAAGGCGTACCGCAGCGTGGTGCGCGACAACCCCGATTTCGTCGAGTACTTCCGCCAGTCGACGCCAGAACAGGAACTGGGGCGCCTGCCGCTGGGCAGCCGCCCGGCCAAGCGCCGGGCAGGCGGGATCGAAAGCCTGCGGGCCATCCCATGGATCTTCGGCTGGACCCAGACCCGGCTGATGCTGCCGGCCTGGCTGGGCTGGGAAACCGCGCTGAGCAATGCCTTGGCCCGTGGCCAAAGTGAGTTGCTGGCACAGATGCGCGAGCAGTGGCCGTTTTTCCGTACCCGCATCGACATGCTGGAAATGGTGCTGGCCAAGGCCGATGCGCAAATAGCCGAGGCCTACGACGAACGTCTGGTGCAACCGCACTTGCTTCCTTTAGGTGCACACCTGCGCGACCTATTGTCGCAGTCTTGCCAGGTGGTACTGGGGCTGACCGGGCAGCAGGTGCTACTGGCGCACAGCCCCGAGACGCTGGAATTCATCAGCCTGCGCAACACCTACCTGGACCCGCTGCACCGCCTGCAGGCCGAGTTGCTGGCCCGCTCGCGCAGCCGCGAAGCCGCTCTGGACAGCCCGTTGGAGCAGGCCTTGCTGGTGACCGTGGCGGGTATTGCCGCCGGGCTGCGCAATACCGGCTGAAGGTGTGCCCAAGCCAGCAGGGGTGAGTGGCGTGCAGGCCATGCACGGGTAAGGGGAGGGTGGTTGCGCCGGGCGCAACCACCTGCCCGGTCGGCCACAAGTGGCGCATTCCTGCAACTTTGGGACGCTTGTATGGCTGCCGGGCGCTGTGTATCTTGAGCAGCCTTCTGACCGTTTTATGGTCATACCCGATTTTCCGGACTTGGCCCTGGTTGCCGAATCCATTGAATTTCATAAAAAAATTTGAGGAGCACAAGATGCGCGTAATTCTGCTGGGAGCTCCCGGGGCCGGTAAAGGTACTCAGGCAAAGTTCATCACCGAAAAGTTCGGTATTCCACAGATCTCCACCGGCGACATGCTGCGTGCCGCCGTCAAGGCCGGCACCCCGCTGGGCCTGGAACTGAAGAAAGTCATGGATGCCGGCCAGCTGGTCTCCGACGAGCTGATCATCAGCCTGGTCAAGGAGCGCATCGCCCAGCCTGATTGCGCCAACGGCTGCCTGTTCGACGGCTTCCCACGCACCATCCCGCAGGCCGAAGCCATGGTCTCTGCCGGTGTCGACATCGACGCCGTGGTCGAAATCGCCGTGGACGACGAAGAAATCGTCGGCCGCATGGCTGGCCGCCGCGTACACCTGGCCTCGGGCCGTACCTACCACATTCAGTACAACCCGCCGAAAGTGGAAGGCAAGGACGACGTCACTGGTGAAGACCTGATCCAGCGCGACGACGACAAGGAAGAAACCGTTCGTCATCGCCTGTCGGTCTACCACACCCAGACCAAGCCGCTGGTGGAGTTCTACCAGAAGCTGTCGGCCGCCAATGCCGGCAAGCCGAAGTACAGCCACATTGAAGGTGTCGGTTCGGTCGACGCCATCACTGCCAAGGTCCTGGCAGCCCTGAGCTGATCAGCGCCTGACGCCCCCCGACAACGGCCCGCTAGCGGGCCGTTGTCGTTTCCGGCCTGCGATCCACGGCCTGGCGCTCCTACAGGGACCGCGCCAGGCCACCTGCAAAGGCCGCACAGCGCCCCTTCGGGACACAACGCCGCTGCTGCTCTATACTGCCGCTCTTTTCATTCGCACCTGGATACCCGTTCGATGACCACCCTGCTGGCCCTGGATACCGCCACCGAAGCCTGTTCCGTCGCGCTGCTGCATGACGGCAAGGTAACCAGCCATTACGAGGTGATCCCGCGTCAGCACGCGCAGAAGCTGCTGCCGATGATCAAGCAGTTGCTGGCCGAATCCGGCGTTGCGCTGAATGCACTGGATGCCATCGCCTTTGGCCGTGGCCCGGGCGCTTTCACCGGCGTGCGCATTGCCATTGGTGTGGTCCAGGGCCTGGCCTTCGCGCTGGAGCGCCCGGTGCTGCCGGTGTCCAACCTGGCCGCGCTGGCCCAGGGTGCCTTGCGCGAGCAGGGCGTGCAGCAGGTGGCGGCTGCCATCGATGCGCGCATGGATGAAGTGTACTGGGGCTGCTACCAGGCCACGGCCGGCGAAATGCGCCTGGTCGGCCGCGAGGCGGTGTTGCCGCCCGAACAGGTAGCGCTGCCGGCGGGCAGCAGTGGCGAGTGGTTCGGTGCCGGTACCGGATGGGGCTATGCCGAGCGCCTGGCGGTACAGGTGGCGGCCAGCAACCCTGGCGCCTTGCCCAATGCGCTGGACATTCTCAGCCTGGCTACCTTCGCCTGGGCTCGTGATGAGGCAATCGTTGCCGAGCAGGCGCAACCGGTATATCTGCGCGATAATGTAGCTACGCCCAAGAAGCACTGAGTGCTGTTCGTCGGTTATCGCCGATCACTCTAAAACCTTTTGCGCGATCTGTGGTCCAGTTATCAGTCAAGCATTAGCGACGGAACCCTGATGCTGCTAAATTGCCATCATTGGTCCTGAGTGCTCATGCCATGCGTATCGACGGTTTCTCTTCGCAGTCCTACCCGGTCAAGCGCACCCCGCGCAAGGCACCGGCGCGTGACGAGGCCATCGATGATGCCGAGCTGATTGAAGACAGCCAGGGCGCCCCCGTGGAGGCCACCGCCCGCCGCCGCAGCGGTGGCCTGCCAGCCCGCCAGCAGGACATGGTCTTCCCCCGCGCCCGTGACCGGCGCACCGCCACTGCCTTGGCCAGCTACCTGAGCACCGCCGGTTTCACCGACTGGGACATGGAAGTACTGGGGCTCGACCTGTACATTTAGTGGATGAGTCCACCACCACTGCCTTATTTTCTCGGTTGCCCGTCCTGGAGCGAAAACGCCTGGCGCGACTACCTCTATCCCGCCGACGCCACCAGTAACGAAATGCTTGGCCTCTACAGCCAGGTGTTCAACGCCGTCGAGGGCAATACCACCTTCTATGCACGCCCCGCTCCCGGCACCATTGCCCGCTGGGCGCAGGTGATGCCCGGGCACTTCCGTTTCACCGCCAAGTTTCCCCGGGACATCAGCCACGAGGGTGACCTGCGTGCTCAACTGGAGCCTGCCTTCGACTTCACACGGCTGATGGCCCCGCTGGGCAAGCGCGTTTCGCCGTACTGGCTGCAGTTGCCGGCCAAGTTCGGCCCGGCGCGCCTGGGCGAGCTTTGCCACTTCCTCGACGAGATCGGCCTGCCGGTGGCCGTGGAAGTGCGTAACCAGGCCTTCTTCGCCAAGGGTGAAGAAGAACGCCTGCTCAACCGCCTGCTGCACGAACGCGGCGTGGAGCGCATCTGCCTGGACCCGCGGGCGTTGTTCAGCTGCACCTCGCGCGACCCTGCCGTGCTGCATGCGCAGTCGAAGAAGCCCAAGGTACCACCACGCCCTGCGGCCTTCAGCCAGCACCCACAGGTGCGCTTCATCGGCCATCCGGAGCTGGAGGCCAATCACACCTTCCTCAGCCCTTGGGTAGAAAAAATCGCCGATTGGATCGAGGAAGGTCGCAACCCCTATATCTTCCTGCACACTTCGGACAATCGCCTGGCTGCGGCGTTGGCCCGGCATTTCCATCAACGCCTGATGGCACGCCTGCCAGGTCTTGCACCTTTGCCGGAATTGCCGCGCGCGCCCGAGGTCGAACAACTGGGCTTACTCTGACCTTTCCCTGACTGCCGGAGGTTGAACCATGGATGTGCAAACCCTGCGAGCCGAAGCCTTCAAGGCTTTACACGAGCGCGAAGGCGCGTTCGTCATCCCCAACCCGTGGGACGCCGGCTCCGCCAAGCTGCTTGCCAGCCTGGGTTTCGAGGCGCTGGCCACTACCAGTGCCGGCCTGGCGTTCAGCCTGGGCCGGCCAGACGCCGAAGGCGCCTTGAGCCTGGACGATACCCTGGACAATGCCGGCGAGATCGTCGATGCCACTGCGTTGCCAGTGGCCGCGGACCTTGAGAACGGCTTCGGCGACATGCCTGAAGATTGTGCCCAGACCATCTTGCGTGCGGCAGAAATCGGCCTGGTAGGTGGCTCCATCGAGGATGCCAGTGGCCGCAGTGATGCGCCCATCTATGACCTCGGGCTGGCCGTGGAGCGCGTGCGCGCCGCCGTGCAGGCTGCGCGTAGCCTGCCGTTCCCGTTCACGTTGTGCGCCCGGGCAGAAAACCTGCTGCATGGCCGCATGGACCTCGACGACACCATCCTGCGCCTGCAAGCCTATGCCGAGGCCGGCGCCGATGTGCTCTATGCCCCCGGGCTGCGCACCGTCGAGGAAGTACGTGCGGTGGTGCAGGCGGTCGCCCCGCGGCCGGTGAATGTATTGATGGGCATGGCGGGTGTGCCACTGAGCGTGAACCAGTTGCAGGACCTGGGCGTGCGCCGCATCAGCGTCGGCTCGTCGCTGGCCCGTGCCGCGCTGGGGGCCTTCCACCGTGCTGCGTTGGAGATTCGCAACGAGGGTACGTTCGGCTACGGTGAGCAGGCACTGCCGTTTGCCCAGCTCAACGACCTGTTCCGCCGCTGATGCGGGCAATGCTGGCGCTGCTGGCCGGCCTGTTGGTGCTGGCCGGCCTGGCCTGGCACTTCGGCTGGCGCCTGCCTGCCGTGTGGAACCCCTGGGCGCCGCTGGATGTGCGTCAGCCGCCCAACCTGCTGACGCCGTACAAGCTTTCACGCCTGCGCGATGACCCGGCCTTGTGCCGGCAGGCACTGGAAACCAGCCAGCTGCGTTACCGGGCGCAAGCCGACAGCCCGGCTGCGGCCAACTGCCCGTTGCAGAACGTGTGGCGCATCGAGGGCGGGCAGGCGCGGCTCAGCAGCAGCTTCCTGGCCAGTTGCCCGCTGGCGGTGGCCTACGCGCTGTTCGAGAACCATGGCTTGCAGCCGGTGGCGCAGCGGGTGCTGGGCCAACCGGTGACCCAGGTCGATCACCTGGGCAGCTTCGCCTGTCGCAATGTCTACCACCGCAAGCAGGGCCGCTTGAGCCAGCACGCTACCGCCAATGCGTTGGACATCAGCGGTTTTCGCTTGCAGGACGGCCGGCGCATCGTGCTGGCGCGTGACTGGCAGGTGGGTGGGCAGAAGGCAGAGTTCTTGCGGCAGGTGCAGCAGGCGGCTTGCGAGAGCTTCAGCACGGTACTGGGGCCGGATTACAACGCCGCGCACCACAATCACTTCCACCTGGACATGGGGCGCTGGCAGATCTGCCGTTAGCTTCAGGCGTGAACGCGCACGTTGTTCAGCACCACCGGGCGCGCCCAGTGGATGTCGAACTCCAGGTCGTTTTGCTGTTTGGCCAGGGTGGCGTCGTCGAACGGTTCGGGTGCCGGGTCCAGCAGGTTGGTCTCGAACTCGGCAATGGGCAGGAACAACGACCGCGGGGCAGGGCCCGGGCCGGGCTCGGCAATCGGATGGCCCTGGCTCATCACCACCGGGCGCATCCAGCTGTTGCTGGTGTCGAGCTGGCGCTGCTGTTCAATCAGTTCCATGGCACTGAACGGCTCAGGCGCAGGCGGCAGCAGGCTGGCTTCAAGCTCTGCCTTGGGCAAGAACAGCGGCTCGGGCGGTGTTACCTCGGTGTCCAGCACCGGGCAGGCGCGTTGGGCGTCGATCAGGGCCAGCGCACGGGCGCCGCCGATGGGTTCGCCGCTGTCGTGGTCGTACTGCACGAACGACTGGCTGACGCTGTCTACGGGCTCTTCCTGCTGCTCGGCCATGGCCCGGGCAAAGAAATCCTGCCACAGGTGGCTGACGCCCCCGAGTGCCTGGGTGTTGTGCTGACTGTAGTTGCCGATAGGCGACAAATAGGTCAAGCCGATAGGAAGAGTATCTGACATGGCAGTCGCGCGCGTTGTGCTCTGGCAGAATAGCGGGATATTGCCTGTATCGGCCGTGGCTGCTGATTCATTAAGGCTTGGTTTGATTTTTTAGGTGTGGACGATGGAAGAGCAAGGCACGGGTATCAGGGTCGAGGCGATGTCGGCTGAGTATGCGGAGCAGGCCAAGGTCTGGGCTGAACGCCTAAGCCTGCCGCTACAGGACGAGAGCGCCGGCTTCGCCGTGCAGGTGGGCGCCGAGGGTTTGCAGATCCAGCAGCTTGGGCCGCAGGCACCAGGGCCGGTGCGGGTGGACTTTGTCGAAGGCCAGGCCGCGCACCGGCGCCAGTTTGGTGGTGGCAACGGGCAGATGATTGCCAAGGCCGTGGGCATTGCCCAAGGCGTGCGGCCACAAGTGCTGGATGCCACGGCAGGCCTTGGCAAAGATGCGTTCGTGCTGGCCAGCCTGGGCTGCCAGATGACCCTGATCGAGCGCCAGCCGCTGATTGCCGCGCTGCTGGAAGATGGCCTGGCGCGGGCGCGCTCGGATGACGAGGTGGGCCCGATTGTCGGGCGCATGCGCCTGCTGAGCGGCAACGCCATCGAGCGTATGCGCGCCTGGGAAGGCGAAGCGCCGCAGGTGATCTACCTCGACCCGATGTTCCCGCACCGCGACAAGAGCGCCCTGGTGAAAAAGGAAATGCGCGTGTTCCGGCCCTTGGTGGGTGACGACCTGGATGCCCCGGCCCTGCTCGAAGCAGCCCTGGCGCTGGCCAGCCACCGGGTGGTGGTGAAGCGCCCGCGCAAGGCGCCGATCATCGACGGGCCGAAGCCGAGCCATAGCCTGGAAGGCAAGTCGAGCCGGTATGACATTTACCCGAAGAGAGCCTTGAAGGCCTGAATTTCGTTATATCTGTGCTGGCCTCTTCGCGGGTAAACCCGCTCCCACAGGATCGACTTGGCGTTGAATCCTGTGCAGTACCAGTGGGAGCGGGTTTACCCGCGAAGAGGCCGCACAGGCATCCAGATATCAGGGTTTGAACGCCCGCAAGAACACCCTCACCACCTCGCGCACATGTGCCTCGGCCTCTTCGCCCTGCAGCGGCCCCGCGCACCCCAGCAGCAAGCGATAATCCGGTGCCCCCTTGACCAGGCAGAAGAAGTGCTCCGCCGCACGCAGCGGGTTGTCGATACGCAGCAGCCCGCGTTCATTGGCCCCGCGCAGCAGCGCTTCCATCCCTGCCAGCACGCGCTTGGGGCCGGCTTCGTAGAAGTACTCGCCAAAGCTTGGGTCCAGGCTCCCCTGGGCCATGATCAGGCGGCTGAGCTTGACCGCTTCGTCGCTGCTGATCAGTGCCTGGAAGCCACGGGCAATGGTCAACAATACCTCCTCCACCGGTGCCCCCTCGGGATACTCGAACAGCAGGTCAGGTAGCTGGATCTGGCAGGTGGCCATGACCGCTGAGCAGAACAGGGTCTGCTTGTCGGTGAAGTGGCTGTACACGGTAAGTTTTGAAACACCTGCCGCCGCAGCGACCGCATCCATGCTGGTGTTGGCGTAACCAAGGCTGAGGAACAGGGCCTTGGCTGCTTCGAGAATCGCCTCGCGCTTGACCAGGTCCTTTGGCCGGCCTGGGCCGATGGGTGCGTCGTTGGGCATTGTGGTCTGCATCTGGTTTAAGGATCACCATCTTAACGGGTCGGGCGCGATCCGGCTAAAACCAGGTCACATTGCCTGCTGTCTGCCAGCGGACAGTTGTCCGCCAGTGATGCCGTCGCTCAGGCGTCAGCGAGGTGTCGACACCACCCCCGACAAACCGAACACCACAGATATAGCGCTATCCTCGACACCGACGCAAATCCCTGTGGGAGCGGCGGTGCGGCGGTCCGATTTACCCGCGAAGAATACGACGCGGTGCATGGCACCGGCTTCGCCGGTGTTCGCGGGTGAACCCGCTCCCACAATGTACGCGCTGCGCTTGCGATCACTGTTTCATGACCACCCGCGCAGCCCTGGCCTCAGGACTGCTTGGCACCCCACCAATCTGCCACACGTATGGCGGATGCGCCGTGCGGGCGGCGCTCGATCTCCAAGGCGCCAAAAAGACTTCAGCCGTACCCCTGGAAAAACCACCGCAAACCCTTCCCGGCATCGCTAACCTGACTTAATATACTCGCCAGTACAAATATTCGAAGTGCCCTCCGCGAAAGGATTCATCATGTTGCGCCATGCCTTGTCCATCGCCTTGCCCGCCGTTGCCGCGTTGCTACTGACGGCATGCGGTCAGGAAGCCACCCCGCCTGCCGCGCCGCGCCCGGCGCTGGTGGTGCAGCCGCAGCCGGCCGAAGCGGCTGCCGACAGCTACCCCGGCGAAGTACGTGCGCGCTTCGAGCCGGACCTGGCCTTCCGCATTGGCGGCAAGGTCACCAAGCGTCTGGTTGAGGAGGGGCAGCGAGTCAAGGCCGACCAGCCGCTGGCTGAGCTGGACCCGCAGGACGTGCGCCTGCAACTGGAAGCCAACCGCGCCCAGATGGCGGCTGCCGAGGCCAACCTGGCGCTGGTGCGCGCCGAGCGTGACCGCTACCAGAAGCTGCTGGACCGGCAGATGGTCAGCCATTCCCAGTTCGACAATGCCGAGAATTTGTACCGCGCCGGCCTTGCCCGGCTGAAACAGGCCAAGGCCGAGTTCGACGTGGCTGGCAACCAGGCCGAATATGCCGTGCTGCGCGCGCCGCAGGCCGGGGTGGTTGCCAAGCGTCAGGTAGAAGTGGGCCAGGTGGTTGCCGCCGGGCAAACCGTGTTCACCCTGGCCGCCGATGGCGAGCGCGAAGTGGTGATCGGCCTGCCGGAGCAGCAGTTCGCCCGCTTTGCCGTGGGGCAACCGGTCAGTGTGGAGCTGTGGTCACACCCGCAAGCGCGCTTTCAAGGGCGTATCCGCGAGCTGTCACCGGCCGCCGACCCCCGCTCGCGCACCTTTGCTGCGCGCATCGCCTTTACTTCGGCCGCCACGCCGGCGGAGCTGGGCCAGAGTGCCCGGGTGTTCATCGCCCATGATGGGCTGATCCCGTTGGCAGTGCCGCTGTCAGCGGTTACAGCGGAAAACGGCCAGGCCTATGTGTGGCGCGTCAACAAGGACAGCCGCCTGGAGCGGGCCGAGGTGCGTCTGGGGGCTTATGGCAGCGACAGTGTGCCAGTGCTCGAAGGCCTCGCCGCCGGTGACTGGGTGGTCGCCGCCGGTGGCCATGTACTGCGTGAGGGCCAGGAAATACGCCCTGTGGACCGCAGCAACCGTGTAGTGAAGCTGACGGCCAAGGAGTAAGTCCCGATGGGTTTCAACCTTTCTGCCTGGGCGCTGCGCAACCGCCAGATCGTCCTGTTCCTGATGATCCTGCTGGCGGCCATTGGCGCCATGTCCTACACCAAGCTCGGCCAGAGCGAGGACCCGCCATTCATCTTCAAGGCCATGGTCATTCGTACCCTGTGGCCGGGCGCCAGCGCCGAGGAAGTGTCGCGCCAGGTCACCGAACGTATCGAGAAGAAGCTGATGGAAACCGGCGAGTACGAGAAGATTGTCTCGTTCTCGCGCCCCGGCGAGTCGCAAGTCACTTTCATGGCCCGCGACTCGCTGCATTCCAAGGACATCCCCGAGCTGTGGTACCAGATCCGCAAGAAGGTCGCGGACATTCGCCACACCCTGCCACCGGAGATCCAGGGCCCGTTCTTCAACGATGAGTTCGGCACCACCTTCGGCAATATCTATGCGCTGACCGGTAAGGGCTTCGACTACGCGGTGCTCAAGGACTACGCAGACCGCATCCAGATCCAGCTGCAGCGGGTCAAGGATGTGGGCAAGGTCGAGCTGGTGGGCCTGCAGGACGAGAAAATCTGGATCGAGCTGTCCAACCTCAAGCTGGCCACCCTCGGCGTACCCCTGGAGGCCGTGCAGCAGGCCCTGCAGGAACAGAACGCGGTGAGCACCGCCGGCTTCTTCGAGACGCCCAGCGAGCGGCTGCAACTGCGGGTGAGCGGGCGCTTCGACAGCGTGGAGCAGATTCGCCAGTTCCCCATCCGCGTAGGTGACCGCACGTTCCGCATCGGCGATGTGGCCGAAGTGCACCGTGGCTTCAATGACCCACCCGCGCCACGTATGCGCTTCATGGGCGAGGATGCCATTGGCCTGGCCGTGTCGATGAAGGACGGCGGCGACATCCTGGTACTGGGCAAGGCCCTGGAAGGCGAGTTCGAGCGCGTGGCGCGCAACCTGCCGGCTGGCATGGAGTTGCGCAAGGTCTCGGACCAACCTGCGGCGGTCAAGGCCGGTGTGGGCGAATTTGTCCAGGTGCTGGTCGAGGCACTGGTCATCGTGCTGCTGGTGAGCTTCTTCTCGCTGGGCCTGCGCACCGGCCTGGTGGTGGCGCTGGCCATCCCGCTGGTGCTGGCCATGACTTTCGCCGCCATGCACTATTTCGGCATCGGCCTGCACAAGATTTCCCTTGGTGCGCTGGTGCTGGCGCTGGGCCTGCTGGTGGACGACGCGATCATTGCCGTGGAAATGATGGCGATCAAGATGGAGCAGGGTTACGACCGGCTCAAGGCAGCCAGCTATGCCTGGAGCAGCACTGCCTTCCCGATGCTTACTGGTACCCTGATCACTGCAGCAGGCTTCTTGCCCATCGCCACTGCTGCTTCCAGCACTGGCGAATACACCCGCTCGATCTTCCAGGTGGTGACCATCGCCCTGTTGACCTCGTGGGTGGCGGCGGTGGTGTTCGTGCCCTACCTGGGCGAGCGCCTGCTGCCAGACCTGGCCAAGCTGCACGCTGCGCGTCATGGCAAGGACGGCCACGCGCCAGACCCTTACGCCACGCCCTTCTACCAGCGTGTGCGGCGGGTGGTGGAGTGGTGCGTGCGGCGGCGCAAGACGGTGATCCTGCTGACCATCGCGGCCTTTGTCGGCAGTATCCTGCTGTTCCGCTTCGTGCCCCAGCAGTTCTTCCCTGCCTCCGGGCGCCCGGAGTTGATGGTTGACCTGAAGCTGGCCGAAGGCGCCTCGCTGGCCAATACCGCCGAGCGGGTCAAGCAATTGGAGGCACTGCTCAAGCAGCAGGACGGTATCGATAACTACGTGGCCTACGTGGGCACCGGCTCGCCGCGCTTCTACCTGCCGCTGGACCAGCAGCTGCCTGCAGCCAGCTTTGCCCAGTTCGTGGTGCTGGCCAAGTCGATGGAGGACCGCGAGCGCCTGCGCAGCTGGCTGATCAGCACCGTGGACCAGCAATTCCCCGACTTGCGTGCCCGCGTCACGCGCCTGGAAAACGGCCCGCCCGTGGGTTACCCGGTGCAGTTCCGGGTCACCGGCGAGCACATCGAGAAGGCCCGTGCGCTGGCCCGCGAAGTGGCCGACAGGGTGCGCGAGAACCCGCATGTGGTGAACGTGCACCTGGACTGGGAAGAACCCAGCAAGGCTGTGTTCCTCGAAATCGACCAGGACCGCGCCCGCGCCCTGGGCGTGAGCACCGCGCACCTGGCCAGCTTCCTGCAAAGCTCGTTGACTGGTACCACGGTCAGCCAGTACCGCGAGGACAACGAGCTGATCGAGATCCTGTTGCGCGGCACCCAGCAGGAGCGCGGTGACCTGGGTAACCTCGGCAGCCTGGCGTTGCCGACCGACAATGGTCAGAGCGTGGCGCTGTCGCAGGTAGCGACCCTGGAGTACGGCTTCGAGGAAGGCATCATCTGGCACCGCAACCGCCTGCCCACGGTGACCGTGCGCGCCGATATCTACGACAAGGAGCAACCGGCCACGCTGGTGAAACAGATAGAGCCGACCCTGCAGTCGATACGCGCCAAGCTGCCGGACGGCTACCTGCTGGAAGTGGGCGGCACGGTTGAAGACTCCGAGCGTGGGCAGAAGTCGGTGAACGCTGGCATGCCGCTGTTCGTAGTAGTGGTGCTGAGCCTGCTGATGATCCAGCTGCGCAGCTTCTCGCGCACGGTGATGGTGTTCCTCACCGCACCGCTGGGGCTGATTGGCGTGACTCTGTTCCTGCTGGTGTTCCGCCAGCCGTTCGGTTTTGTCGCCATGCTGGGCACCATTGCCCTGGCGGGCATGATCATGCGCAACTCGGTGATCCTGGTGGACCAGATCGAGCAGGACATTGCGGCAGGGATGGAGCGTTGGCAGGCGATCATCGAAGCCACGGTGCGGCGCTTCCGGCCAATCGTGCTGACTGCACTGGCGGCGGTGCTGGCGATGATCCCGTTGTCGCGGAGCGTGTTCTACGGGCCGATGGCGGTGGCGATCATGGGTGGCTTGATCGTGGCCACGGCGTTGACCCTGTTGTTCCTGCCGGCATTGTATGCGGCGTGGTTCAGGGTGAAGAAAACCTGACTGACCTCACCGCCCTGCAGGAGCAGCCTTGCGCTGCGAAGAGGCCGGTGCAGCAAATGAAAATTCATCTTGCTGTCCCGGAATCTTCGCAGCACAAGGCTGCTCCTGCGAGGGTACTGCGGCCGCGTTGCGGATCAGAGGGCGCCGAAGACCTTCTTGGCCAGGCTGGTAGCGGCCTGCGCCGGGTTCTGGCGAATGCTCTGCTCCTGCTTGCCAATCATCTCGAACAGGCCGTCCAGCGCCTTCTCGGTCACGTAGTTCTCGATGCTGGCGCTCTTGGCGTCGACCACACCCAGTGCCACCGCCTGCCCGGCGAAGTTGTTGTACTGCTGGGCCAGGCCGACCTTGTCGGTGGCCTGCTTGACGATAGGCAGGAACTTGGCGCGGATCTGCTCGCGGCTGCTCTTGTTCAGGTACTGCGTGGCCGAGTCGTCACCGCCGCTGAGGATGCCTTTGGCATCGGTCACGCTCATGTTCTTCACGGCATCGACCAGAATCGCCTGGGCCTGCGGCACGGCGGCTTCGGCGGCCTTGTTCATGCTGGCTTCAAGGGCATCGACCTGTGCACCTTTGCCGAACATCTTCATGGCCTTGGCCGCTTTGCCCAGGTTGCCCGGCAATTCGATGCGCACGTCGGGGTTATTGCTGAAACCACCCGGGGTGCTCAACTGCTTGACGGCCAGCTGCGCACCCTGGGTCAGGGTATCTTTCAGGCCGCCAGTGGCGTCTTTCTGGCTCAGGTCGCCCAGCGACAGGGCCAGTGCGCTGGCCGACAGCAGCAGGCCGGCGCACAGGGTGGAAAAACGCAGGGAAGTGCGGATCATGAAGCTTTCCTTGTAAACAGATGAATACGGGTGTCAGCGAACCTGGTCGACCTTGATGCGTACAGTTTTCGGGTCACTGCCGTCGAGCATGACACCATGGTGTTCGGTATTGATGAACAGCAGTTTGCCATCCAGCTCGATGCGCGCACTCACCGCATAGCGGTGGCCGGGTTTGACCTGGGCTGGGTCGTAGCTGAGGTGGAACGGCAGCGGCACGTTGCCTTTGACCGGGCCGGCCTGGCGGGCGAGGGTCACGGCAGGGGCGTCCATCAGCGAAACATCCTGCAGCTCCACGCTCAAGGTAGCCGCAGGCGGCAGGGCGATACGCTGCAGGTAGAAGACTTCGCCGTCCAGGCTGGCCTGGGTGGATGGGCTTTGGCTGGAACAGGCTGCGAGCAGGGATGCGCAACACAGCATAAAGAGCTTTTTCATGGAATCTCCATAGGTCCTTGGAGCTGGCTTGTGGCCAACCCCAGGGACTTTAGCGGATTTTCCCGGTAGATGAACCGTCAGATGGTCGAAGTTTCCAGGCCATCGTCACGGTGCAGGGCCACCTGGCGGATCGACAGGCGCAGCTCGGCCGACAGCACACGCTTGGCCACGCCCTCGGCCAGCTCGGCGAGCTTGTCGTGATAACCCAGCTTGCCGTGCCCGTCTGCATGCACCACGCCTTGCTGGAGCAGGGTCTGGATGAAGTGGCGGAACAGCGTCTTGTCGAAGAACTCCGGGGCATTCAGGCCATGCAGGATCGACAGGCGCTGGGCCATCATCACGCAGAGGTCTTCCAGCGCTTCGGCGCTGAGTGTGTTTTGTCCGCTGTTGAGCAGCAGCGAGGTGGCCATGTAGAAGCGCTGCAGGGTCTGGGTGATGGTGCGGGCGAGCAGGGTGAGCAGCACGAACTGCCGCGAGCTGGGCGCCGGGCGTACGTACACGTCGTTCTCCTGGCGCAGCAGGCCTTGCTCGACCAGCGCGGCCAGCCATTGGTCGATCACCTCGTCCAGTTGCTCTGGCGTCCAGCGCAGGAACAGTTCGGCCTGCAGGTATGGATACAACGCGTGCACATACTGGCCCAGCAGTTCGCGGCTCATGCGCGAGCTGCTGAGGAAGAAGCTGGCCAGCAGCGCCGGCAGGGCGAAGATGTGCAGCACGTTGTTGCGGTAATAGGTCATCAGTACCGCATTGCCTTCATCCAGGTAGAGGATGCGGCCCAGGGCGTCCTTCTGCTCGGCCACCAGGTTCATGCTACGCACGTGTTCGATCAGTGCCTGGCCGTCGCCGTCGGGCAGGGTGGTGTGCGGCGAGTAGGGCACCTGGCGCAACAAGGCCAGGTAAAGGTCGAGCACGCGGGTCAGGGCGCGTTCGTCAAGGGCCAGGCGGCTGGTGGACAGCAGCGCCAGGGCCACCAGGTTGACAGGGTTGATGGCGGCCGCCTCGTTGAGGTGACGGGCCACGGTTTCGCCCAGGCGGGTAGTGGCGGCGTTGAGCCAGGCCGGGCGGTACTGCGGGCCGTGATCCTGTTCACGCCAGCCGGGCTGTTGCTCATCGAGGAAACCGGCGAGACGGATCGGTTCACCGAAGTTGACGTAGACCTGGCCAAAGCGCTGCCTGAGCGCGCCAAACACCTTGAAGATGTCGAACACCGACTCCTTCTTTTTGCTGGCACCGCGCAACTCGCCCAGGTAGGTGCGGCCTTCGAGCACGCGCTCGTAGCCGATGTACACCGGCACGAACACGACCGGCGTGCGTGACGAGCGCAGGAAGCTGCGCAGGGTAATGGCCAGCATCCCGGTACGCGGCTGCAGCATGCGCCCGGTACGCGATCGGCCACCTTCGACGAAGTACTCGACCGGAAAACCCTTGGTGTACAGGGTATGCAGGTACTCGTTGAACACGGCGGTGTACAGCGGGTTACCCTTGAACGTACGGCGCATGAAGAAGGCGCCGCCCCGGCGCAGCAGGTTACCCACCACCGGCATGTTGAGGTTGATGCCAGCGGCCACGTGCGGTGGGGTAAGGCCGTTGCGGAACAGCAGGTACGACAGCAGCAGGTAATCGATGTGGCTGCGGTGGCACGGCACGTAGATCACTTCGTGGCCGGGGGCTATGCCCTGAACCTGTTCGATATGGTTGACCTTGATGCCGTCGTAGATCTTGTTCCAGAACCAGCTGAGCACCACTTCGAGAAAGCGGATGACCGTGTAGGTGTAG
Organism: Pseudomonas sp. YNh; assembly: GCF_037993085.1. NCBI lineage: Bacteria > Pseudomonadati > Pseudomonadota > Gammaproteobacteria > Pseudomonadales > Pseudomonadaceae > Pseudomonas > Pseudomonas sp. YNh. The sequence goes on along the minus strand of NZ_JBBMRJ010000013.1, from coordinate 26,146 downwards.
TCCGAGGCGATCTCGTTGCCATAACGCAGTGCCTGTGCTTCGGCCTTGGCCAGCGGCAGGTTCTCGCGTTGGGCCTCGTCGGCGATGGCCTGGCGCACCTGCGGGGCATGGATCAGGCCTTTGACCAGGTTGCGCCGGTGCGAGATGTCCGGGCCGATGACGGCGGTCTTGAGGTTGCGAAAATGCACGCGCATCAGGCGCTGGGCCATGCGCACGGTGCGCTCGTGGCCCTTGTTGTGCTGCACCAGTTCGCGCAGGTGGATGGGCGCGGAGAACTGCACCCGGGTCTTGCGCCCCAGGATCAGCACGGTCAGCAGCCGGCGCAAACGCCCGGTCACCGCCCAGCTGTCGGCGAACAGCAGCTTCCATGGGCTGGACTCACTGGCCGGCGTCTGGCCCCAGAACACGCTGACCGGGATGATCTGCGCATCTTCTTCGGCATGCTGGCTGACGGCAGCCACCAGGCGCTCAAGCGTGGGCGGGGCGCCGCTTTTGTCCTGGCGGCCAAGCCAGTCCGGATCGGGAGTCAGGTAGAAGAACCCGGCCGGCTCCTGCAGCGGGCCGACAGCCACCGGCAGCACCGGGCGCGGCAGCCCCGCCTTGGTGCACTCGTGGTCGAGCACGGCCAGGTCGGTGAGCGCGGGCGAGGGCAGCGCATAGAACACCGGCCGACTGCGGTCGAGGTTGAGGGACATGGAAGACTGGTTGATGGTCTCGGAGCGCACCCACAGGTACAACAGGCGACGCAGGGCGCCGAAGATCAGGCGGCGCAGGGGGGAACGGGTCATGGGGTGAGTGCCCTGGGTGTGATTTTCAGGTGAGTATCCAGCTATTTAGTCTGCCGTATCGGCGTAAGTTCAGCAAAAAACGGCCAACGGCGGGACCGTCATCAATTTTTTTTGTTCTGTGTCATATACTCGGCCTGCCACTTGCAGGATATTTCAGCAAGCGGCGTTGGCACGGGGCCGTGAGCTCATGCCTACAAGGCGATCTTCACAATAAAAATCCGGAGTAGTTCAGATGTCGTCTCGTGAGACTGGGAATGTAAAGTGGTTCAACGATGCCAAAGGCTTTGGCTTCATTCAGCGCGAAGGTGGTGCGGATGTGTTCGTCCATTATCGGGCGATCCGCGGTGAGGGGCATCGTTCCCTGGTCGAGGGGCAGCGGGTTGAGTACTCCTGCGTGCAGGGCCAGAAAGGCCTGCAAGCCGAGGACGTAGTAGGGCTCTGAGCCTCAAGCTGTAAGCCTCAAGCTGCAAGTGACCGTGTACTTGCAGCCTGATGCGATCCGTCTTGGCGCTTGCAGATCAAAGCTTGCAGCTCAAGAAGTGCGCCAGGTGATTTCCTCTTCACCGTCGGCGCTGATGCGGACCCAGCGGTCGGCATCTTCTTCCCCGTCTTCCTCGACCCAGCCACCCGGCGCGCAGCGCACTTCTACACCCAGTGCGGCGAATGCAGCGCGGGCGCAGGCGATATCATCGGCCCATGGCGTCTGATCGCTTTCCAGGTACAGGCTGTTCCATTTCCCTACAGCCTTGGGTAGCCAGGTGACCGGAATGTTACCGGCCTTGCATTTGAACGTCTGGCCTTTCTGCTGCCATTCGCTGCACGGGCCAATCGCCTGGGCGAGCCACTCGGCAATCTGCTTGTGGTCGACGTCGGCGTCCTTCAGGTAGATCTCGATATCGGGTTGGCGCATAAGGGCTCCGGGTTTGCTCAGTCTTGGCGCACGAAATAGTCATAACGCATTGAAACCGTGACCTCGAACGGCTCGGGCTGGTCGATCACCTTGGCGCGTTTTTCGGCGCTGGCGCGCCACCCGTGCGGGGTCATCGCCAGCAGGTCGGCGCGTGCCTTGGGCACGGCCAGGCTCAGGCGGAACTCGAGCGTTTCGCTGTGGGCGTGGGCCATGCCTTCAGGGACGAGGGCCAGGTGCTTGTCGTCGGCGTAAGGGCGTACCTCATCGTACAGCACCTCGCGCAACTCCATCAGGTGGCCGCTGGTCGGGCCCACCCGCATCAGGCCACCGCCGGGGCTGAGCAGGCGCTTGGCCTCGGCCCAGTCCAGCGGGCTGAACACGCTGGCGATGAACTGGCAGCTGGCGTCGGCCAGCGGCACGCGGGCCATGCTGGCGACCATCCAGGTAACCTGGGGCGCGCGGCGGCAGGCACGCTTGACCGCCTCGCGGGAGATGTCCAGGGCGTAACCGTCGGCAGCCGGCAGGGCCTGGGCGAGCAGTGCGGTGTAGTAACCCTCGCCGCAGCCGATGTCCAGCCAGGCGCCGGGCTGGCGCTCGGCGGCCAGCTCGGCCAGGCGGCGGGCCACCGGGGCGTAGTGGCCAGCGTCGAGGAAGTCGCGGCGGGCCTCGACCATGGCCTGGTTGTCACCTGGGTCGCGGCTGTTCTTGTGCTGCACCGGCAGCAGGTTCAGGTAACCCTGGCGGGCGCGGTCGAAGCGGTGGCCGGCCGGGCACACCACACTGTTGTCGAGCCGGCTCAGCGGCGCCTGGCAAAGGGGGCAGGCGAGCATCAGGCGAGCAACCGAACCAGAGTCTGGTAGTAGATTTCGGTCAGCAGGTCCAGGTCGCTGGCCAGGATCCGCTCGTCCACCTGGTGAATGGTGGCGTTGACCGGGCCAAGCTCCACCACCTGGGTGCCCATGGTGGCGATGAAACGGCCATCGGAAGTGCCGCCGCTGGTGGATGGCTGGGTATCGCGGCCGGTGACGCCCTTGATGCTGTGTGCCACGGCGTCGAGCAGTTCACCAGGTTCGGTGAGGAACGGCAGGCCAGACAGCGCCCAGTCGATCGACCAGTCCAGTTCATGCTTGTCGAGAATCGCCGACACTCGCGCCTGCAGGCCTTCGACAGTCGACTCGGTGGAGAAGCGGAAGTTGAACAGCGCGGTCAGCTCGCCCGGTACCACGTTGGTGGCGCCGGTGCCGGAATTGAGGTTGGAGATCTGGAAGCTGGTTGGCGGGAAGAACGCATTGCCTTCGTCCCAGTGCTCGGCTGCCAGTTCCGCCAAGGCCGGGGCGGCCAGGTGGATCGGGTTACGTGCCAGGTGCGGGTAGGCCACGTGGCCCTGCTTGCCGCGCACGGTCAGCTTGGCACCCAGCGAGCCACGGCGGCCGTTCTTGACCACGTCACCCAGGAGGGTGGTGCTGGAGGGTTCGCCTACGATGCACCAGTCCAGGCGTTCGTTGCGTGCTTTCAGGCGCTCGACCACTGCCTTGGTGCCGTGGTGCGCAGGGCCTTCCTCGTCGCTGGTGATCAGGAAGGCGACCTTGCCGCGGTGGTTCGGGTAGTCGTGCACGAAGCGCTCGCTGGCGATCACCATGGAGGCCAGGCTGCCTTTCATGTCGGCGGCGCCGCGGCCGCAGAGCATGCCGTCAGCGTCGATCAGTGCTTCGAACGGTTCGTGCTGCCATTGCTGCACCGGGCCGGTGGGCACCACGTCGGTGTGGCCGGCAAAGCACAGCACCGGGCCGTCCTGGCTGCCGTGGGTGGCCCAGAAGTTGTCTACGTCTTCAATGCGCATCGGCTCGAGCCTGAAGCCCACGGCGCCCAGGCGTTTCATCATCTGCGCCTGGCAGTCGGCGTCGACAGGGGTGACCGAGGGGCGACGGATCAGGTCGCAGGCCAGTTGAAGGGTAGGCGAGAGCTCGGCAGGGGCCGTCATGGGGGACTCCGGGGCAAGGCAAGGCGGGGAAATCTGAGGGGCGTTATCTTATATCAAACCGAAGGGCCAATGGGGCCGCTTTGCGGCCCTGTCGCGACGCAAGGCCGCTGCCACAAGCGATCGCGGGTTATCTGGCTGCCGCGGTCCCCTGTGGGAGCGGCCTTGCGCCGCGAAAGGGCTGCAAAGCAGCCCCGGCAATCTCAAGCCTGTTGCGGCTCGGCAGCCTTCTCCACTGGCTTGGGCAGCGAAGACAGCAACGCCATCACCAGCGCCGCCACGTAAGGCAACGACTGCACCAGCAGCATCGCCACCCAGAAGCGCATGTCCGAACTCGGCAGCCCCTGCACCAGGTAGATGCCCAGCGCCGCACCCCACAGCAGCAACATGATGAACAGCTCTTCCCGCGCTTCGGAAAGTGCTACCAGCAGTCCATGGCTGTCGGCATTCTTTGGCGTGCGGAAGAACGGCATGCTGCTGGTGAAGAAACCGTACAGCACCGCCTTGGCAATGGTATGCGACAGCGCCAGCCCGGCCAGTGCTGCGGCAAAGGCGTCCTTGAGGTTGACCCCCACTGCGCGGCGGTAAAGGAAGATGATCTTGCCGACCTTGAAGAAGAACAACGCCAGCGGCGGGATGGCGAAGATCATCAGCGGCGGGTCGACCCGGTGCGGCACGATGATCATCGCCGCCGACCACAGCAGCGCGCCTATGGTGAAGAAGATGTTCATGCCGTCGGCGACCCACGGCAGCCAGCCGGCCAGGAAGTGGTAGCGCTGGCCACGGGTCAGCTCGCTGCCCTTGCCGCGCAGCAGGGCACTGGCGTGGTGCTTGATGATCTGGATGGCGCCGTAGGCCCAGCGGAAGCGCTGCTTCTTGAAGTCGATGAAGGTGTCGGGCATCAGGCCCTTGCCGTAGCTGTTGTGGGCGTAGGCGGCCGACAGGCCCTTCTCGAACACGCGCAGGCCCAGCTCGGCGTCCTCGCAGATGCACCATTCGGCCCAGCCCAGCTTTTCCAGTACCGTGCGCCGGGTCATGGTCATGGTGCCGTGCTGGATGATGGCGTCACGGTCGTTGCGGGTGACCATGCCGATGTGGAAGAAACCCTTGTACTCGCTGTAGCACAGCTTCTTGAAGGCGCTTTCGTGCTGGTCACGATAGTCCTGCGGCGACTGCACCACGGCAATTTTCGGGTCGGCGAAATGCGGCACCATGTGCTTGAGCCAGTTGCGGTCGACGCAGTAGTCCGAGTCGATCACTGCGATCACTTCGGCGTCCTTGGCCGTATGCGGGAGCAGGTAGTTCAGCGCGCCGCCCTTGAAGCCGGCCAGTGGCGCGACGTGGAAGAACTTGAAGCGCTCGCCGAGCTTCTCGCAGTGAGCCTTCAGCGGCTCCCATACGGCCGGGTCCTTGGTGTTGTTGTCGATCACCAGCACTTCGTAGTCGGGGTAGTCCAGCGCGGCCAGGGCGTCGAGGGTCTGCTTTACCATCTCGGGTGGCTCGTTGTAGCACGGCACATGCACCGACACCTTGGGCCGGTAGGCGCTGTCGGCCTGCACCGGCAGGAACTCGCGTCGGCGCTTGTGTATCCATACTGCCTCGGCCAGTTCATGGGCCTCGGTCAGCAGCACGATGAACACGCCCAGCGCGCCAAGGGCAAGCAGCACGCCCACGGTGAGGCTGAACCAGGTGCTGTATTGCTGGCTGTAGTCATAGGCAATCCACACCAGCACCGACCCGCACAGGAAGGTGATGAAGGTGAGGAATGTGCGGCCACGCTGGCGCAGCGCCGAGCCGTCGATGAACAGCACCATCAGCGCAATCATCGCCAGCACCACCGAGGCTACCGCCAGGGCGCGCCACTGCGGGATCGCCACCACGGGGCCGTCGAAGTTGAATTTTTGCTGGCGCTCGGCGTTGTACACGCCCCAGTAGGCGCCTACCGAGCCTTCGTCGCTGGCCTTCCACGGCTGGTCATAGGCTTCGATGACGAAGTAGTTGTAGCCACGGCGGTTGAGGGTGTTGACCAAGGTGCGCAGGTAGATGGCCTGGTCGGCCTGGCTGGCATCGGCACCACCTCGCATGCGGCCGTTGCTCGGCCAGCCGACCTCCGACAGCAGCAGCGGTTTGCGCGGGAACTGGTGCTTCAGCTCGCGGGCGCGGTCGAGCACGAACTCGACCGAATCCTTCATCGGCACGAATTCCCAGTAGGGCAGGATGTGCGCGGCAATCAGGTCGACGTGCTTGGCGATCTCCGGGTTTTCCTTCCAGATGTGCCATTGCTCACTGGTGGTCACCGGTACCTTGACGGCTGCGCGTACCCGGTCCAGGTATTTGATCAGGTTTTCCGGGGTGACTTCTTCACGGAACAGCGCCTCGTTGCCGACCACTACCCGCACCACGCTGCGCGAGGTGTTGGCCAACTGGATGGCCGTGGCGATTTCGCGTTCGTTGCGCTCCAGGTCCGGGCTGATCCATATCCCCAGGGTCACGCGCAGGCCGAATTCCTCGGCCAGACGCGGGATGTCGGCCTGGGTGCCTTCCACCGTATAGATACGGATGCTGTCGGTCAGTTTGCTCAACTGCTCCAGGTCCTGGCGCATCTCGTCGTCAGTGGGGTACTGGCCCTTCTGCGGGCTTTCACCCAGACGGAACGGCGAATACGAAAAGCCAGAGATCTGCTCTGGCCAGGCGGGGGCGGAGACCGGGCGGTTGATCAGTGCCCAGAACCCGGTGAACAGCGCGGCGATGGCCAGCACCACAACCAGGTTCAGGCCGAATTTACGTGAAGACATTGTCGTCCATTTGTGTCGAAGTGATAGGACATTAAAGCAGGGTTGGTAGTGTCTTTCCTAACGATGCAGGCCATGGGCCCGCTGGCATATAATGCGCGCCGGTTTTTTGGGGTATGAACATGAGCACAGAAGATCCACGCTTCGCCGGCGTTGCCCGGCTGTATGGCGACCAGGGGCTGCAACGCCTGGGCCAGGCCCATGTGGGCGTGGTCGGTATTGGCGGGGTTGGCTCGTGGGTGGCCGAAGCGCTGGCCCGCAGCGGCGTGGGTGAAATTTCCCTGTTTGATCTGGACGACGTCTGCGTCAGCAACACCAACCGCCAGGCCCATGCCTTGGAAGGGCAGGTGGGGCGGCCCAAGGTGGAGGTCATGGCTGAGCGCCTGCGGGCGATCAACCCGGCATGCACGGTGCATGCGGTGGCCGACTTCGTCACCCGTGAAACCATGGCCGAGCACATCCACGAGCAGCTGGACTGTGTAATTGACTGCATCGACAGCGTCATGGCCAAGGCTGCGTTGATTGCCTGGTGCCGGCGGCGCAAGATCGCCATCGTGACCACAGGTGGCGCTGGTGGTCAGATCGACCCGACACAGATCCAGATCGCCGACCTGAACAAGACCTTCAACGACCCGCTGGCCTCGCGGGTGCGCTCCACCCTGCGCCGCGATTACAACTTCTCGCGCAATGTCAGCCGCAACTATGGTGTGCCGTGCGTGTTCTCCAGCGAACAGCTGCGTTACCCCAAGGGAGATGGCAGCGTTTGTCTGCAGAAGAGCTTCGTGGGTGAGGGTGTAAGGCTGGACTGCTCGGGTGGCTTTGGCGCGGTGATGATGGTGACCGCGACCTTTGGCATGGTGGCGGCGAGCAAGGCGATCGAGAAGCTGGTGGCCGGTGCGCGGCGGCCTTCGGAACGTATCAAGCCTGAGTAAACCGGCAGAGCCTCTTCGCGGGCTCGCCCGCTCCCACAGGTGCCTCACCTTTGCTGAGAGATGCAGTACCTGTGGGAGCGGGCAAGCCCGCGAAGAAGCCAGCACACATTCAGCAACTGGACGCCAACTGCGCCATCCGCTGTAACACTGCATGCAGCCCATTGCTGCGTGACGGCGAGAGCTGGCGCTCTAGCCCCAGTTGGGTGAACCACTCGCGCAGATCAAGCCTGGCCAGCTCTTCACTGGTCAAACCCTGCACTCGCACCAGCAACAACGCCAGCAGCCCGCGCAACAAGCGTGCATCGCTACTGGCCTTGAACCGCCACTGCCCATCGACGAGTTCGGCCACCAGCCAGACCAGGCTTTCGCAGCCATGCACCCGGTTGGCTTCGGTCTTGTCAGTCTCGGCCAACGGTTCCAGGCGGTCGCCCCACTGCATCAGCAGCCGGGCGCGCTGTTCCCAGCCCTTGCCTTGCTCAAACGCTTCCAGCGCCTGGCGCGCCTGTTCCGGCATGCTCATCGCAGCAACTCCAGGCCCTGATCAAGCGCAGCGAAGAAGCGCTGCAAGTCGTCGCTGTCGTTGTACAAGCCCAGCGATACACGGATTGCGCCCTCCAGCCCCAGCCCTTGCAAGAGCGGCATGGCGCAGTGGTGTCCGGCACGCACGGCTATCCCTTGCTCGGTGAGCAGGTGGGCGATATCGGCGTTGTGCACGCCCTCGATGACGAAGCTGGCCAGCGCCGTCTGCGGTGCCCCCAATACCCGCACGCCCTCACGGTCAGCCAGGCCGCGCAGCAAATGCTGGTGCAGGCTGGTTTCGTGGGCTTCGACAGCCTGGGCGTCGAGGCTGGCCAAATAATCCAGGGTTGCCCCCAGGCCTATCACCCCGGCGATTGGCGGCGTACCTGCCTCGAACCCCAGCGGTGCGGGGCGAAAGCTGGCGCTCTGGTACTCGGCCAGTTGCACCATCTCGCCACCGAACTGCCAATGGCGCAGCAGCTCCAGCGCCCTAGTGTGGCCGTACAGCACGCCAACCCCATCCGGGCCGTACAACTTGTGGCTGGAGAACACATAGAAGTCGCAGCCCAGTTGCTGCACATCGTGGCGGCCATGCACCACGCCCTGGGCACCGTCTACCACGGTCAGCGCGCCTTGTGCGCGGGCATGGGAAAGCAGGGCCGGCAGCGGTTGCCAGGTACCCAGTACGTTGGACAGCTGGCTGACGGCGAGCACCCGGGTGCGCGGGCCTATCAGTTGCAGTGCCTGGTTCAGGTCGATGCGGCCAAAGGGATCCAGCGGCAGTATCACCAGGCGCAGGTTGCGCCGGCGTGCCAGCTGCTGCCAGGGCAGCAGGTTGGCATGGTGTTCCAGCGCGCTGATGGCAATTTCGTCACCGGCTTCGAAGCGGTGCTCAAGGCCGTAGGCCAGCAGATTCAAGGCCGAGGTGGCACCGTGAGTGAACACGATCTGCCGTGAGTCAGCGGCATTCAACCAGGCGGCGACCTTGTCGCGGCTGGTTTCGAAGGCCTGGGTCGCCAGTGCACCGGGCAGGTGCTGGGCACGGTGTACGTTGGCCGCGCCGTGGCCGTAGTAATGGCTCAAGGCATCGATCAGGGCTTGCGGCTTTTGGGTGGTAGCGGCGCTGTCCAGATAGGTCTGGTGCTGCCGTTGCAGGGCGGCGATGGCGGGGAAGTCGGCACGCCAGGGGGAGGGCTGGAACATGGTCACGGGGCCTGGAATGAAAATCGGGTCTGGCGTGGTGCCAGACCCGATCTTAACATTTCAAACGCCGAGCATGCTCAGTTGTGAGCGTGCAGGGCCTCGTTCAGCTCGATGGCCGACTTGTGGGTCTTGCACTCTACCGCGCCGTTCAGCGAGTTGCGGCGGAACAGCAGGTCGGTCTGGCCGGCCAGGTCGCGGGCCTTGACCACTTTGACCAGCTCGTTGTTTTCGTCCAGCAGGTTCACCTTGGTGCCAGCGGTGATGTACAGGCCGGCTTCAACGGTGTTGCGGTCGCCCAGCGGGATGCCGATACCAGCGTTGGCGCCGATCAGGCAGCCTTCACCCACCTTGATGACGATGTTGCCGCCACCGGACAGGGTACCCATGGTCGAGCAACCGCCGCCCAGGTCGGAACCTTTGCCAACGAATACGCCGGCGGACACGCGGCCTTCGATCATGCCCGGGCCTTCGGTGCCAGCGTTAAAGTTGACGAAGCCTTCGTGCATGATGGTGGTGCCTTCGCCGATGTAGGCGCCCAGGCGCACACGGGCGGTATCGGCGATGCGCACGCCGGCCGGGACCACGTAGTCGGTCATCTTCGGGAACTTGTCCACCGAGAACACTTCCAGCAGCTCGCCCTTCAGGCGCGCTTCCAGTTGCAGCTCGGCCAGTTCGGCCAGGTCGACCGCGCCCTGGTTGGTCCAGGCTACGTTCGGCAGCAGCGGGAAGATGCCAGCCAGGCTCAGGCCATGTGGCTTGACCAGGCGGTGCGACAGCAGGTGCAGCTTGAGGTAGGCCTCCGGGGTGGAGGTCAGGGCAGCGTCTTCGGCCAGCAGGGTGGCTACCAGCGGCTTGTGGCTTTCGGCCAGGCGGGTCAGCAGGGCGGCCTGGGCAGCATCCACGCCTTTCAAGGCTTCGGCCAGTTTCAAGGCCTGGCCGTTGCTGAAGGCGATGGCCTGGTTGCCACCTTCGTAACCGAGAACAGGTGCTACAGCGGCAACCAGCTCGGCGCTCGGGTTGAGCAGCGGTTGTGCGTAGAACACTTCCAGCCAGGCGCCCTGGCGGTTCTGGGAGCCGACACCGAAGGCCAGGCTGAACAGGGTATTGGACATGTGATTACCTCGTGCGAAATAGGGTGGGGGCTCAGGCCAGGGCAGCGGCGTACAGGTCCGGCTTGAAGCCGACCAGGGTGCGCGCGCCAAGGTCAAGCACCGGGCGTTTGATCATCGACGGCTGGGCCAGCATCAGCTCGACGGCCTTGGCCTGGTCGAGGTCTGCCTTGCTGGCGTCGTCCAGCTTGCGGAAGGTGGTGCCGGCACGGTTGAGGATGACTTCCCAGCCGTGTTCGTCGCACCAGCGGTTCAGGCTGTCGCGGTCGATGCCTTGGGTTTTGTAGTCATGGAATTCGTAGGCGATGGCTTTGTCTTCGAGCCAGGTACGCGCCTTTTTCATGGTGTCACAGGCTTTGATGCCGTAGAGCGTGTAGGTCATTGTGTACATTGGGGTTACAAGTCGCCCCAATCTCTCCGTTTTTCGATGTCAGTCGCGGGATTATGCGGGAACGATCCTCGCGGCGCCACGCCCGTGGCGCCCCTGTTTATTGATCAGGATGTGTTCAAGCGACCAGGCGCTGGACCGATCCGATGATCTCATCGCCGTGTTGCTGTTCGGCGGTGCGCAGATCGAAGGCCGTCTGCAGGTTGAGCCAGAACTCAGGGGTGGTGTCCAGGCAGATGGACAGACGCAGTGCCATGTCGGCGGAAACACCGCCCCGTTCGCGCAGGATGTTGTTGACGGTTGGCGTTGCTACACCCAACGCCCTGGCCAGAGCTGCGGCGCTGAAGCCCATCTCCTTCTGGAAGTCCTCCCGCAGGATTTCACCCGGATGGATTGGACGCATACCGTTCTTGAGCATGATGCACCTCAGTGGTAATCGACAATTTCAACGTTAATTGGCCCGTGTTCTGTCCAGGTGAAGCACAGCCGCCATTGGTCATTTACACGGATACTGTGTTGGCCGGCGCGGTTGCCGCTCAGTGACTCGAGGCGGTTGCCAGGTGGCGACCTAAGGTCTCGCAACGCTGTTGCGGCATCGAGCATGGCCAGTTTGCGCTCCGCGACTGACTTGATATCTGACCATCGCCGTGTCTTTCCCGTTGTGAAGAGCGCTTCCGTGTCGGCACAGCTAAAGCTTTGAATCATGAGCTTGAACGCTTAACGTTATTCGTTAATATCGATTATACGACGGGATCGCTGTAGTTCAAGTCTTCATTAACGGGGCACGCGACTCGCAAGCCCCGGTCACATTAGCTGGGTATCATCATGTTACATATTCCCCCGTCACCTGCGACTATCGTGCAGCGGTCCCGAACCGTCGGTCGCCGCTAACATATTGTTCCAATGGCGATGTTTCGCCTTGCTATCGTTTCTGGTTCACAAAGGAAGCTTTCCCGGATGCAGTCCGCCTACACCGTCCTCATCCTGCTGACGCTGGTCAGCCTGTCGAAGCTGGTCGGCCGCATGATTCCGCTGCCCCTGCCGCTGGTACAGATCGCTGCCGGTGCCTTGCTGGCCCTGCCGACCCTGGGCCTGCACGTGGCCCTGGACCCCGAGTTGTTCCTGTTCCTGTTCTTGCCGCCGCTGCTGTTTGCCGATGGCTGGCGCATCCCCAAGCGTGAGTTGTGGCGCATTCGCGGGCCAGTGGTGGCGCTGGCCGTCGGTCTGGTGCTGTTCACCGTGGTCGGGGCCGGCTACTTCATTCACTGGCTGCTGCCGAGCATCCCCCTGCCGGTAGCGTTCGCCCTGGCGGCGGTACTCTCGCCGACCGATGCCGTGGCGGTTTCGGCCATCGCCCAGGATCGCCTGCCCACCCCGCTGATGCACATGCTGCAGGGGGAGGCCCTGATGAACGATGCATCGGGCCTTGTCACCTTCAAGTTCGCCCTGGCGGCGGCGATCACCGGGGTGTTCTCGCTGACTGATGCAAGCTTCAGTTTCGTCCTGGTGGCGCTTGGCGGCCTCGCGGTGGGTGTGGGCCTCAGCTGGCTGGTGGGCCGCCTGCGCGCCTGGATGATCGCCCGCGGTTGGGACGACCCGGCCACCCACGTGGTGTTCATGTTGTTGCTGCCATTCGCCGCCTACGTGCTGGCCGAGCGCCTGGGCGTGTCGGGCATCCTGTCGGCGGTGGCGGCCGGCATGATGCAAAGCTGGCTTGACCTGCTGCCGCGGCAGACCAGCACCCGCCTGCTCAACCGCAGCGTGTGGTCGCTGCTGGAGTTCGCCTTCAATGGCCTCATCTTCCTGCTATTGGGCCTGCAGTTGCCGGACATCATCAAGGCGGTGGTCAGCCACGAAGCCACCGTGTGGCCGACCCTGGCCTACCGATGCCTGGACGTGGTGGCGATCTTTGCTGCGCTGATCCTGCTGCGGTTCATCTGGGTGCAGAGCATCTGGCGCTCGATCGGCGTGGTGCGCCGCTGGCGCGGCAAACCGGCGCTGGTGCTGATGCCTACGGCGCGCTCCTGCTGGCTGCTGACCCTGGGCGGTGTGCGCGGTGCGGTGACCCTGGCGGGTGTGATGTCGGTGCCGTTGCTGATGGGCGCGGGCAAGGCCTTCCCTGAGCGTGACTTGCTGATATTCATTGCCGCCGGGGTGATCCTGCTGTCGTTGATCAGCGCCTGCATCGCGCTGCCGATACTGCTGCGCGGGGTGACCAAAAGCCCGGACGAGCGCTTGCACCAGGAAGTGCAGGAAGCCTGGCGCCGCACGGCCGAGGCGGCGATCCATGCCCTGGAAGCAGAAGAAGTGATCGACGCCAATGCCCCGCAGGATGCTGCGCAGGCAACCTTGGCGACCGAGCTGAAGGCGCGGTTGATGGCTGAGTACCGGGATGAGCTGAACAGCTACAACGACAGTGCCGAAGCCAAGGCCCTGGCCGACCAGATGGACTTGCTGGAGCGGCGCTTGCGTTTGCGTGCGCTGAGGGCGCAGCGGCTGGAGCTGTATAACCTGCATCGCCAGCACCTGGTGGGGGATGAGGTGGTCCGGCAGGTGCTTGGGGAGCTGGATATGAGCGAGGCCAACCTGGGGCAGGTCAGGTAGACCCGCAGGGGGCCGCTTTGCGGCCCTGTGGGAGCGAGTTCACTCGCGAATCAGGCGATACGGTGTATGGCACCGGCTGCGCCGGTGTTCGCGGGTGAACCCGCTCCCACAGGTTCTGCACAAAATTAAAGCATTGCTGAATCAGCGGTTCTGCAGGAAGGCGCGAATCCGCTCCGCCGCCTCGATGCATTCGGCCAGCGGTGCCACCAGCGCCATGCGCACACGCCCTGCGCCCGGGTTCACGCCATCCACATCACGCGACAGGTACGACCCCGGTACCACCGTCACATGCTGGGCTTCGAACAGGTCGCGGGTGAACTCGGCATCACAGCCCGGCACCTTGGCCCAGAGGTAGAAGCTGCCGTCCGGGCGCTGCACGTCCAGCACCGGCTGCAGGATGTCCAGCACGGCATCGTACTTGGCGCGGTACTGGTCGCGGTTCGCGCGTACATGCGCCTCATCCTGCCAGGCGGCGATGCTGGCCAGCTGGGTTTGTACCGGCATGGCGCAGCCGTGGTAGGTGCGGTACAGCAGGAACGGTTTGATGATCTCGGCATCGCCAGCCACGAAGCCCGAGCGCAGGCCCGGCAGGTTGGAGCGCTTGGACAGGCTGTGGAACACCACGCAGCGCTTGAAATCACTGCGGCCGAGCTCGGCGCAGGCGGTCAGCAGGCCCGGTGGTGGCGCGTCTTCATCGAAGTAAAGCTCGCTGTAGCACTCGTCGGCGGCGATCACGAAGTCGTGTTCGTCGGCCAGGGCGATCAGCTTCTTCAGGGTGTCCATCGGCACCAGCGCGCCGGTGGGGTTGCCCGGTGAGCACAGGAACAGGATCTGGCAGCGCTTCCACACCTCGGCCGGTACGGCGTCGAAGTCAGGGTTGAAACCGTTGTTTTCCAGGCACGGCAGGTAGTGCGGGGTAGCCCCGGCCAGCAGCGCTGCGCCTTCGTAGATCTGGTAGAACGGGTTCGGGCTGATCACCAGGCCGTCATCGGCACGGTTGACCACCGCCTGGGTGAAGGCGAACAGCGCTTCACGGGTGCCATTGACCGGCAGGATGTGACGGTCGGCATCCAGCCAGCCGGCTGGCACGCCAAAGCGACGCTCGCACCACTGACCGATCGCCTGGCGCAGGCCCGGCAGGCCGATGGTGCTGGGGTATACCGCCAGTTTGTCGAGGTTGTCGGCCATGGCCTGGGCGACGAATGCCGGAGATTCGTGCTTTGGCTCACCGATTGACAGGGCGATGGCGCGTTTGTCTGCCGCAGGCTTCACGCTGCCCAGCAGGGCACGGAGTTTCTCGAACGGGTAGGGCTGAAGCTGGGTCAAGGCATGGTTCATCGGCGCAAGGTCTCGTCAATCGTCTAGTCGTTAAAAGGTCACGCGGGTAGGGCTGGCATCGCTGGCCTGGCCGGCCTGCAACTGCTGGACGATGGCCTCCTGCAGGCGGCTGCACAGCTGCGGGTCGGACAGCGGCTGGTTGTCGGCATCAGTGATGAAGAACACGTCTTCCACCCGTTCGCCGAGGGTGGCGATCTTGGCGTTCTGCAGCGACAGGTCGAACTCCAGGAAGATCCGCCCCAGCCGGGCCAGCAGGCCTGGGCGGTCTGGTGCGGTGATTTCGAGGATGGTCACCGGCCGCTGGGCATCGTTGAGGATGGTCACCTGCGGCGGGAAGTTGAAGTGTTTGAGCTGGCGCGGTACCCGGCGCTGGATGATGGTCGGGTAGTCCTCGGGGTTGCGCAGCGCTTCGGTCAGGCCGTCGCGAATTTGCTTGACCCGCTGCGGGTTGTCGCCGATAGACCCGCCGTCGTTGTCCAGCACGATGTAGGTGTCGAGGGTGAACTGGCTGCTCGACGTGATGATGCGTGCATCGTGGATGTTCAGGTTCAGCTGCGACATGGCTGCCACCGTCACGGCGAAGAAATCGTGCTGGTCAGGGGCGTAGATGAAGATCTGCGTGCCGCCTTCGAACTCGCGCTGGGTGGTTTCCTTGATCAGCACCAGCGGCCCGCCATCGGCCGGTTGCTGCAGGATCGCGTCCGTGTGCCAGGCGACATCGCCGGCGTTGTGCTTGAGAAAGTAGTCATCGCCCAGCTGCGACCACAGTTGCTCGACATCGTCCGGGTCGGTGCCCTCGCGTACAAGGATGTCCAAGGCTGCAGACTGGGTCTGGCGAATCTGTTCTTCGCGGTCCAGCGGGTTTTCCAGGCCGCGGCGCAGGGCGCGCTTGGTCTCGCTGTAGAGCTGGCGCAGCAGGCTGGCCCGCCACGAGTTCCACAGGCTGGGGTTGGTGGCGTTGATATCGGCCACGGTCAGCACGTACAGGTAGTCCAGGCGCGTCTCGTCGCCCACGTGCAGGGCAAAGTCGTTGATCACCTGCGGGTCGGACAAGTCCTTGCGCTGGGCGGTGGTCGACATCACCAGGTGGTTTAGCACCAGCCAGACGATCAGCCGGCTGTCCCAGGCCGGCAACTGGTGGCGCTCGCAGAACTTCTGCGCATCCACCGCGCCCAGTTCGGAATGGTCGCCCTGGCGACCTTTGCCGATGTCGTGGTAGAGGCCGGCCAGGTAGATCAGCTCGGGCTTGGGCAGGCGCCCCATCAGCTTGCTTGCCAGCGGGAATTTCTCGGACACCGGCGTGTACTGCAGCTTGCGCAGGTGCTTGATGAGGTTGAGGGTGTGCGCATCGACCGTATAGATGTGGAACAGGTCGTGCTGCATCTGCCCGACGATCAGGCCGAACTCCGGCAGGTAGCGGCCAAGGATGCCGTAGCGGTTCATCCGCCGCAGGTTGCGGTGGATGCCGATTTCGCACTTGAACAGCTCGATGAACAGGCTGGTGTTGCGGATATCGGTGCGGAAGGTGTCGTCGATCAGGTGGCGGTGCTCACGCAGCAGGCGCACCGTATCGGCACGCACGCCCTTGATTTCGGGGTGCTGGGCCATCAGCACGAAGATTTCCAGCATGGCGAACGGTGTGCGCTTGAACACGTTCGGGTTGGTAGCCTCGATATAGCCGTCATGCAGGCGAAAGCGTGCATTCAGCGGCTGGGTGGTGCCGCTGTCTTCGTCGGCGAGGATGACCTCTTCGAAGTGTTGAATGATCAGGTCGCACAACTGGCTGATGCTCATCACCACCCGGTAGTACTGCTGCATGAACTGCTCGATTGCCCGCTTGGGATTCTCGTCGCTGTAGCCCAGCAGTGCGGCGAGGCTGCGCTGGTGGTCGAACAGCAGGCGGTCCTCGGCGCGACCGGCCAGCATGTGCAGGGCGTAGCGCACCTTCCACAGAAAATCCTGGGACGAAGCCAGCAGCTCGTTCTCGCTTTCCAGCAAGAAACCTTCGCCGGCCAATGCGTGCAGGTTCAGGGTGCCGTACTGACGGCGGGCCACCCACAGCACTGTCTGGATGTCACGCAGGCCACCGGGCGAGCCCTTGACGTTGGGTTCGAGGTTGTACTCGGTGTCGTTGTACTTGTGGTGACGGGCCTTGAGTTCGGCGCGTTTGGCCAGGAAGAAGTCTTTGCTCGGCCACATGTGCGCGGTGCTGGTCACCTCCAGCATGCGCTGGCGCAGGGCTTCGGGCCCGGCAATGGTGCGGCTTTCCATCAGGTTGGTAATCACCGTCAGGTCGGCGCGGGCCTGTTCGGCGCACTCGTCGACGGTGCGCACGCTCTGGCCCACTTCCAGGCCGATGTCCCACAGCAGGGTGAGAAAACGCTCAATGGCGTTGCGGTACTGCTCGTGCTCGGCGGCGCCCAGTAAAATGAGCAGGTCGATGTCGGAATGCGGGTGCAGCTCACCACGCCCGTAGCCACCCACTGCGACCAGGGCGATACCGCTGTGGTCGCCCCAGTCGAACTGGTTCCAGGCCTGTTGCAGGATATTGTCGACGAGCCAGGCGCGGGCTTCGATCAGCGGGCGGATTTCGCCGCCACTGCGGAAACGTTTGTCGAGCACCTCGCCGGCCTGGCGGATGGCTTTCTTGAAGGCGGCGATGGGGCTCGCCTTGAGGGCCAGTTCCGCCTGGAACTGGCCGCGATCGAACAGCTCGGGGTCCACCTGGGGCATCGCGTCACGTTCCTGTCGTCGGGTGGCCTGTCTCGGTGCGGTCAGGCCGAGGTGCGCGGGATGGTGTCGTCCTTGCGCAGGGTGAAGATCTCGTAGCCGGTCGCAGTCACCACCAGGGTGTGTTCCCACTGAGCCGAGAGCTTGCGGTCCTTGGTGATGGCGGTCCAGCCGTCGCCCAGCACCTTGGTGTCGGCCTTGCCCTGGTTGATCATCGGTTCGATGGTGAAGGTCATGCCTTCTTTCAGTTCCATGCCGGTGCCGGCGCGGCCGTAGTGCAGGATCTGCGGCTCTTCGTGGAACACCTTGCCAATGCCGTGGCCGCAGAACTCGCGCACCACCGAGAAGCCGTTCTTTTCAGCGTGCTTCTGGATCACTTCGCCGATATCGCCCAGGCGGCAGCCCGGCTTGACCAGCTCGATGGCCTTGTACATGCACTCCTGGGTAACCCTGGACAGGCGCTCGGCCCACACCGGCACGGTACCGACGTGGAACATGCGGCTGGTATCGCCGTGGTAGCCGTCCTTGATCACGGTGACGTCGATGTTCAGCGTGTCACCGTCCTTGAGCGGCTTGTCGTTGGGGATGCCGTGGCAGACCACATGGTTGATCGAGGTGCAGATCGACTTCGGGTAGCCCTTGTAGTTGAGGGGCGCCGGGATGGCCTGCTGGACGTTGACGATATAGTCGTGGCACAGGCGGTCGAGCTCCTCGGTGGTAACTCCGGGCTTGACGTGCTCCTCGATCATTTCCAGCACCTCGGCGGCCAGGCGGCCGGCGACGCGCATCTTCTCGATGTCTTCTGCGGTCTTGATGTTGACAGTCATTACAGGCTCTCTACGGCGCCGCACGCGGCGCGAACAAACGGGAAAGGCCGGATTCTAGCAGAGCAGGGCGGCATTCTGTCGGGATAAAGGCGGCCATGCTGCTGTCTACAGGAGGCATTCTGGCCTGTTTGGCGGGGCGCTGCAAAAACCGCTGACAGACGCAACCTTATTCGGGTTTCGTTCGCTCGCGGTCTGTGGTATAACATGCGCCGCTTTCGGGGACGACCCCGTGAGCTTAAACCCACACACGTGTCGACACGATGACCTGGGTGCCCCGGATTTTCGAATTTGCGGGTTGGTCATTGGGATGCGTGGAGGCCCAACCCGACTTATCAAGGAACTATCATGTCCCAAGTCAACATGCGCGATATGCTGAAGGCCGGTGTGCACTTCGGCCACCAGACCCGTTACTGGAACCCGAAAATGGGCAAGTACATTTTCGGCGCGCGTAACAAGATCCACATCATCAACCTGGAAAAAACCCTGCCAATGTTCAACGAAGCTCTGGCTTTCGTAGAGCGTCTGGCTCAGGGCAAGAACAAGATCATGTTCGTCGGCACCAAGCGTTCCGCCGGCAAGATCGTCGCCGAGCAAGCTGCTCGTGCCGGTTCGCCATACGTTGACCACCGCTGGTTGGGCGGCATGCTGACCAACTACAAAACCATCCGTGCTTCGATCAAGCGTCTGCGCGACCTGGAAACCCAGGCCGAAGATGGCACCTTCGCCAAGCTGACCAAGAAAGAAGCCCTGATGCGTTCGCGCGATCTGGAAAAGCTGGACCGCAGCCTGGGTGGTATCAAGGACATGGGCGGTCTGCCTGATGCCCTGTTCGTGATCGACGTTGATCACGAGCGCATTGCTATCACCGAAGCTAACAAGCTGGGCATCCCGGTTATCGGCGTTGTCGATACCAACAGCAGCCCGGAAGGTGTTGACTACATCATCCCAGGCAACGACGACGCCATCCGCGCCATCGAGCTGTACATGACTTCGATGGCCGACGCCATCATCCGCGGCCGCAACAACGTTGCTGGCGGCACCGAAGTCTATGTTGAAGAAGCGGCTGCACCTGCTGCTGAGTAATAGGCGCTAGCGTCTACTTGGCACGCAAAAAGGGGGCTTTGCCCCCTTTTTGCCACCTTGAAATCCTGCTGTCAGCAAGGGCCCCGCATTATGGGTTGGCTGAGATAACAACAGCGGATTCGCAGAATTTAACGCCCGTGTCGAGCGGGTGGAATGGTTGAAAAACTTTCCAAGAGGATTTTGAAATGGCAGCAATTACTGCAGCGCTGGTAAAAGAACTGCGCGAGCGTACTGGCGAAGGCATGATGGATTGCAAGAAAGCCCTGGAAAAGGCTGGCGGCGACATCGAAAAAGCCATTGACGACATGCGTGCCTCGGGCGCCATCAAGGCCGCCAAAAAGGCTGGCAACGTCGCTGCTGAAGGCGCTATCGCGGTCAAGACCGACGGTAAATCCGCCGTTCTGCTGGAAGTGAACTCGCAGACCGACTTCCTGGCCCTGCAAGACGACTTCAAGAACTTCGTTGCCGAAAGCCTTGAAGAAGCCTTCGCCCAGAAGCTGACCGACGCTGCTCCGCTGATCGCATCGCGTGAAGCTGCTCGTGAAGCCCTGGTTGCCAAGTGTGGCGAAAACGTCAACATTCGTCGCCTGGTGCGCGTTGAGGGTGACGTTGTTGGTGCCTACCTGCACGGCAACAAGATCGGCGCTGCCGTCGTTCTGAAAGGCGGTGACGTCGAGCTGGCCAAGAACATTGCCATGCACGTTGCAGCGTCGAACCCTGAGTTCCTGGATTCGTCGGAAATCTCCGCCGAGGCCATCGAGCGCGAGAAGAATGTCTTCCTGCAGCTGAACGCCGACAAGATCGCCGGCAAGCCGGAAAACATCGTTGAGAACATGATCAACGGCCGTATCACCAAGTTCAAGGCCGAAGCTTCGCTGAAAGAGCAGGCTTTCGTCATGAACCCGGAAGTCAAGGTTGGCGAGCTGGCCAAGAAAGCCGGCGCTGAAATCGTTTCGTTCACCTACTTCAAAGTCGGTGAAGGCATCGAGAAGCCAGTCGACGACTTCGCTGCTGAAGTTGCTGCTCAGGTAGCTGCTGCCAAGCAGTAAGACAGCCCCGTCTGTCGCCCCAAAGAGGCTGCCCGCTCACGCGCGCAGCCTCTTTGTCAAAGCGGGAGCGGTTTACGAGACCGTTGCTCGCTGACGCAGTCGCTGCGTCACGTTAGAGTTACATGCAGGCTCAAGCAGCCCGCCAGAATTTTTTACAAACGCCGCAGGAGAGATTCGCAATGGCTCAGCAGGGCAGTGGTCATCAGGCTCGCTATAAACGCATTCTACTCAAACTTAGCGGCGAGGCCCTGATGGGCTCGGAAGAGTTCGGGATCGACCCAAAAGTCCTGGATCGCATGGCGCTGGAAGTCGGCCAACTGGTCGGCATCGGTGTTCAGGTAGGTCTGGTGATCGGTGGTGGCAACCTGTTCCGTGGTGCGGCGCTCAGTGCAGCCGGCATGGACCGCGTCACCGGTGACCACATGGGCATGCTGGCGACCGTAATGAACGCCCTGGCCATGCGCGACGCGCTGGAGCGGGCGAACATTACCGCCATTGTCATGTCGGCTATTTCCATGGTTGGCGTGACCGATCACTATGATCGCCGCAAAGCCATGCGCCACCTGAACGCCAAAGAAGTCGTAATTTTCGCTGCCGGTACCGGCAACCCGTTCTTCACCACCGACTCTGCTGCCTGCCTGCGCGCCATCGAAATCGATGCCGACGTGGTATTGAAGGCAACCAAGGTCGATGGTGTATACACTGCTGATCCATTCAAGGACCCGCATGCCGAGAAGTTCGATCATCTGACCTACGATGAAGTGCTGGATCGCAAGCTGGGTGTGATGGATCTGACGGCAATCTGTCTCTGCCGCGACCACAAGATGCCGTTGCGCGTCTTCAATATGAACAAGCCCGGCGCCCTGCTGAACATCGTGCACGGCGGCGCGGAAGGAACCCTGATCGAGGAAGTTCAAAAATGATCAACGACATCAAGAAAGACGCCCAGGACCGCATGGGCAAGTCCATCGAGGCGCTGGGTCGTCACCTGGCGGCGATCCGTACCGGTCGTGCCCACCCAAGCATCCTGGACAGCGTCAAAGTCACTGCCTGGGGTAGCGAAATGCCGCTGAACCAGGTCGCTGCGATCAGCGTCGAAGATGCCCGCACCCTGAAGATTGTCGCTCACGACAAGAACCTCAGCGCTGCCATTGAGAAGGCCATTCTCACCTCCGACCTGGGCCTGAACCCGTCCAGCGCCGGCACCACCATTCGTGTGCCGATGCCAGCCCTGACCGAGGAAACCCGCAAGGGTTACACCAAGCAGGCCAGCGGCGTGTGCGAGGATGCCAAGGTAGCTGTGCGCAACGTGCGCCGCGACGCCCTGGCCGACCTGAAGAAGCTGACCAAGGACAAGGAAATCAGCGAGGACGAAGAACGTCGCGCCGCTGACGAGATCCAGAAGCTTACCGACAAGTTCGTTGCCGAAGTCGATGCCGCCTTCAAGGCCAAGGAAAAGGACCTGATGGCCGTCTAAGGCCGGGGTTTCTTAATGGAAAAGACCAAGCCAGTGGCGCCGTCCTCGGTGCCGCGTCATGTCGCGATCATCATGGATGGCAACAACCGCTGGGCGAAAAAACGCCTGCTGCCCGGCGTTGCCGGGCACAAGGCGGGTGTCGACGCCGTTCGCGCGGTCATCGAGGTGTGTGCCAAGTCCGGGGTCGAGGTATTGACCCTGTTCGCGTTCTCCAGCGAAAACTGGCAGCGCCCCGCCGAAGAGGTCGGTGCGCTGATGGAGCTGTTCTTCTCGGCCCTGCGCCGTGAAGCCAAGCGCCTCAACGAGAACAACATCAGCTTGCGCATCATCGGTGACCGTTCGCGCTTCCATCCCGAGTTGCAGGCTGCCATGCGCGAAGCCGAAGCGCTGACCGCCGGCAACAACCGCTTCATCCTGCAGATCGCGGCCAACTACGGTGGCCAGTGGGACATCGCCCAGGCCGCCCAGCGGCTGGCGCGGGAAGTGCAAGCCGGGCACCTGCGTCCGGAAGACATCACCCCGGGCCTGCTGCAGACCTGCCTGGCAACCGGCGAGTTACCTCTGCCGGACCTGTGTATTCGTACCGGTGGCGAGCACCGCATCAGCAATTTCCTGTTGTGGCAGCTGGCCTACGCCGAGTTGTACTTCTCCGACCTGTACTGGCCGGACTTCAAACACGAGGCCATGCGCAATGCCCTGGCCGATTTCGCTTCGCGCCAGCGCCGCTTTGGTAAGACCAGCGAGCAGGTCGAGGCTGGAGCTCGTGCTTAATGCTTAAACAACGCATCATTACCGCGCTGATCCTGCTGCCGATTGCGCTGGGTGGCTTCTTCCTGCTCAACGGCGGGGATTTCGCCCTGTTCATCGGCTTCGTGGTGACCCTTGGCGCCTGGGAGTGGGCGCGCCTGGCCGGGTTGATGACCCAGCCGCTGCGCATCGCCTATGCCGCGGTGGTCGCCGGAGCGCTGATGTTGCTGTACATCCTTCCGGAGCTGGCGCCCTGGGTGCTGGGTGCCGCGGTGATCTGGTGGGGGCTGGCCACCTGGCTGGTGCTTACCTACCCGCGCAGCAGCGAGCTGTGGGCCAGCGCGGCCTGCCGGTTGCTGATCGGCCTGCTGGTATTGCTGCCGGCCTGGCAGGGGCTGGTGCTGCTCAAGCACTGGCCGCTGGGCAACTGGCTGATCCTGTCGGTCATGGTGCTGGTGTGGGCTGCCGATATTGGCGCCTACTTCTCTGGCAGGGCTTTCGGCAAGCGCAAGCTGGCCCCGCAGGTCAGCCCGGGCAAGAGCTGGGAAGGCGTGTATGGCGGCCTGGCAGTCAGCCTGGCAATTACCTTGGCGGTCGGCATCAGCCGCGACTGGGGTTTCGGCCAGATCCTGCTGGGCCTGCTGGGTGCTGCGCTGCTGGTCATGTCCTCGGTGGTCGGTGACCTGACAGAGAGCATGTTCAAGCGCCGTTCCGGCATCAAGGACAGCAGCAACCTGCTGCCTGGCCATGGCGGCGTGCTCGACCGCATTGATAGCCTTACTGCGGCGATCCCGATTTTCGCCGTGCTGTTGTGGGCTGCCGAATGGGGTGTGATGTGAGCCGCCCGCAACGTATTACCGTACTCGGGGCGACCGGCTCCATCGGCCTGAGCACGCTGGATGTGATTGCGCGCCACCCTGATCGCTATCAGGTATTCGCCCTCAGCGGGTATTCGCGGATCGACGAGTTGCTGGCCCTGTGTGTACGCCATCGCCCTGCGTTCGCGGTAGTCCCGAGTGCCGAGGCGGCCGTGCGGCTGCGCGAAACCCTTGCAGCGGCCGGCTGCGCCACCGAGGTGCTGGAAGGCGAGGCCGGGCTTTGCCAGGTGGCTTCGGCAGCGGAAGTGGATGCAGTGATGGCAGCGATTGTCGGTGCCGCCGGCCTGCGCCCGACCTTGGCTGCCGTGGAGGCGGGCAAAAAGGTGTTGCTGGCCAACAAGGAAGCCCTGGTGATGTCAGGTGCGCTGTTCATCGAGGCAGTGCGGCGCAGCGGCGCCGTATTGTTGCCGATCGATAGCGAGCACAATGCGATCTTCCAGTGCATGCCTGGCGACTACGCTCGCGGCCTGAGCGCGGTTGGCGTACGCCGGATACTGCTGACAGCTTCCGGTGGCCCGTTCCGCGAGACACCGGTCGAGGCGTTGCTCGATGTGACGCCGGAGCAGGCCTGTGCGCACCCCAACTGGTCCATGGGGCGCAAGATTTCTGTGGATTCGGCCAGCATGATGAACAAGGGGCTCGAACTGATCGAGGCTTGCTGGTTGTTCGATGCCGCGCCGGCCAAGGTCGAGGTGGTGGTACACCCACAGAGTGTCATCCACTCCCTGGTCGATTACGTGGACGGCTCGGTATTGGCGCAGCTGGGTAACCCGGACATGCGCACGCCCATCGCCAATGCCCTGGCCTGGCCTGAGCGCATCGATTCCGGGGTGGCTCCGCTGGACCTGTTTGCCATTGCTCGCCTGGATTTCCAGGCGCCCGACGAACAGCGCTTCCCTTGCCTGCGCCTGGCGCGGCAGGCTGCCGAGGCCGGCAACAGCGCACCCGCCGTACTCAATGCGGCCAACGAAGTGGCGGTCGAGGCATTTCTTGAGCGGCGTATCCGCTTCCCGGAGATCGCGGGTATGATCGAACAGGTGCTCGATCAGGAGCCCGTTGTGCCGCTGCCGTCGCTGGACGCGGTGTTCGCCGCCGACCAGCGTGCCCGGGAGCTTTCCCGTGAGTGGCTGAGGCGTCACGGTCGCTGATGCAAGCCCGCCCAGGTTCGTGAGGGGGTTGGCATGATGCCGGCCCGCTGAACATCATTCGGAGATGGACATGACAGCGCTCTACATGATTATCGGCACCCTCGTGGCTTTGGGTGTGCTGGTCACTTTCCATGAATTCGGCCACTTCTGGGTGGCACGCCGCTGCGGCGTCAAGGTGCTGCGCTTCTCGGTGGGCTTCGGCACGCCGCTGCTGCGCTGGCATGACCGCCATGGCACCGAGTTTGTGGTCGCAGCAATTCCGCTGGGCGGCTACGTGAAGATGCTCGACGAGCGCGAGGGCGATGTGCCGCCTGCGCTGGCTGATCAGTCGTTCAACCGCAAGTCCGTAGGCCAGCGTATCGCGATTGTCGCGGCGGGCCCGATTGCCAACTTCCTGCTGGCCATCCTGTTCTTCTGGGTGCTGGCGATGCTGGGTACCCAGCAGGTCCGTCCCGTGATCGGTACGGTCGATGCTGGCAGCCTGGCAGCATCGGCCGGGCTGACTGCAGGTCAGGAAATCGTTTCTATCGACGGCAAACCGACCAACGGTTGGTCGGCGGTCAACCTGCAGCTGGTTCGTCGCCTGGGCGAAAGCGGCACGTTGCAGGTTGGCGTGCGCGACGAAGGCGCCACGGCCGAGCGCCAGCTGCAGGTCAAGCTGGACAGCTGGCTCAAGGGTGCTGACGAGCCGGACCCTATCCAGTCCCTGGGGCTGCACCCTTGGCGCCCGGCGATGGTGCCGGTGCTGGCCGAGATTGATCCGAAGGGGCCGGCTGCCGCTGCGGGCCTCAAGACAGGCGACAAGCTGCTGAGCGTCGATGGCGTGCCGGTGACGGAATGGCAGCAGGTCGTCGACAGTGTGCGTGCCCGCCCGGATGCCAAAGTGGTCGTGCGTGTGGAGCGCGACGGCGCTGCCCTGGAAGTGCCGGTGACCCTGGCGCGCAAGGGTGAGGGCAAGGCTGCCGGTGGCTATCTTGGCGCCGGGGTAAAAGGTGGCGAATGGCCTGCCAGCATGCTCCGCGAAATCAGCTACGGCCCGCTCGAGGCGGTGGGTGAGGGCTTGTCCCGCACCTGGAACATGAGCGTGCTGACCCTTGAATCGCTGAAGAAAATGCTGTTCGGGGAGCTCTCGGTAAAAAACTTGAGTGGACCGATAACCATTGCTAAAGTGGCGGGCGCTTCAGCCCAGTCCGGCGTGGGGGATTTCCTGAATTTCCTGGCCTACCTGAGCATAAGCCTGGGGGTTCTTAACTTGCTGCCCATCCCGGTACTGGATGGGGGGCATTTGCTGTTTTACCTGGTCGAGTTGGCGCGCGGTCGTCCGCTGTCAGATCGGGTGCAAGGTTGGGGGGTCCAGATCGGTATCAGTTTGGTCATAGGGGTGATGTTGCTCGCCCTGATCAACGATCTGGGTCGACTATAAAGCTTCGCTCAATTGCGAACCTGCCGCGTTGTCGCGGCGGGTTGTTTATTGCCAGTTGGAATAAAAGGACTTCATGAAACGTCTGCTGCTAACTGCGGTCATGTCCGCACTGATGATCGCTGAAGTTCACGCCGAGTCCTTCACCATCTCCGATATTCGCGTCAACGGCCTGCAGCGGGTTTCCGCTGGCAGTGTCTTCGGTGCCTTGCCGCTGAACGTCGGC